>NZ_VTYM01000002.1:0-316262 GCF_013113925.1 Alteromonas sp. 07-89-2 | reverse complement strand
GTAGAAATAATTAATAGATTGTGTATCGTAATATATGATCTTTTTGATATGTGTTTTAAGTAAACACTGTCCAAAGAATAAAAAAACAATTGAAGGAAACACACACAAATGCGCAAAACTCAGCTTAGCTGTGCAATCATCGCTGCACTGGCATCCACCTCTCTGGCTGCGCAAGAAACTAAAGCGCCCGCTAAACTTGAAACCATAGAAGTTACCGCCACGAAAAGAAGTGAATCAATCCAAGATGTCCCTGTCGCAGTCTCTGCGTTAGATGGAAAAGCATTAGAAAATCTCGGTATTGATAACTTCCAAGACTACGTAGAGTTTTTACCGAATGTGGTATTCCAAGGTACAGGTCCAGGGCAAAACGAAATATACATTCGTGGTGCGGCGACCACGCAATCAAGCATTACCCTGTCATCTGTTCAAGCACTTCAGCCCTCAGTGGCTTTCTACCTTGATGAAATGCCTGTTTCTATGGCTGGCCGAAACTTAGATATTTTTGCGACCGACGTTGAGCGTGTAGAGGTTCTACCTGGGCCGCAAGGTACGTTATTTGGTGCGAGTTCTCAGGCAGGTACAGTTCGCCTAATCACAAACAAGCCAGATCATTCTGGTTTTGCTGCAGGCTTCGATACCAGTATTTCTACCACAAAAGGCGGAGATATGAGTAACACGGTGGAGGCATATTTCAACGTTACTCCAACTGACAACCTTGCGCTGCGTGTGGCTGCCTACAATGAAAGTCAGGGCGGTTGGATTGACAACATTGAAAATGAGCCAGGAAATGGTGGTTACATTGGAAGTGCAGTAGTTATTGATCGTATTTCTGGAAAAGCATTGCAGAAAAAGGGCATCGATCCGGCTGCGATGGATGCACGTCGTGAAATCAATGGTTTTACCCGCAGTGAAGCCGCCGTTGTGTCGCCAAGAAACAGCGAACATGTTGAAGATAACTTTAATGACGCGGTCTACTCAGGGGCGCGATTCGGGTTGTCTTACATTATCAACGAAGATTGGGATGTTCTGGTTCAACACACTCAACAAACACTTGATACTGAAGGTGTGTTTGCCTACGACCCAACAGTGGAAGGCGAAAGCTCGGCAATTCGCTTTCAAAGCGATGAAAACTCCGACGAATTTGGGTTAACCACATGGACCCTAAATGGTCGTTTAGAAAAACTAGATGTGGTGTATACCGGTGGTTACCTTGATCGTGAAATAGACACGCTTACCGATTACACAGGCTACACCAACGGCGGCTTATTTTCCGCGTACTATGTGTGTACGCACTACGAAACGCAAAATAATCCAGATGACGCGCGCTGCCTCGATCCAAGTAAATACTACAAAGAAGACACTACTAGCACTCGCTTAACCCACGAACTACGTTTCAGCACAACGATGGATACACCATGGCAGCTGACGGCGGGTGTGTTTTATGACGAACAGGAAGTAGGCTCAGTAGGCCAGTTTAAAATCGCAAGCCCTGAAATCTTCGAGAACCTTGCAAGTTCATGGAATGCGCTGGCGGGTGACCGTGGAATTAACAGCGATGGTGGCCCTTTCTCTCCTGAAATTAGCTTTGTAAACGATGTTACGCATACTATCGAGCAAATCGCAGTATTTGGTCAGCTAGGCTATGAAATTACTGATACGCTTACCGCTACCATTGGTGCGCGCTGGTATCAAATTGACGATATTTATCGCGGCGCTACATCAACACGCGACGTAACAAGCCGATTAGAAGCCTATGGTCAAGGCGTGCTAGATCCCGCCGTTTATGATGGTTTGGGTCTTGACGGCCAAGGTGTTGTCGATGCTATCCAAGATGGTTCATTGGAAATTGGCTTACTAGACGGTGACGGAGTACTCACGGTTGACGATACCATTTTCAAGTTCGGCCTCGACTGGAAAGTAAATGAAAACGTATTGCTTTTCGCGAACTATTCAGAAGGCTTCCGTCCACCAGTAACTAACAGACTAGGTGGGGACGCAGCGGCAAATGACACTGGGGCGTTTGCGGATTTCCGTGTTCCGGTTTACTCAACAACAGATACGCTGGATAACTACGAAATTGGCCTGAAAGGTGACTTCTTAGACGGAATTTTGCGTGTTAATGCCACTGGTTACTATTCAGAAATCAGCGACTTGCAAACATCGCGTTTCGATCCTGCGAATATTAGTTTCTTAGTCTTCACCGATAATGTTGGTGATGCAGAAGTTAAAGGGATTGATGCAGACATTACTTGGTTAGCGACAGATAACCTAGTCATTAACGCAGCATTTAGCGTATTGGATACTGAACTGGTTAGTATTAACCCTGAACTAGAAGGTATTGCGGCTGGCGTAGGCAGTGAGCTTCCGTACTCTGCTGATTTCTCAGGCAACATTAGCGCACGTTATTTCTTTGAGTTAGATGGCGGTAAAGAAGGGTATGTTAATGCATCACTTACCTACACCGGCGACCGTCTTGCTGGCATGGTGATGAACGCCTATGCCATGGAAGATGCAACTCGATTGATTTATGGTACGGGCTCGGGTCTGAAAATTAAAGATGAGGGTGACGAGTTTAAAGGCGCAACGTATCCAGGTGCAGATGGCGAAACAATTCGCGGTGGCCGCTACATTCAGGAAAGTTACGTGATTGGTAATGTATCTGTGGGGATGACGTATCAAAACTGGAAAGTTGAAGCATTCGTTGACAACGTTTTCGACAAATCAGCAATTTTGAACATTGATACACAGCAGTATACGCCTAAAGTTGTGACTAATCGCCCTCGTACTATAGGTCTTCGCTTCTCTTACGATTACTATTAATAGTCGTTTGTCGTAAACGAAGAAGTAGATTGTACACAGTGCATTAAACGGCAGGCCTAGGCCTGCCGTTTTCATTACTTATCTTAGAAAAATTCGGTAGTATTAAATACACACCCTTTTGGCTTTCGCCAATTATCACCTGCGCTACCAAGAATTATAACGAAGGCTATGACAACAGAAGATTTTCAACATCAAGTTCGCGCTATTAAGCAAGCGCTTCAACGCGGTCAGTTATCACCTGCGAAATCGTATATTCAAGATTTATTGTCCGTGTCGCTAAATGAGCAGCAAGAAGCAGAAGTACTTTATTTGGCCGCTGTCACTTACAGGCTCTCGAACCAACATAGCGATGCTTTTAAGGCTATCGACACTCTTCTATCTCTTCGCCCAGATTACGGCAGGGGATACCAGGAGCTTGCTTACTGTCATGAAGCTGTGGGAGACCAGCAAAATGCAGCAAGTGCGTTCTTTAAAGCAACGCATTTTAACCCTGCTCTTATAAGCAGTTGGAAAAAGCTGCTCTTAATCTATCAAAATCATCGCGACGCTACCGCTGAACAAATGGCATCAAATCAGATTGCGCATTTGCAGTCTCTTCCTCCGCCAATTCTGGGTGCATACGACCTTATGTACGAAAAGCAGTTCGCTGCGGCAGAGCAAGTGTGCCGCCAATTTTTGGCTAAACAAAAGCATCACCCTGAAGCTATGATGTTGTTGGCTGAAATTGGTATGCAGTTGAAGGTGTACAGTGATGCAGAATTTTTGTTGGAAAGTTGTGTGGAATTATACCCGGACAACGAGCGAGCGGCGCTAGCGTATCAAAACGTGCTTTCAAAGTTGGGTAAGTTTCCAGAGGCCGTAAACGTTGCGCGACAAAGGCTCTCAAGAAGCCCAGACAGTTTTGTTATTAAAACCAGTCTTGCCCATGCGCTTGTTGGTGTAGGGCAATTAGATGAAGCGATAGATATTTACCATGGCGTACTAGAACAAACGCCAGATAGACCTAAAGTTTGGGTGTCGTTGGGTCATGCACTAAAAGCCAAAGGCGATACTGCCGATGCGGTTAACGCTTACGAAAAAGCGGTAGATTTTGCCCGCGGCTATGGTGATGCCTATTGGAGCTTGGCGAATACGAAGACGTATAAGTTTAGTGACAAGATGCTTAAGCAAATGACTGAGCAAGTCAGCAATGATGCAATTAACTTAGACGATAAAATTCATATTTGTTTTGCGCTCGGAAAAGGGTTTGAAGATAACGCTCAGTATGACAAGGCCTTTACGTATTACCAGCAAGGTAATACGCTTAAACGCAATACACTTCAATTCGATATTGGGAAAACCGAGCAAGCATTAGATGCTCAGCAACAGGCTTTTAGTCAAGACGATTTCAAAAAAACACAGGGTTGCCAAGCGCCAGATCCTATTTTTATTGTCGGCCTTCCACGTGCTGGCTCTACACTGCTCGAGCAAATCCTAGCGTCGCACTCTAATGTCGACGGAACCATGGAGCTGCATGACATTCTGGGTATAGCGTCTTCGCTCAGCCACCAATCTACGCCATATCCGTTTAATGTTTCAGCATTGAGTGAAGAAACACTGGCGAAACTTGGTGAGCAATATATTCAGCAGACCCGTGCATATCGCCAAGGCGCACCGTTATTTATTGACAAAATGCCCAACAATTTCATTCATATTGGGCTTATTAAAAAGATACTGCCTAACGCTAAAATTATTGACGCGCGAAGGGATCCAATGGATTGCTGTTTTAGTGGGTACAAACAACTATTTGGTGAAGGGCAGGAGTTTAGCTACTCGCTAAGTGATATTGGCCGATATTACAATGCGTATGAAAAGTTGATGTCACATTGGCATACGGTGATGCCCGGCGACATTTTAACGGTGCAGCACGAAGATGTGCTCGACGATTTAGAAGGGCAGGTCAAGCGTATTCTGGCGTTCTGCGGTTTAGAGTTTGAAGAGGCATGCTTAGCGTTTCATAAAACCAAGCGGATAATCAAAACTCCAAGTTCAGAGCAGGTTCGGCAGCCTATTTACAAAACGGGGATGGGGCAGTGGAAGCCATTTGAATCTAACTTGGAAGCGCTGAAGGACGCGCTTAAGACGCAGTAGAAGCGCCTTGCGTGAAATAGCCGTACCTAGCGTGACTCGACTGAACTTGGGCTTTATCCTAAGCCAAGCTTTTGAAACTAGACGGTTACTGATTTACAGCGTTAGCGCACCTTTAGAATAAAACGAGGCACGACTTGTACCGTGCCTCGTGTTTTTTGACACTTAAAGGCGTCAAGCCTGTGCCATTAGAGCCATTCCTAACGCTTATGGCTGATAAGGCAACGAAGACTGGTGAAGGATGATTCTAATTTTATCGTCGTCGCATTGCTTGAAGACAAAGCTCTTGTTCACAAAAATATGGCTGTCGTCTGCACCAATGAAATGTACGTTGCATTGAACAATGGCTAACTCGCCGTTCAATATGAAATCTTCCTTGCTATACCAAACCTTTACCCAAGGCTTAAGCTTGAACCCGTTGTCGTTGGGGTAGTCGCTATTGCCACCTACGAAGTATGAAAGCGCCCCTTCTTTTGTTGGGCGAAATGTTTGAGCACCAAACGTTAAGGTAGGCTTAAATAGCACCTTGCCATTATCGTAATCGTAGTTTTCAGATAAAACCTTTGATGCGAACGCTTTCACATCGCCACCTTCAGCGTGTACTTTTCCCACCGCAACAACATTGTCGCACCAAGTCTGAAGGGCTGTATGTACCATTTCTTCTGTAAACATGACGCTAACTCCTTTAATTAATGGTTATGTTATACTGTATCAATTGTGTTTTAACAATATCGCTAAATCAATGAAATGTAACTGATTATCCGTGATAGATAATTGCTATCAGCGAAAGGTCACGGAGCATGCGATGATGCTAGCCACTAAAGAAATTAGGAGCTTTCGCTAACTATTATAAGAACGGCTTTTAACCTATACTTCATACTAAATAGACGCATTGCCATAATAATAATGAGATCTCTATTAGCCACCATTTTATTATTCCTAGCGCTTTTTGTATTTCATGCAAATGCCGCGATTAAAGATATTCAGCCTCTTTGCCAGGATAGTGTCGACGAATGTTTATCGAAAATCAGAGCACAGCAATCTCTATTAGATAAGAACACACCACCATGGTGGGACCTTCAAGTAAGAAGGTTTGATATCTTATTTAACTTTCAACGTTATGATGAGCTTTATGCCCTTCTAAGACCATGGCTTGAGGCTACAAATTTGAAAGGAATGCCAGAGTACAAGCCACTAGTTTCTCTGTTTTTCGGTAAGTGGTTACGTGCCAGTGGCCGAGAGCAGGAAGCAAGAATAGCGTTAACTAAATCTTTGACGGGCTTGAGAGCACAATATGAAAAGATGCCGTCCCCTCAATTAGGTGTAAGGGTTTTAAATCTTTTGACTGTGCTTGGTAAAACGAAAGAAGCGCAGGACTTTGCTGAGCAACTGGAAGGTGAAAACTATAATGCGCCTGTCTTTTATCATGAGATCTTTGCTGAGCTTGGGCACGCCGCGCTAAAAGAAGGCGATAACGCAAAACATATTGAATATCGAATTAAATCGTTGAATTGGGCGTTGAAGCTACCCGATTATCAACAGCAAGCTGTCGCCTACAGCAATTATGCTGTAGCGCTTCGCAATAATAAGAATTATCAGGCGGCAGAGAAGGCTTTCCTGAATGGTTTAGCATGTGCGGAGCAAGCGAAGGATATCGCTCAAATTAACAGTATTAAGTTGCGGATAGCGGAAAATGCTACGCTTGGCAACGACCCTGAAAAAGCGAGACGTTGGCTCAAGCAAATATCTGTTGAGGGGCTTCCATCTTTACAGCTATCGCGCTACAGAAAATTGGTAAAAGATAACGCACCGCATTAATCGTTAGGTTCATTTCGATTAGCTGCAGGCAAAATGCACATTGCGGCACGCTTTTTTGTTTACCAATAGTTAGATTCACTAATACTTACGGCGCTTCAGTCCAGTCTCGGCTAAAATCTTTGCCGAAATTTCTTCAATAGAATATTTAGTGCTGTTCAAAAACGGAATCTTTTCCTTTCTATACAGGTTTTCAACTTCACGAAGCTCCATCCTACATTGTGGTAGCGATGCGTATTTACTGTTTGCGCGTCGCTCTGAACGTATCTGATGTAGTCTATCGGCTTCAATCGTTAGTCCGAAGAGTTTGTTCTTAAATCGTCTTAGGGCTGGAGGCAGTTTCAGCATGTCTCCCATGTCTTCTTCTGTAAAAGGGTAGTTCGCTGCTTTTATTCCGTATTGAAGGGCTAAGTAAAGACTTGTTGGCGTTTTACCCGAGCGTGAAACGCCAGTAAGAATGATGTCTGCTTCATCGTAATCTTTTAGATTAGAGCCATCGTCATTAGCCAATGCGTAGTTTACGGCCTCAATTCTAATATCGTAGGTGGTTTCGTGAATACTGTGTGTACGATGTTTTTCTGGTTTTGAAGGAACACCCAATACTTTTTCCAGTGGCGCTACGAATTGATCGAGAAAATTATAGTTAATGCCCACAGATTTCGAGATTATTTTGCGAATATCTACATTCACAATTGTATAAAAAACAAGCGGCCTTTCTCCGGTGTCTTGAAAACTTTCAGAAATTTGCTGTAAAACTTTGTGAGCTTGTTCCTCAGTTTCAACGAAAGGAATGGTGTTGTGATTGAAAGAAACGGGAAACAGGGAAAGCAGGGCGTGACCGAAGACCTCTGCAGTGATGGCTGTACCATCTGAAATATAAAAAGCTGTGCGCACAACATATCCTTAACATTGGTGTAATTTTATTACAAAAGTAATAAAGGGTTTACATTCTGAATTTCCCCATTCTAAGATGATTTCGTCGAAAAGCTACACGGTTCTTGTGAATGATGGCAAATATCAATAGGTTTGCTGTCAAACGTAATGGACAGCGTTAACAGTGGTTTTCACCACATATCGACTACAATTTGATGAGTTTCAGGTGACAAAAAGCACAAACCTGAAATTAACCTCATACCCTACACATAAAAAAGCTGGAGGCTTGGGCTGTGCAAGAATACGTACTTTGGTATCAAGAACTGGGCATGCATGATGTGGGTCGCGTAGGCGGCAAAAATGCATCATTAGGCGAGATGATTTCAAACCTGGCGAACGCCGGTGTGCAGGTGCCGGGAGGTTTTGCTACCACCGCCGAGGCATTTAATGAGTTTCTAGAGCAAAGTGGCCTAGAAGCGCGCATCCACGAAGTCTTAGACTCGTTAGACGTAGATGACGTGAACGCATTGACCGAAGCGGGTAAGAATATCCGTCAGTGGATCATCGACACACCTTTCCAAGGAAAGCTAGAAGAAGAAATCAAAACTGCGTTTGTCACATTACAGGGTGATGCAGGTGAAGAAGCGTCATTCGCAGTGCGTTCATCAGCCACGGCTGAAGATATGCCAGATGCGTCTTTCGCAGGTCAACAAGAGACTTTCCTAAACGTTAAAGGCTATGAAGCCGTGCTTGTGGCAATTAAGCACGTGTTCGCATCGCTATTTAACGACCGCGCTATTTCATATCGCGTTCACCAAGGATACGACCACAAAGGCGTGGCGCTATCTGCAGGCATTCAACGCATGGTGCGCAGTGATATCGCATCATCAGGCGTTATGTTTACTATCGATACAGAGTCTGGCTTTGAAGACGTTGTATTTATTACCAGCTCATTTGGTTTAGGTGAAATGGTGGTGCAGGGTGCGGTTAACCCTGATGAATTCTATGTTCACAAACCAACACTTGATAAAGGCCTGCCTGCTATCGTTCGTCGTAACCTTGGTAGTAAGCTTACTAAAATGGTGTACTCAGATGATGAAGCACACGGTAAGCAAGTGTCTATTGTCGATATTGATGCAGCTGACAGCAAAACCTTCTCGTTGACTGATGACGAAGTGATGGAGCTTGCTAAACAGGCGCAGATCATTGAAAACCACTACAAGCGTCCTATGGACATCGAGTGGGCAAAAGATGGCGCAGACGGCAAACTTTACATTGTTCAGGCTCGCCCTGAAACAGTACGCAGCCGTGAAGATTCACAGAGTATCGAGCGATTCCAGTTGAAAGGTCAAAGCAACATTGTTTGTGAAGGCCGTGCAATTGGACACAAAATCGGTGCTGGTGTAGCGAAAGTGCTTGATTCAATTGAAGAGATGGACAAAATCCAAGCGGGTGATGTTCTGGTAACTGACATGACAGACCCTGACTGGGAACCTATCATGAAGAAGGCTTCTGCTATTGTTACCAACCGCGGTGGCCGTACGTGTCACGCGGCAATCATCGCGCGTGAGTTGGGCATTCCAGCTGTGGTTGGTTGTGGTAACGCGACCGACAGTATCAAGAACGGCGACAAAATTACTGTGTCTTGTGCTGAAGGTGACACCGGTTTTATCTACGGTGACGAACTAGAGTTCGACGTAGTGACCTCACGCATTGACGCAATGCCTGACCTACCGCTAAAAGTGATGATGAACGTGGGTAACCCCGATCGCGCATTTGATTTTGCTCGCTTGCCAAACGCGGGTGTTGGTCTTGCTCGCCTTGAGTTTATTATCAACCGCATGATTGGTGTGCACCCTAAAGCACTGCTTAATTTCGACAGCCAGCCTGAAGAGTTGAAAGAAGAAATTAGCGATATGATTGCAGGCTACGAGTCGCCTACGGAATACTACATCGAGAAATTGGTGGAAGGTATTTCAACCATTGGCGCTGCATTCTCGCCAGAGAAAGTTATTGTTCGTATGTCAGATTTCAAATCGAACGAATACTTCAACTTAGTGGGCGGTTATCAATACGAGCCAGACGAAGAAAACCCAATGTTGGGTTTCCGTGGTGCAAGCCGCTACATCTCTGAAGATTTCCGCGATTGTTTTGCCCTTGAATGTGAAGCCATTAAGCGCGTTCGCAACAAAATGGGCTTGACCAATGTTGAGATCATGATCCCGTTTGTTCGTACATTAGAAGAAGGTCGTCAAGTTATCGAACTTCTTGAAGAGCAAGGACTTAAGAAAGGTGAAAATGGCCTTCGCATTATCATGATGTGTGAACTGCCATCAAACGCTTTACTCGCTGATAAGTTCCTAGACATTTTCGACGGTTTCTCTATTGGGTCTAACGACTTAACGCAGTTAACCCTAGGTCTAGATCGCGACAGTGGTCTTATCGCGCACTTGTTTGATGAACGAGATGAGGCGGTGAAAGCATTGTTGTCAATGGCAATTCAGGCAGCCAAGAAGCGTGGAAAATACGTAGGCATTTGTGGTCAAGGTCCATCAGATCACGAAGACTTCGCCGCGTGGCTGGTACAAGAAGGGATTGATTCGGTATCACTTAACCCTGATACCGTGGTTGAAACCTGGCTTTACCTGGCTGAAAAGCACGGCTAATTACGTAGCTTGGATGTGAAGGCGAGATAGGGTCAGAACTATCTAGTTTTCCATCTAACGTCGTGTTATTTCACCACGTTATTGCTTTGATATTATTGAAAAGAGACCATAAGGTCTCTTTTTTTGTTAGGCAACTTAAAGTGATGGCGACTCATTTAGAAGCAAATCTTTGCTCGTGTTTCATTCCTTAAAAAAACTGTGGTTATTTAGCAAAACTATGCATTTTTGCGTGTTGAAAACATGACTTTGTGTAATTAAAAATGTAATATTACAGAGTGACTTTCACTTAGAATCTTTGATTAATAATTAACTTGGTTGAATTCTCATGGCACATAATGATAGCGCAGTTTCAGTAAATACTTCCGAAGAAAACGTTATGCAATCACGCTCTGTGGTAGAGCAGTTGGCGGAAGCGCAAAAAGAAATTAACGAGCTCAAAATGCAGTTAATGTGGATGGAACGCAACTACGAGTAAGAATAACCTATTAGAATAAGGCGGGAATTAACCGTCCAACACTGAAAGTGTTTTCCTTTTAATTGTAAGGTTACAGGTTGATTTACAGTTTGAATAAAAGGAGGTCATGTTGGCCTCCTTTTTTGTCTCTAATGGTTGTTTGCTGCTCTTAAGCAATGGCTTAGTTAGTTGGAAATGGCGAATATGCTAATGACTAGGTTTGTTCGCCTTTTTGATGTGCAACAAAGCTTAAGACCTTCTTATATTACTTGGTTAAATTATGTCCGGTTGGATTAGTGTGCTATTGTAAATAACGTTTGGCTAGCAGTATGGATGAGGCAGGGAGGGAAACTAAGATGGCTTATAAATTTAAGTTTTTTGCACAACCTGTAATCAGTAACATCAGAACGTTCTGTGAAGCTGCGCTGGTTGAATTCACTGTTGGTCTGATATGTGCAGTTTTCGCCTATACAAGTTATGGTGTATTTATTCACCTTTTTGTTGCTTGCGTTGTTATCTCGATAGCGTGTTTTTGCCTAAGTATCTATAACTTATATAGTTTCTTCTATTGAACTAATCCGCGAAGATAATTGCCCCGCCACTATTAAGACACTACCGAATACATCCATAAAAAAAGGATTAACACAATGCGTGTTAATCCTTTTTGATATGATTGCATGTCTTAAATAGCGTTAGTATTTATTCATCAAATCAGCGATTAAGCCGAATCTATAGAATGCTTACGCTTTAAGTTGGTTACCAATAGGAAGCTGGCGAATACGTTTACCACATGCAGCGAAAATGGCGTTGCATAACGCTGGTGCGTATACAGGTGTTGCCGGTTCGCCTACACCTGCTGGCGGCGCATCGCTTTCAATTACTTCAACTTCTACCTCTAGTGGTGAATCGCTCATGCGCGGTACACGGTAGTTGTGGAAGTTACTCTGCTGTACACGCCCTTTATCAAACGTTATACCGTCACTGATAGCTGTTGTGATACCGTAAACCGAGCCGCCTTGGGTTTGGTTTTTAACCGTATCGGTGTTAACTACAGTACCTGCATCAATAGCTACCCATGATTTAATCACGCTAAGATCGCCAGCGTCAGACACCTCAACTTCAACCACAGTAGCAACGTAAGTTAAGAAGCTACGATGCGCAGCAATACCCAGTCCGCGGCCTTTAGGCATGTTGCGGCCCCAGCCTGCCATGTCAGATACTTTCTCAATTACATTGCGAAGACGACCTGTATCCAAAGGATAAACCGACTTATCACCCCAATAGTTTTGATATTCGGCTTTTTGATCCGTCACATCAATAATTCTATCAGGACCAATTACTTCCAATAGGTAATCTTTAGAGTCTTTGCCTGCTTTGTGGGCTGCTTCATTAATAAACGACTGTACAGCAAACGCATGGAAGATGTTCGATACTGAACGCATCCATCCAATACGGGCTTTGGCAGGTGCTTCTCCGCGCTCTAACTTCATGTTGGGCGTAAGAATAGGGTTATCCGTAAAGCCCAAATCTAACTCAAAGCTAAAGGGGGCGTTCGCGCCTTCTTGGAACGTAGAGGCAATAGGTGAAAACGCGGTTCTGTGAAGATAAGCGTCAATTTTACCGTTTTCATCAAGTGCAGCTTCAACATGTTGAGCAGAAACCGCGTGATAGAAGCCGTGCTGAATATCATCTTCGCGTGTCCATTGAACGCGAATTGGCTTACCCGTTTTCATTGATAGGTATGCCGCTTCCGCTGAAAAGTCAGGCTTAGACTTACGCCCGAAAGCACCACCTAGCATGGTAACGTGAACATTGATTTTTTCTTTGTCCATGCCAACCATAGCGCCCACGGTTTCCATATCAGCCTGCGGATTTTGTGTTGCTGCCCATACGTCAACGCGATCTTTATAGTACATGGCAGTAGCACATGGTGGCTCCATTGGGGCTTGTGCTAAATGCGGCACGTAATAGTCAGCAACCAGCTTGTCGCTGGCTTTTTCTAAAACGCTCAACGCATCGCCTTTTTCTCTAACAAGCGTTTGAGGTGCATTTACTGTGTTAAGCAACTGCTCTTTAAAGTTCGCTGAGTTATAGTCGCCATTTGCGCCATCGTCCCAGGTGACGTCTAATGCTTTGCGGCCTTGCCATGCTGCCCATGTATTGTTAGCTATAATGGCTAGCCCACCTTTTGGCTGGAACTGGGGCGCACCTTTTGGCGCTGGAATTTCAATTACATCAACAACGCCATTAACCGCTTTTGCTTTATCTGCATTAAAGCTTTTCATCTTACCGCCCACTACAGGAGGGCGTTCGATTATAGCAACAAGTGCTTTTGGCTCGCGCACGTCGGCGGCGAAGGTTGCTTTACCGGTAACGATATCTTGAAGGTCGATATGCGCCATACCGGTATTGATGTAACGCCATTCTTTCCTTTCTTTAAGCTTAAGCTTATCTGCTTCTGGCGGCGTAATGGTTAATGCATCGTCTATTAAGTCTTTATACGAAAGAGTTTTACCTGAAGTGTGTGTTACCACATGCTGCTCGGCAACACAGGTACTTGGCTCAACACCCCAACGTTTAGCTGCTGCATGTTGCATCATATAACGCACGCTTGCGCCCATTTCTCGAAGACGCTGCATATTGAAGCGGATACTACGCGAGCCATCGGTGTTTTGGTCACCGTATTTGGGGTCGCCTTTGCCTTGAATAACAATGACTTTATCCCACGCCGCTTCCATCTCGTCAGCAACAATTTGCGCAATGGCGGTTCGGATCTGTTGACCCATTTCGCTGCGGTGACACGTTACTTCAACCATGCCGTCAGGGCGAAGTGCAATGAACAAGTTTGCGCGCTTTGCGTTTTCCGCCGGCTTTGCTAATACGCCAGCCATGGCGCGAGGTGCACCACCCATAAAATAGGTACCAAGAACCAGTGCACCCGCTGCTGCTGTCGATTTCAAGAAACTGCGGCGATTCATATCAAAATAGGTATTCTCACTCATGCTTCTTCTCCCGCTTGGGTTGGGTCAAAGTAGCTCACGCCAGCGTTGCCGCTTATTGATTTCGACGCGGACTTAATGGCCTTGTGAATGCGAGGGTACGTGCCGCAACGACAGATGTTGCCCGACATATTCTGAACAATTTCTTCGTCACTTGGCGTTGGGTTGGTTGATAATAGACTGGCAGCTTGCATGATTTGCCCACACTGGCAGAAACCACATTGTGGTACTTTGTGTTCTACCCACGCTTTTTGGACAGGGTGATCGCCATTTTCGCTTAGCCCTTCAATAGTGGTAATTTTTCTGCCTTGAACGGCTGATACAGGCAATACGCAAGAGCGTTGTGCCATGCCATCAATGTGAACAGTACAAGCGCCACATTGCGCCATACCACAGCCAAACTTAGGTCCTGTAAGATTTAATTCGTCACGAAGGTACCACAACACTGGTGTTGATGGGTCACCAGAAAATTCGTGTTTGTTACCATTAACGGTAAACGTGATCATGGTCTTGTCTCCATAGGTAAGCGAAAGATATGACTTGGACCAGGTTGTTTAAAACTGGCCTACCCAAGCAGCGCAATGCGGGGTCAACGCATTACTCAAAATCATATCGATACGGTTACATTGCCTGATGATACGAACTATCTAAGATGCTGAGCATGCTCAGATAATTGCCACTATTATTATTGTTAAAGGCTTCGCAATTTATACTTTAGATTACGTTAACACGCATTGCATCATTACGCATTTACATAAGTTTAATTGCTAACACTTTGCGACAAAGTGGTGAGAGATGGAGAGGGGGGCGAAACGCACTGTGCGTTATGGCGTGCTCAACTTTCTAAAAGCACACCTGTTAGAACAAAAACAATTAACGCAGCTTTCGCATAAGAAGAAAACGATCAATTCTACGGGCACCACTCGTCATTGTTTTTTGGCTGTATTTGAGCCAGCTTCGCGCTTTTGGCCAGTCGTAACTTAAGAGCACTAAACCGCCTACCACTAACAAGATAGAGCCCGGAAGTAATGTTAGAACAATACCGCCGATAAACAGGATTGCTCCAAGGGTAAGTCTTACTATTCGCATGTATAAACACTCGGCTTGGTGAAGTTTTCATCTCACAGTTTCGCCCAAAGAAGCACATTTGCCAATATGAAAAATGTAAATGTTTGTGCCCGATCTTTGAATAACTGGGTGTTGGGTATTCTTAAAGATTGTCGAATAAGTAAGCGGTTAACACCTTCGGTGGGCACAATGCCCTAATTGCGGTGGAAAGCAGGGATGAAATAAAGTACAAAGATAAAAAAGGCGTACGCTACGAACTAGTGGCAAAACTGCCTAGAAGGTAACTGAGACATGGGTATCAAGTAGCAGTACTAGTAAGAACAGATAACGATAATAATGAGAGTAAAAATGGCAGAACAACCAGAAAACCAACCAATCAGTGATGAAGAACGCGCAACGTGGGTACGAGAACAGTTTCAAAAAGCTAATAAGTTTTTAGCTGAAAATGGTGTTTTGTTCGAATCTGTTGTTACAGAAGAAAGCCGCTATTTAATTCCTTACCTTGCAGTATGGAAAATTAAAGCGATGGACAGCAAACGCTATTGGGTAATTAGTGGTGATTTGCCGTCAGACTATACATCGGTAGACAACGCGAAAGATGCCAAAGAGGCACTTCGCCACTTTGCTATGCATTGGCAGTTAAAGGCTGAAAACCTGATCAATGCAAAAGATGCAGATAAAACGCAAAAAGAATTTGGCGCATTGCTTATCAATCGTGCTGAGAACTTATTTGCTATGCAAAATACGCCGGATCTTTGGGTTTAAAGCTTTAAGTCAGCAACCTAATGAAGTTGAGTCACGTCCGGCAGAGGAAATCGCTCTGCTGGACATTTTAGGCGCTGTCTTGGAACGCCTGCGTCCATGAACACTTGCCCGTCGGGAATAAAACCAATGGATTGGTGATAGGACACGCTTTCTAAATTGCAGACTACTTTGATAATGGGGACGTTGTTTTGCTTTGCCGTGTTAATCAGCGCTTCAAACAAAGCGCGATAAACAGGCAATGTTCTGTGGCAGCGCTTAACAGCAATTCGGCCTAGTTCGCCTCGTTTGGTTAAGCGCCCAGTGGCAATGGGTTCGTTTTCATCATTGACGATAAGCACATGGCACGCCGAGCTGTCGTGTTCGTCGAACTCGCTTGCCTCGGGGACGCGCCACTCTAAAACAAATACATGTTCCCTTAGTGCTTTCAGTCGATGTTTATCCTTTTCCCAATCGACGTTTTGTATCGTAAACGCCATACTTACCTGTTAACCTTCGAACCATTCCCAGTAACCATTATTGATAAGTGTAGTTAAGGTTTCTAAAAATGTAAAAGAAGGCGCGTCTTGGCAACACGTTGCGTTCAAAACGCCTCCTGATGCAAGCACTTCAAACCATTCTTGGTCACTTTTACCAAATTCGAACTGACTGCCATTTACAAAGAGTGCGCGAGGAAGGCCACGCTTACCGTCACATAGTAATGCACGCACACCCGGTGCAGGAACAAAGCTAATGCCTGCGGCAAACTCATTTGAAATTTGCTCTAGCGATACTTCGTCTTCTAGCGGATATTCAGGAATGCCTTGTTCACTCATGGCTTCTAGAAGTGCCAAAGTAAAGTCTTCACCGTTTATCGCATCTATGAGCTGCTGCTTAAGAACGGCAACATCGCTTGGATTTACCCAAGCACGATTGCCTTGCATAGAGCGGCTTGCATCGGTAAAGCGATAATTATGTGCGCCTTTGTCCAACATCATCGCCAGGCTTTCCGCTAGTTGCAGATTGTCCGGAGCACGATAACCCACAGAGTAGGTCAGGCTATCTTCAATTGTCGCTCCATCATGAGGCCAGCCCGGTGGTACGTACACCACATCGCCAGGCTCAACCACAACATCTATAACAGGGTCGAAGCCTTCAATTTGTCTTAATTTTGGATGTGGAAAAACTTCTTTATAGTCCGCTGGCTTGCCCACACGCCAGCGTCTTCGGCCCTTACCTTGAACCAAAAATACATCATATTGGTCGATGTGAGCACCAACGCCTGCACCATTGGTGGCGAAGCTCACCATCAGGTCGTCCAATCGCCAATTAGGGATAAAAGAAAAAGGATCCAAAAGCGGGGTTACGTCGGGCACATATTTATCTACGCCTTGAACTAGTAATGTCCATTTGCCCTGACATGCTTTGTCAAAATCGGTAATTGGCCCTTGTTCAACATGCCAGCTGCCTTTCACGTTGCTAATAATGCGTGCATCCACTTCCGATTCTTGTGCTAGACCGGCAAGATCGTTCTCATCGATAGGATCTACAAAGTTATCAAAAAAGTGTTTGATGACCACCGGCTTTTGCTGCCAGTAGTTTTTTAGAAAGGTTTCTGCACTAAAGCCGTTTCCAGATTGTGCATCAATAATGTACGAATTGTCGTTAGTGGGCATAGAGTCTCTTATAGTAAGCCAATTAAATGGGCTTAATCTGTTGATTTAAGTATTGTGCGTGGCGTTACAAATATGCGGTAAGCGTTAGCACTTTGTCAAAAGCGAGGTTGAAGCTTATGGGCGGCATTATCGAATATTGAAACGTTTATTGCTACCTTGCAATTGCTTCACCTGATTCAGTAGGGAGAGCCGAATTCATAACGGTTCGCATAGATAATTACCCACTCAGCGAAACTTAACATGTTCGTGCTCGCGGCGAGTTACTGCAGGTGTAATTCATCTAACTTAGAAATCTCGTGCTTTTTAGCTCAATGTTTACATGGCATGGATAGTTATCAGATGCGCTAGACGGGAGTTAGCAAACGTATGCGCTCATTAGCATTGTTTTCGTGTGCAGCTGTTTTGGTAGGAATGTGGGGTCTTTGCTATTTTCGCCACACATTTTTGACTCACTGAGTTTCCGCTTGTCGTGTTCACGCGTTGAAAGCTCAGTGTTAGCGTTTATATTTGAACCACAAGTGAAGTACGTATTAAAGGAGCAAAGGTTATTCGCACTCGCGCTAGAGCGATGAATAATTTGTCGTTTAACCAGGCTGTAAGACTTTTCACAAATAGCAATTGTATTGGGTGCTGTGTATTGCTCTAACATTGCAGCCCTATTTACCGTAGTCCCCCAAATATCAAAGCCTGCAAGCGGGCGAGCAGATTGGCCGGCAAGTAAAGAGCCTGTCGCAATGCCAACTCGCAGTTGGCTTGAAGATGATGCTAAAAGGTCGTTGCTATTTACAAGCTCGCGAGCGCGAAATGCGAATTCGATGGCGTTCACCAGAGCGTTCAAAAGCGAGTGTGTTGTACTGCTATGTTCGCCGCTAAAACCAACCGCAATATATTGATCGCCGTTGGTTTTTAGTGGCGAAAGGTGTAAATCAGCGGCAAGCACATCGAATTCAGAAAACAGGCTATCCACAAGTCTGGCGCATGTAATGTCGCCGTATTTAACTGAGAGTTGTTGGAAGCCTGATAGGTCACAAAAAATGACGACGGCATTTTTTATACAGCTTTTTAAACTTGCGGCACTACTTTTGGTTTCCAGTGTTGTACTTAAGACCTTCGAAACCGTGGGGGAAAGTAAAACACAGCATTTTTCCTGCAATGAGAAAGGAGTGTGGTTCGTGTTGCGTAAATCCATTTGCTTGCTCCCACGGGTATGTGAAAATTCAATGTAGAGAAATTTAGGAATAAAAAAACGCGGTACTAATGACCGCGTTTTTCAGTGTAGTGGAAAGCGTAAGAGCTTATAACTGATCTACAAGCCTGATTGCATCACCAATGTATGTAGCAGGCGTTAATGCCTTAAGCTCTGCTTTGGCCGTTTCTGGCATATCTAGGTTATCAATAAACTCAGCAATGACGTCAGCGTTTACTTTCTTACCACGGGTCAGCTCTTTTAGCTTCTCGTACGGCTTTTCAATACCGTAACGACGCATAACAGTTTGAATAGGCTCTGCAAGCAGTTCCCAATTGTTGTTTAGCTCGTTAAGTAAGCTTTGCTCGTTAACTTCTAACTTACTGATACCTTTCAAGGTAGCCTGATACGCAATAACTGCATAACCTACACCTACGCCAAGGTTACGTAGTACGGTTGAGTCAGTAAGGTCACGCTGCCAGCGAGAGATAGGAAGCTTAGCTGCTAAATGGTCAAAAATAGCGTTCGCCAGACCTAAGTTACCTTCCGAGTTTTCAAAGTCGATAGGGTTAACTTTGTGTGGCATGGTAGAAGAGCCGATTTCGCCAGCTACCGTTTTTTGCTTGAAGTGACCCAGTGCAATGTAACCCCAAACGTCACGGTCGAAATCGATAAGAATGGTGTTAAAGCGCGCAATGGCATCAAACATTTCTGCAATATAGTCATGCGGCTCTATTTGCGTAGTGAACGGGTTCCAGGTTAGACCTAGTGAGGTAACAAACTTCTCTGAAACTTCGTGCCAATCTACATCTTTATACGCTGACAAGTGTGCGTTGTAGTTGCCTACAGCACCGTTAATCTTACCAAGTAACTCAACACCTGCGATTTGGCTACGCTGACGCTTCAGGCGAATAGCCACGTTTGCCATTTCTTTACCCATGGTGGTAGGTGAAGCAGGCTGACCGTGAGTACGTGCCATCATAGGTACGTTCTGGTAGCGCTTAGCAAGCTCTACTAGCGCTTCAATTAATTTGTCACAGTAAGGAAGAATAACGGTCTCGCGGGCTTCGCGAAGCATTAAGCCATGTGAAAGGTTGTTGATGTCTTCAGACGTACACGCAAAGTGGATAAACTCATTTACCGCTGAAAGCTCACTATTGTCGGCAACCTTCTCTTTAAGAAAGTATTCAACCGCTTTCACATCGTGGTTTGTTGTGCGCTCGATTTCTTTGATGCGCATGGCATCTTCAACACTAAATTCAGCTACTATTTTGTCTAGTAGTGCATTTGACGTGTCTGTAAAAGCAGGAACTTCTTCAATTTGTGGGTTAGTAGACAGCATTTGTAACCAACGTACTTCTACTTCTACACGGTATTTTAATAAGCCGTACTCACTGAAAATACTGCGTAATTCTACGCTTTTGCCAGCATATCGACCATCGACAGGGGAAATTGCAGTTAACTGACTCAGTTCCACCTTAAGCTCCTCACTAGTTTATTAATCGTAGTGCTTTAACAGCACTGTTAAGAATGTGTTTGCGTTTAAATAAAATGTTTCTTCGTTTTCCACCCATCTGACGCCACATTACTGCAGCCCTAACACCTGCAAGCAAAAGCGCACGCACTTTATGCTGAGTAGCAGGTTGGCTTAAATAATCTGGGTTACCAGCTACCTGAATACGCGGTGCTAGCGGACTGATGATATCGCTGTAAATGCTCGCTAAAGAGGAGACTATTTGTGGGTTTTGGAAATCGATGTGAGCAAGCTGGCGCTGAACATGAGAAATACGTTCGCCCAGTTCCTGCATTGCTTTAGGCTTTCTCGCTAGCTTTCTTTCAAGGCCTAGAATACTAGCTACATAGCGGGTTAATTCCGTATCTTTTGTTGCTTGTTTGTCAGATAGCTGTGCTGCGAGTGTGGTGTAACCGGTTTTTAAGTTGGCGAGCTGGCCGAAGACCTGTTGAGGTGTTTCTGGGTCAGTAACCAGTATGCTCGATAAGCTGGCCTCTATAGCCTCGTTATCGGCAGAACCTCTTCTGGCAAGCTGCTGAACCAGCGCAGCAGCTTGACATACACCAGCAAGAGCTAGGTTATTTTCTATGTCGGTATCTAACATCAGCGAATATAACTCTCAATAATACCGCCGCCAAGGCAAACTTCTTCACTATAGAACACCGCTGACTGCCCCGGCGTTACCGCCTTCTGCGGCTCATCAAACATCACTTCAATGGTGTCGTCTTGAATTGGCGTTATTGTACATGGGATATCGGCCTGACGATAACGGGTTTTAACTACCGCGCGCACAGGCTCTGTAATCGTTTTTCTATCCACCCAGTGTAGCTGCTTTGCTACCAAGCCTTTCGAGTATAGGCGAGGGTGGTCGGCGCCTTGGCCCACAATAAGCACGTTGCGAGCAACATCTTTATCTACCACATACCAAGGGTCGTCACCGTATTTGGCTAATCCACCAATGTGTAAGCCTTTACGTTGACCTAGCGTGTGATACATCAAGCCTTCGTGTCGGCCAATTTCTTCGCCTTCTGCTGTTTCAATAACGCCAGGCTGAGCTGGAAGGTAACGAGCCAGGAAGTCTTTGAATTTGCGTTCACCAATAAAGCAAATCCCAGTAGAGTCTTTCTTATCATGAGTGATAAGACCTTGCTCCTCGGCAATTTTGCGAACTAATGGCTTTTCGATGTCACCCACAGGGAAGAGCGTTTTAGCAACGTGCTCTTCGCCTAATGTGTAAAGAAAGTAGCTCTGGTCTTTGTTGTTATCAAGACCGCGTAGCATTTTCCATTTACCGTCGACTTCTCGGCGACGAACATAGTGACCAGTAGCAATGTAGTCAGCGCCAAGGTCTTCTGCTGCAAATTCAAGAAACGCTTTAAACTTAATTTCTTTGTTGCACATAATATCTGGGTTTGGCGTACGGCCCGCTTTGTATTCCTCTAAGAAATACTCAAACACGTTATCCCAGTATTCTGCTGCAAAGTTAATGGTGTGCAGTTCAATGCCAAGTTTGTCAGCAACCGCTTGTGCATCTTTTAAATCTTCCGCTGCGGCACAGTATTCATCGTTGTCGTCTTCTTCCCAGTTTTTCATGAAAAGACCTTCAACCAGATAACCCTGTTGTTGGAGTAGGTAGGCTGAAACAGACGAGTCGACACCGCCGGACATTCCGACGATCACTTTTTTGCTGGCGTTAGATTCAATATCACTCACTATGGATTGCACACTCATTTGATTAATAAAAAAGAAACCGTATTTGTTAAATCAGTCACTTACAAATCAGCCCGTTTTCGAGGTCGCGGATTTTATCAGATTCCGATAGCTAATTCACATTTAATCCTTATCTGATTAAGTAATTAAATATGTGCCAAGCGGCGGTTGGCCTTTGCTGTAAAAAATTGTCTATATGCAAAGATGAACAGCAACCTTTAACAGCGCTAAAAATCCGTAACGTTTCGGTGCCTCTCTTAGTGTGGCCAAGGAAGGTGATTTCAAGTATTAGAAATTGAATTGCCTTTAAAAGTGAACGTAGCTGCCATTATCAATACCATCAATGGTCCAACTACCCACGCGATATCTGATGAGCCGAAGGGTGGGGTAGCCGACGTGCGCCGTCATACGTCGCACTTGTCTGTTTCTGCCTTCTGTAATGGTAATTTCTACCCAGCTAGTAGGGATCGACTGTCTAAAGCGTACGGGCGGATTCCGCGGCCACACGCTAGGTGCTTCCATGGCCTTTACTTTGGCGGGGCGAGTCATTCCATCTTTTAATTCTACGCCGTCACGCAGCGCCTGCATTGCTTTTTCGTCCATAATACCTTCAACTTGCACCCAATAGGTTTTGCTGGTTTTAGCTTTTGGGTTAGCAAGTTTATGCTGAAGCTTTCCGTCATTGGTGAGTACGAGAAGACCTTCCGAATCTCTGTCGAGTCGTCCTGCGGCATACACACCGGGAACATCAATATAGTCCTTTAGGGTTTCTCTACCGTCTGCATCAGTAAATTGAGAAAGAACTTGAAAGGGCTTATTAAAAAGCACCACTTTAGCGTTTGAAGACATATTACTTCCGCTTGTTTAAATTCAAAATTTCGGGGGGATTTTACGACAAATGACGATGCTTCGCATGGGAAAATCAACCGCAAATAGTGGTTTCCTCAATGAAGTTTGTCGATAAATTCGGTGATCTTATGAGTTAAGACAATGGTATGACTTGTAACTCAAACTTTCGACCCTATACTAATGGTCGCTCCCATTTTTATAAGAGAGCGCATCTGCATAATTATTAGACAGTTTTAGCAGTGATAAGCGGGCTTGCTTATACATCGTATCTCGAAATTGCGTACGACTAGGTAGTCGAGTGCAAAGCCATGAGATGCATATTGCTAACATAGGGAATTGAATAATATGTAGGGAAGAAAACAGCAAGTGACCTAGTGCTTATAAAAGCATAAGGTGGAAAACATCAAATACGTTTCGCAATGACTGTGGGCGTGACATGAACATGTTGCGGGTTGTTGCGACCTAATGGACTAAAGACGACAGTACCCTGTCGAGAAAATTGAGGTATATAATGACCAAGTCTAAGATCATCTACACGAAGACTGATGAAGCGCCAATGCTGGCGACTTACTCACTTCTTCCAATCATCCAGAAGTTTGCTGCGGCTGCAGATATCGACGTTGAGCTAAGCGATATTTCACTTGCTGCACGTGTTTTGGCAAATTTCCCTGAGTATCTTTCTGAAGAACAAAGAGTGCCAGACGCGCTAGCTGAACTGGGTGAGATGACCCAAGACCCGAACGCTAACATCATCAAGCTTCCAAACATCAGTGCCTCAATTCCACAGCTTCGTGCAACTATCAAAGAATTAAACGCAAAAGGCTTTAATGTACCAGCGTTCCCTGATTCACCTAAAACAGCTGAAGACGAAGAAATTCGCGAGCGTTACGGTAAAGTATTAGGTAGTGCGGTAAACCCTGTACTACGTGAAGGTAACTCGGACCGTCGTGCACCGACAGCGGTGAAGAACTATGCCCGCAAGCACCCGCATTCAATGGGTGAGTGGTCTCAAGCTTCTCGTTCGCACGTAGCGCACATGCGCGGTGGTGATTTCTACTCTGGTGAGAAATCAGTGACAGTTGAGAAAGACGGTCACGTTAGCATCGAATTTACGGGTAAAGATGGCAGCAAGAAAACCCTTAAACCGCGTGTAGATTTGCTAGCTGGCGAAGTTATCGACGGCATGTTTATGAGCAAAAAAGCGCTGTGTGAATTCTTCGAAGAGCAAATTGAAGATGCGAAAAACACAGGCATTCTTTTCTCACTACACGTAAAGGCGACCATGATGAAGGTGTCTCACCCAATCGTATTTGGTCACTGTGTAAAAGTATTCTACAAAGACCTATTCAACAAATGGGGTGACCTGTTTGAAGAGCTAGGTGTTAACCCTAACAACGGTCTTGGTAGCGTTTACGACAAAATTGCAAGCCTACCTGAGAGCCAACGCTCTGAAATTCAAAAAGATATCAACGCATGTTATGCCGACCGTCCGCCAATTGCGATGGTGAACTCTGACAAAGGTATCTCGAACCTTCACGTACCTAGTGACGTAATTGTTGATGCCTCTATGCCTGCAATGATCCGTAACTCTGGTCAAATGTGGGGACCAGATGGAAAGGCGCACGACACGAAAGCAGTTATTCCAGAAAGTACGTATGCAACCATTTACCAAGAAGTTATCAACTTCTGTAAAACGCATGGTGCATTCGACCCGACAACGATGGGTACAGTGCCTAACGTTGGTCTAATGGCGCAAAAAGCAGAAGAGTACGGTTCACACGACAAAACGTTTGAACTAGAAGCAGACGGTACTGTGTCGATTATTGACCAAGACGGCAATGTTCTTATCTCTCACGATGTTGAAGAAGGTGATATCTGGCGTATGTGTCAGGTGAAAGACGCACCTATTCAAGATTGGGTTAAGCTAGCGGTAACGCGTTCACGTCAATCTGGTATGCCTGCGGTATTCTGGCTAGATGACGAACGTGCTCACGATGCGCAACTTATCAAGAAAGTTGAAAAGTACCTACAAGACCATGATACCAACGGTCTAGACATTCAAATTATGTCTCCTGTACGCGCTATTCGCTACAGCATGGAACGTGCAATTCGCGGTCTGGATACCATTTCAGTAACGGGTAACGTACTTCGTGATTACCTTACTGATTTATTCCCAATCCTAGAGCTTGGTACCAGTGCTAAAATGCTATCAATTGTTCCGTTGATGGCTGGTGGTGGCCTTTATGAAACGGGCGCGGGCGGTAGTGCACCTAAGCACGTGCAACAGTTCGTTGAAGAAGGTCACTTGCGTTGGGACTCACTCGGTGAATTCCTGGCACTTGCTGTATCGCTAGAAGATGTTGCTATTAAGCACAGCAACACCAAAGCAAAAGTTATTGCTACTGCACTTGATAAAGCAACGGAAAAACTACTAAACAACGGTAAGTCTCCGCTTCGTAAAGCAGGTCAGTTGGACAACCGTGGTAGCCATGTTTACCTAGGTCTATACTGGGCTGAAGAAGTAGCGAACCAAACGGAAGACGCAGATCTAGCTGCGCAATTTAAGCCAGTGTATGAAGAGTTGTCTGCGAAAATTGACGACATCTTAGCTGAGATTGATGCAACGCAAGGTAGCGCGCAAGAAATTGGCGGTTACTACTACCCTGACGAAGACAAGCTTTTCGCAACCATGTCTCCAAGTAAGACATTAAAAGCTATCTTAGGCGCATAGTATTTTGTGTATGTGCGTTAGGCTTTTAGGTCTAGCGCATAGAATAGTATTCTCACACCTGGGAAGCTATTCTAAAACAACGTTTAAAAGCCCTCTCTTCAGACGAGAGGGCTTTTTTTATGTAGAACCACTATACCTGCGCTAACACGCCGCGATTACGAACATTTTAAACCTCGCTGAGTAGGCAATGGTCTACGCGGACGGGTATAAGGGCTAATAAGGGGTAGGGCGATATACCTTATGTTTTGGAAAGGAATGTATAAGCGGGAGATAAAAGGAACAGGAAAAAAGCTCGTTGATTGTCTGCTTTAAACTAGTACGCGACTTTAATACACAACGTTAAGATAACGTAATGCTTATTTTTGTGGGGAAAATTAAAACGCACTTATCCGCACAGGCACTTTACTGCACCTACACATTTTGAATGGCAAGAAAAGCAAAAGCCCGACGTAAAAGGTCAGGCTTTAAAAATTCTTTTCTTAACGCTCTGGTTCTTCTTTGAAGCCAATGTTCTCAGCGTGAAGACCTTTAGGCCCTTGCTGAACTTCGAACGTTACTTCTTGACCCGCTTTTAGCGAACGGTAGCCTTCCATTTGAATCGTAGAGTAATGCGCGAAAATATCTTCGCCGCCGTCCTCAGGAACGATAAATCCAAAACCCTTTGCGTTGTTAAACCATTTAACTTTGCCAACCGCCATACTTCGACTTCCTCTTAATCCTTGAACTCACGAGTATATGCCCCCATTATAGATCCGGAGACACGGTGGAAAGAGTATTGATTGTAGCTGCTACGCAGTAAGTTATGTCGTAGCTAACGTGCAATACTCAAGACCACTATACAAAATGTAGATTTTTTAACCATATTATGTCAAGGGCAAATGTGAATAAATTTATCCAAAAGTTTGTACACATATGTGCCATTAAACCACTATTATTAAGTTATGAGTAAAGACAACGCTATTAGTATCGAAAAGGAAAAACAGAAAGACGCGCAGCGACAGAAGCCGCAGCCGCCTCCCATGTATAAAGTGTTGTTGAACAATGACGACTATACACCGATGGATTTTGTCATTGAGGTACTCATGCAGTTTTTCAATATGGACGCTGAGAAAGCCAACCAACTTATGCTGACCGTTCATTATCAAGGAAAAGCCGTGTGTGGCATTTTTACTGCTGAGATAGCAGAGACAAAAGTGATGCAGGTTAATCAGTACGCACGCAAACATCAGCACCCGTTGATGTGCACGATGGAGCAGGCATAAGGTTTTTTGTAGAGGGCGAGCAATATGTTAAATAAAGAATTAGAACAAACGTTAAATAACGCGTTTGTATTTGCCAGAGAGCATCGTCATGAGTTTATGACGGTTGAGCACTTGTTGTTGGCATTGCTTGATAACTCAGCTGCTCGCGATGCGCTCAAAGCATGTGGTGCCGATATTGAGGCAATTAAAAGCGAACTGTTAGCTTTTGTTAAAGATACTACGCCTCTCATTTTAGATGACCAGTTAAACGAACGCGAAACTCAGCCCACGCTCGGTTTTCAGCGCGTGCTGCAGCGTGCGGTATTTCACGTTCAGTCATCTGGTAAGGACGAAGTCACTGGCGCCAATGTACTTGTTGCTATATTCAGCGAGCAAGAGTCTCAGGCCGTTTATATTCTTAAGAAGGCGGATGTAACGCGCTTGGATGTGGTGAACTTCATTAGCCATGGCGTAAGCAAAGCGGATGATGATGAGCCTGTAAACCCTGAAGCGTCGGAAGAGGCTGAAGCCGGCGAAGAAGGTGGCTCAGCATTAAGCAAATACGCAACTGACCTGAATCGTCACGCGAAAGACGGCAAAATAGACCCGTTGATTGGCCGCGATTCGGAAGTAGAGCGCACTATTCAAATTCTATGTCGTCGTCGCAAAAACAACCCGCTGCTTGTGGGTGAAGCGGGCGTAGGTAAAACGGCGATCGCAGAAGGCCTTGCATACAGAATCGTTAACGAAGACGTGCCTGATGTTATTGCTGAAAGTACCGTTTATTCACTGGATTTAGGTGGCCTTCTTGCTGGTACCAAATACCGTGGTGACTTTGAGAAGCGTTTGAAAGCAATTCTGAAAGAGCTTGGCAAAGACAAGAACGCCATTTTGTTTATTGATGAAATCCATACCATTATTGGCGCAGGCGCTGCGTCGGGCGGTGTAATGGATGCGTCAAATTTACTTAAGCCTAAGCTATCAAGCGGTGAACTACGCTGTATCGGCTCAACCACATATCAAGAATATCAAGGTATTTTTGAGAAAGACCGCGCCCTTGCACGTCGTTTCCAGAAAGTTGATGTTACTGAACCTAGCGTCAGCGATACCACAAAGATACTGCTTGGCCTTAAGAGTCGCTACGAAGAGCACCACAATGTGCGTTTCACACAAAAAGCGATTCAAGCTGCGGCGGAATTGTCGGCTAAATACATCAACGAGCGTCACCTTCCGGATAAAGCTATTGATGTAATGGATGAGGCGGGTGCAAGCCAACGTCTGTTGCCGCCTTCTAAGCGCAAAAAAACGATAGGTGTGGGCGACATTGAGCAAATTATTGCAAAAATGGCGCGTATCCCTGAGAAGTCTGTATCGGCTTCTGACAAAGAGGTGCTTAAGAACCTTGGCCGTAACCTTAAAATGGTCGTGTTTGGTCAGGATAAGGCTATAGAGACGCTTAATGACGCTATATTGCTATCACGTTCTGGACTTGGAGCTGAAGCAAAACCAATTGGTAGCTTCTTATTCGCCGGTCCAACTGGTGTTGGTAAAACAGAAGTAACCCAACAGCTGGCTAAAATCATGGGTGTTGAGCTTGTACGTTTTGATATGTCTGAGTACATGGAGCGTCATGCAGTTAGCCGGCTCATTGGTGCGCCTCCTGGTTACGTTGGTTTTGATCAAGGCGGTCTGTTAACAGATGCGGTAATCAAAAACCCGTACTCAGTAGTGCTGTTAGATGAAATTGAGAAAGCACATAGCGATATCTACAATATTCTTCTTCAGGTTATGGACCACGGTACGCTGACTGATAACAATGGACGTAAGGTTGACTTTAGAAACGTAGTGTTAGTGATGACCACCAACGCAGGTGTTCAAGAAACGGTACGTAAATCTATTGGCTTTAAGCAGCAAGATCACAGTCACGATGCGATGTCTGAAATCAATAAGGTGTTTACACCTGAATTCAGAAACCGCCTGGACGGTATTATTTGGTTTAACCATCTTGATCCTGAAATCATCTTGCAGGTGGTAGATAAGTTCATTATTGAGCTTCAGGCACAGCTTGACGTTAAAGGCGTGTCGCTAGAGGTCACCAGTGCAGCCCGTGCTTACATGGCTGAGAAAGGCTATGATAAGGCAATGGGAGCACGTCCTATGGCGCGCGTCATTAAAGATGACCTTAAGAAAGAATTGGCGAACGAGCTATTGTTTGGCGAGTTATCTAAAGGCGGAAACGTTAAAGTAGACTGCGTTGATGACAAACTTACCTTTGAGTACACAGGTGTAGGTGCAACGTCTGAAGAAGCAGAGCCAAGCTAATGTAAGAAAGTATGTAGCGCTAGGTAGTAAGACTAATGTTCTCTATCAAGCGCTATATCTTCGTTAGTAATTTTGGTTCTAAGCGATAGTGCTTCGAGGATGAAATAGCTAAAACCCAGATACGAAAAAGCCCGATCTTAATCGGGCTTTTTTTATGCGTTACCGCTTAAATGGCTCATTATCTTGCGCGATAAACGATACGACCTTTGGTCAAATCGTAAGGAGTCATCTCAACGGTGACCTTATCGCCAGTAAGAATACGGATATAGTTCTTACGCATTTTACCAGAGATGTGTGCAGTCACTACGTGACCGTTTTCTAGTTCAACGCGGAACATAGTGTTAGGTAGCGTGTCTAACACAGTACCTTCCATTTCAATACAATCTTCTTTTGCCATGTAAAGCAGTTACCTCAGTAATTCAAAATTTTTGCCGCGCAGACCTTACCCAATCTTGGGTTCGGTGTAAAGCAATTAAGTGGGTATTTTACTATTTTTGCTAAATAGATGCCATTCATTGTCACTAAACTGCTCAAATGGCAAAAATTTGTGTTTATAAGACATTTTTTGACAGCCCTCTACGTAATAGCCCAAATAAACATAGTGGTGGCCTAAACGCCTCGCTTCCTCAATTTGCATGAGTATCATCCATGTACCTAAAGACGCAGAGCTATAGTCAGGGTCGAAAAACGTGTAGAGTGCAGAGAGGGCACCCATATGTTCGTTAGCATCGACAACGTCAGTTACAGCCACTGCAATGAGCTTGTCGCCATCATAGGCCTCTAGGTAATGGGTTGTCATCCAATCACACAAAACGAAATTGTCGAACTGGGTTCGTGAAGGCGGATACATACTACCGTCGGCATGTCGCTCCGTAATGTAGCGTTCATACAACGGGTAGTACGTGCTTTTAGTTTCACTAACTAGCTGAACGCGAAACCCTTGGTTGGCCTTTAACAGCCTTTTTTGACTGCGAGAGGGGGTATAAGCATTCACCGGAATTCGCACCGACTTACACGCCTTGCAGGCGGGGCAGTGTGGACGGTAAATTTGTTCACCGCTTCGTCGAAATCCCACTTGAATAAGTTGCGAGTATCGCCACGCCTGAAAATCATTATTTTCGGCGTATACTAATAATTGCTCTTGCTCATCGGGCAAATAGCTACATGAAAATGATTGGGTTATACCAAACTTCACGGAGTAATCACTCTTGGCTTCCAACGATTAAGGTAGTCTTCTGACAGCCTACCGTCTTCCGTTAAAGTGTGGTTGTTGTTTTCCAGTTTTTCAATAAAGTTTTCACGGGATAACACATTCGCACCAAGGGATGCCAAATGTTCAGTAGGAAGCTGGCAATCAATAAAGGCCATATCGTGAGACTTCATGTGCTCAACCAACGCCATCATAGCAAGTTTTGACGTATTACTTTGCCGGTGAAACATCGATTCACCGCAATATACCTTGCCAATTCCAACGCCATATAGTCCACCCACCAGAGTTTCGCCGTCCCAAACTTCCACAGAGTGTGCTAAACCCAAACCATTGAGCTGCCGGTAAGCCCCAATCATGTCATCGGTAATCCATGTTTCGCTATTGAGTTCACCTGTGTTTGGGTTTTTACGAGGGGTTGATGAACAGGCTTCAATTACACGGTCGAACGCGTAATTTAACGTTACCGTGTATTTTTGTTTTCGAGCAAGCTTCTTAAGGCTTTTCGATGCGACAAAATTGTCGAGTTCAATAATGGCTCTGGGGTCGGGTGACCACCACAACAGCGGTTCGTCATCACTGAACCAAGGAAAAATGCCCTGTGAGTAGGCAGAAAATAAACGTGCAGGGCTGAGGTCGCCACCAAATGCTAGCAGGCCGTTAGGTTCGTCTAATGCAGTGTCGACTGGAGGGAAGGGCGCGCCTTCTTCGATGTAATGTAACGCTATCATAATCGGGCCAAAAAAAGCCCCACTGAACAGCAGGGCTTGGGAAACAGTACTAACCTTGTTCAGGCATCGTACCGTCTAAGTATTTTTCAGCATCTAGCGCCGCCATACACCCTGTACCTGCTGATGTAATGGCCTGACGATAAATATGATCGCTCACGTCACCTGCAGCAAACACACCTTCAACGCTTGTTTGCGTCGCATTGCCGTTTGTACCGCTGTTTACAACGATATAGCCATCTTTCATTTCAAGCTGCCCATCAAAGATATCGGTATTCGGTTTGTGACCGATAGCAACGAATAGACCCATAACATCAAGCTCTTCAGTGGCATCACTGTTCGTATCTTTAATACGGACTTTGGTTACACCCATTTCGTCACCGAGCACTTCATCTAGTGTACGGTTTAAGTGTAATACCACGTTACCGTTTTCTGCTTTATCACGAAGGCGTTGCTCAAGAATTTTTTCACTTCTAAAGCTATCTCTTCTGTGAATAACATGTACTTCTGATGCAATGTTTGAAAGGTAAAGCGCCTCTTCAACAGCGGTGTTACCACCACCAATTACCGCTACTTTTTGATTGCGGTAGAAGAAACCGTCACAGGTTGCACAAGCAGATACACCTTTACCCATAAACGCTTGCTCTGATTCAAGACCAAGGTATTTAGCTGAAGCACCTGTAGCAATGATTAGTGCGTCACACGTATAAGTACCGCTATCTCCGTAAAGCGTGAAAGGGCGCTTCGAAAAGTCGGTCTTATTGATGTGATCGAAAATAATTTCAGTATCGAACTTTTCAGCATGCTTTTGCATACGAACCATTAGATCAGGACCAGTAAGGCCTTCAGGATCGCCCGGCCAGTTTTCTACTTCTGTCGTGGTAGTAAGCTGTCCGCCTTGTTGAATACCAGTTAACAGTACAGGTTTAAGGTTTGCACGTGCAGCATAAACCGCTGCTGAATAACCTGCAGGGCCTGAACCCAAGATAAGTAGACGGACGTGTCTGCTTTCTGCCATTTTCCTCTCCAAATAATTCACCCAATAGGGTTACTTATAAAATTTCTCTTAGAAAGCTAGGTAGGGGCGAAAATCTGTAAATCAAGCTCAACACCTAGTTACTTTTATTATAGTAATTTGCCAGCGCAATATCTGCAGGTCGTTATTCACTTGCTTTAACAAAAGTAACAACAAAGCCATGCAGCACAATGTTTAGGCTTAAGCGCTATATGATGCCTTTAAGCGAGAAAAATGTCACTTAAAGATAGAATGAACTTATACCTTTTAATTATTAACGTACGGTGTATTAGTTACACAACGCCGATCTTCACAGCAGACCAAAAGGCAGCCGCCACATAACGAAACTTAATTAACTACAGTGCAATCGTATTTGATAAGATCGATGTTGATAGTTTATCGCTGTAATTACGTACTGATTTAGAAGAACCAGTTTGTATTAGCCAAAAAGCGGATTACAATTTAGTTATAACTATCGAATAATGACGTGAGTGATATCAGTATTAATGCTGATAGTAAGGTTTATCAAAGAGGTGAGTCATGTCTCAATCAATAATGACAATGTTGAAAAACGGTCAGCAGTACATGAAGACATGGCCTGTAAGAAAAGAACTCTATGCCTTTTTCCCAGAGTGTAGAGTTGTAGCAGCGACTAAGTTTGCAATTAAAACCATGCCGCCAGTGGCTATGGTTTCATGCGCGCTGCTCTATCAGAGTTTAGGCGCCGATTATCTACCTCAAACCATTACCATAGGTGCTTTCTTCTTAAGTCTGCCTATGCAAGGTTTGCTTTGGCTAGGACATCGCTCTGACCAATACCTTCCACCACAACTGAAAAGCTGGTATCAAGAAATCCACTCAAAAATGCGCTCGCAAGGTGTGGCTATGACCAATGCTAAATCAAAACCAAAATATAAAGAGCTAGCGCAACTTCTTAAGACAGCGTTTAACGATTTAGACAACGCATTTACTAAACACTGGTTTAATTAACAGCACGTATCCTGTAAATACCGCTCGCCAGACAGTGTCTTGGGTCAATAGGCTTTTAGGCTGTCAACGTCTGGTGCGCGAAGCAAGGCCTGACACTTCCTACATTTGTATTGTGCCCCTTTTAAAATATTATTGTGTCTGCGTGTACTTAGCGCATAAGTGTCACAGTCACACACATAATGAAAAGTGCGGGCTACCCGTTTCACGTCAAACTGATGGGTAGCATTAGGCGTGCAGTTAAATACGCTGCGCATTATCGACTGCCATTCTTTGCCGTGGGGCTGAACTCTGCCAAACAGAACCCATACCAACAAATGGCTGACTTCGTGTGGTACCACGTCACTTAAAAAGGCATCGATATTATCTTTAAACAGAAGTGGGTGAAAATTCACGCGGTTTTGCTGTAAAAACGCAGTGCCCGCATTTTTCCCCGACCGTCTAAAAGTGATGGTAGGGCGCTTGAACGTTTGCTTGAAGTATTGCTCTGCTTGCTCATAGCAATAAAAAACAGCGTCGGTAATAACGCGACGCTGTTCTTGAGTTAAGTCATTTGAAGCGATGTTGCTGCCTCTGTCTTTTTACTGTTTCTACTTATTTGCTGCGCGTATTATTTAACGTCACAAGGTAAACATAGCACGTAGGTACCTTTAGGGTCGTTTAGTTGGTTTACTAAACTGAACTCTTTAAGTACGCGCTTAAATTCATTTACCAGTGCAGAGTCGGCATGGGCAAATTGCCATTTGCCCACAAACGTCATTGCCTGGCCAAAAAATTCCTTCCAGAAAATTTCCTGGGCACTCAGCGTACGTTGTACGTAGAACGTATCATAATTTTCTAGCTCGGCGAGCTCGGCCGCTGCAACTACAGCATCGTCAACCGTACCAAGCTGGTCTACCAAGCCAAGTTCAATTGCATCTTCGCCAATCCACACGCGTCCTTGGGCAACACTATCCACTTCTTCTACCGACATACCACGAGCATTTGAAACCAACGACAAGAAGTTTCCGTAAGTGTTTTCAACGTTGCGCTGAAGAATCTGACCGAATTCTGGTGCTAGTGGACGCACAGTAGAGAAGCCTGCAAGCTCTGTAGAGCCCACACCGTCACTGTGAATACCTAAATAATCCAGTGAATTTTCGTAGGTCATAAACATACCAAACACGCCAATCGAGCCTGTAATTGTGCTAGGGCTTGCAATTATTCTATCGGTACTTGCTGCAATCCAATAACCGCCTGAAGCTGCATAGGTGCTCATAGAAGCAATAACGGGCTTACCTGCTTGTTGTAGCTGCAACACTTCCTGACGGATAATTTCAGAGGCGAATGCGCTGCCTCCAGGAGAATCAATCTGAAGAACCACTGCTTTTACGTTGTCATCAAGACGAGCCTTACGCAGAAGACGCGCAGTGCTGTCGCCACCTATAGTACCAGCTTTTTGATTACCGTCTAAGATGGTGCCCTTGGCAACTACAATCGCCACTTTATCCATGTCTGACTCGATAACCGGCATAGGCGGGTTAACAACTTTAAGATAGGTATTGAACGAAGTGAGGTTAACGCCGTGATTGTTTTCATCTTCACCGACTAACTCAGTAAGCTCCAATCTTACTTCTTCGCGGGTCTTCAATGCGTCTACCCAATTATTCTCAAGCGCATACTGTGCGAAATCGCCGCCTGCCGCTTCAAACTTTGCTAATAAACCTTCAAGGGTCTCGTCAAAGTTTGCTTCATCGATACCGCGAGCTGCTGCTACATCCGCTTTGTATTGCGCCCAGTAACCATCTAACCACTGTTTCTCCGCTTCTTTTGCTTCTTCAGACATATCATTTCGCATGATAGGCTCAACAGCAGATTTATAAGTACCAACCCGGAAGATATGCGTGGTTACTTTTAACTTTTCTAGCATGTCTTTGAAGTACATGCCATAACGGCCGTAGCCTTCAAACATTAACCCGCCCATTGGGTTCAGATAGATGCTATCAGCGTGTGCTGCCAAGTAATATTGGTCTTGGGAAAAGTAATCGCCAATGGCATAAACGGGCTTTTCAGATTCTTTAAATGCGTCAATAGCATTAGCTACGGTGCGCAACTTGTCTAAACCACCGCCGGTAAGACCTTGAAGGTCAAGAACCAAAGCTTTAATACGGCGATCCTTTTGCGCATTTTCAAGCACTTTCACTACATCGCGTACCAGTACTTCTGGGTTTTCAGGTTCACTGCCTAGCGATTCTTGTAAGAACTGTTCGAAAGGATCAATGCTTTCTTTTTCTATAACTAGCTTGCCGTTAAGCGTAAGAAACAAAGCACTGTCTTTGTTTACGGTAAACTGTTCATCGTCCTGACCAGTTATTGCGATTATCAATCCAACAAATATAACAATGAATATCAAATTAAAGAAAAGTTTGCGGGTGAAGTTCAGCACCGTCCACAAGCCAATAAACAAGGATTTAGTCCAATTTCCTTTGGCTGCCATTTTAATCACTACCTTTTTTTGAATTAACTAACCAGAGCAAGATAGATCAGGCATACCTTACTCACGTACTGCATTCTATTATGTTACCTAAATCGAGTAAGATCGCGAACTTAATTGTAATTTTTTGTGAGTGTCTTTGTTTTCGGCGACTTACGATGACTTTTATTCTGCGTTGTTTTTTTCGTCTTGTTCCAGCCACTTTCGAATGAGGGAGGCAATACGTTTGTGACTATCCTCGCTCATCGTCATAAGGAATTTTCCATTCTTTGCTTTATAGCCGGTTTTTCCATGGCCCTTTTTCATTAGTCGTAAAAACGGTGAGGGCTTATTTTCGCGCGATGAAATTTTTTTCATAAAGTGCCGTTCTTATTTCTTAATTACACAAAGTAGGCAAAACAATGACACACATTTACCAACAAATCGTAGCCCGACTGCAAGTGGCAGATGGCATTCCTTTACTTTTATTGCGCTTGTATTTAGCACCAGTGATGATACAGGCTGGCTGGAATAAAGCATCCAGTTTCGACAGTATTGTAGATTGGTTTGGTAACGATGATTATGGGCTTGGTTTACCAATGCCTTTGGTAATGGCGTTCTTAGCTACAGCCGCAGAACTCGTGGGTGGTGTTCTATTGTTATTGGGTGTATTGACGCGCTTGGTGAGTATTCCATTAATGGTAACCATGATAGTCGCTATGGTGAGTGTTCACGCTAAGAATGGATGGCTCGCTATTGCTGATGCGTCTTCATGGCTAGCCGACGGTACAATTTTACTGAATGAAAACATTATGGCTGCGCCAGAAAAGCTTGCGGCAGCTAAATCATTGTTACAAGAGCATGGCCATTATGACTGGCTTACATCCAGCGGTAACTTTGTGGTACTTAACAACGGCATCGAATTCGCTGCGACCTATTTTATTATGCTTTTAGTTTTGTTTATCTATGGTGGTGGACGCTTCTTTAGTGTCGATTACTATGTGAATAAAGCCATGCGTTCTAAAAGTCATTAGGGGCGCTCCATTTACTGTACAAAAGGCCGGAATTTTCTGGTCTTTTTCGTTTATGAACCGTAGGATCTAGCATTCAGGTTAGGTAAATTATTGTTGTTGGCACGCTTTTCTCGATTATGAAAATCGAAGCGTGATAACAGCAACGCGAAAAAATAAAGTAGGGACGTAAATGGACGCATTAACATTGTTACTCAACAGAAGTTCTCAGCCTCGATTGGAAGCGCCAGCACCTAGTGGTGATGCCTTAGAGAATATTATGCAGGCTGCACTACGTGCCCCAGACCATGCTTGTCTTACTCCGTGGCGTTTTATTGTGTGCACAGGAAAAGGGCTGGATAAGCTAGGTGCACTCTATGAGCAATCCGCTATTGAAAATGAAAAGTCGCAGAAAGAAATTGAACGTGCCGTGCAGCTTCCTCACCGCGCACCTATGGTTATCGTAGCCATCGCAAAGCATGTGGAACATGAAAAGGTACCGCGTGTTGAGCAGATAGCGTCGGCAAGCTGTGGCGTGATGGCGATGCAAATGGCAGCAGTAGCACAAGGGTTTAACGGCATGTGGCGCACCGGTGGCTACGCACACTGTGAGACGGTAAGAAACGGATTAGGTTTAAGTGAAGAAGACGAGCTGGTAGGTTTCTTATATTTAGGAACACCAGCATTTGAGCCTGCACCTAAACCGCAAAGAAATAGTAACGACTACTTTGAATTCTGGCAGTAGTTGATACCTATTCGAATAAACTACCGCATTAGAAAGCTAGCGGCGGGTAATAGGGGTCTTATTTTTATAAGTAAGTTAAAATAAGACCCTAACATTTAACTTAGAAAGATAGGTCTACATTATAACCAGCGAACTTCCTGATATTAATAACGCGATCGCCATCTAGCATCCAGTATTGCCCCTTGATACCTTGCAATACACCAGTAAATGACGGTGTCTTATCTAAGTTTAAAGATTTTATCTTTATCGGATAATCTTCAACAGGGTAATGAATATCATGGATAGGCGTAGTCACTTCTGATACTGCTTGAAGCCCTTTTTCTTGCTTCAGCGCTTCTAGCTCACTTTCAATTTTATTCATTAATTCGGTTTTGACCTGTTCTAAATCAACCTCGTCAGGTTTGCCCTTTAACATTGTTCGCCAATTGGTTTTATCTGCAATGTGATCCTTGCATAACGTTTCAACCAAACCACTGGTAAGCCTGTCAGGAACTCGCAGCATTACGGTAGCTTGCGTAGCTCCTTGATCCATCCATCGTGTAGACACGCCTTCGGTGACTTGACGAGTAATGCCCACTTTTACCGTACCTGTGTTAGCCAAATAAACAAAATGCTCGCTAAAGCAATGTTCTTCACCCCACTGAGGTTCTCTGCACGTCCCTTCGTGGTAATGGCACTTTTCTGGCTTAATAATGCAGCTATCGCATTGTGCCAGCGATATCAAACACGGGTAGCAGTATCCTTGGTTGAAGCTTTTTTTGGTTTTGCGGTTGCAGTGAACACAGTTGATTTCACCAGAGTAGGTTACCGTTACTTCCTTGCCGATAAGAGAATTGATATCTACCAACTCATCACCAATTGGAAGCGAGTAGTGCACGGTATTGTTTTCATCGGCGGAGGTACGCATTTTTTTAAGCATACCCGAATATGTTGTTGTCACTTGTTGAAACCTTTTTCTTAAAAACTTTATTTGTAACGACTGTTAGTCGCTTAATTCGCCGCGCAAGTTTTGCGTTAATAGATGGATTATTTCCTCAAAAGGAAGCCCTTTACTTAATAAGTAGTGCAGTTTCGCGAGGGCAGCCTCGGGCGTCATATCGCTACCCGATAAAACTCCTACTTCTTGTAGGCCATGGCCAGTGGCATAGCCACCCATGTTTACGCGACCGCGCATACACTGGGTACAATTCACAACAGGAATTTCTCTGGCTTTAGCGTATTTTAACTGTGCAATAAGCTCAGGGTTCTGAGGTGCATTGCCCACACCATAGCTCAGTAAAATCAGTGCATTTACCGGCTGCTGCAGCGTGTTTTTAATGACCTCTGGCGCAATACCGGGATACAAACTTACCATGCCGATCGGTTGGGCTTTAACGTTCGACACCGTTAAGGTGTTATTTGGCGTCTTCGCTAATTCGCCGGCTTTCAGACGAATATTAATGCCAGCTTCTAACAGTGGAGGAAAGTTAGGGGAGTCAAAGGCACTGAACCCATCTGCATCTACTTTACGGCTGCGGTTGCCGCGAAGTAGTCTGTTGTTGAAGAACAGTCCGACTTCGGCAATGGGGAAGTTCGCGGCAACGTATAACGCGTTTAGAAGGTTGACTTGACCATCTGAGCGAAGCTCTGCCAGTGGAATTTGAGAACCGGTAACAATGACAGGTTTTGACAAATCCTCAAGCATGAAACTCAACGCCGAAGCGGTGTATGCCATGGTGTCTGTACCGTGCAAAATAATGAAGCCATCGTACTTGTCGTAGTTGTCGGCGATATCATCGGCAATACGCTGCCAGTCAGACGGATCCATGTCTGATGAATCGATAAGGTTATCGTATTCATGCAGTGTAAAAAGGGGCATTTCAGAACGGTGAAACTCCGGCATCTTTTTCAGTGTGTCTGACAAGAAGCCTGCAGCGGGTACGTAGCCTTGTTTAGACGGCTTCATACCAATAGTTCCACCTGTATAGGCAATGTATATATGTTTGCGCATGAAATGACCTTACCCTTAATTTGGGAATACTTTTCAAAAGGGGATAGCGTAATTTGACGGGCATTCTAACAATACCCACGGGTTTGTCACCCTGAAATACGAAGGCACAAAAAAGCGGTGAAGATCACCGCTTTTATTCTGTATCAACTTTTTAGCAACTCTAGGCTGAGCCCTATGCTGAAGTTCGGTACTACTTAACTTCTTTACCCGCTGCTTGTTGGTCTGCATGGTAGCTAGAGCGGACCATAGGGCCACATGCTGCATGGGTGAAGCCAATTTCTTTTGCGTAGTCACCAAGGGCGTCGAATTCCTTAGGGTGTACGTAGCGCTTAACCGGGTAGTGGTGACGGCTTGGCTGAAGGTATTGACCCAGCGTAAGCATGTCCACATTGTGAGCGCGCAGATCATCAAGTACGCCTTGAATTTCTTCGTTCTCTTCGCCCATACCCATCATCAGACCAGATTTGGTCATCACGTCAGGGTGTTGCGCTTTAAACTTCTTAAGCAAATCCAACGACCATTGGTAATTCGCGCCAGGGCGACATTCACGGTATAAACGCGGGATCGTCTCTAAGTTGTGGTTGAACACATCAGGCACGCCGTTTTTGAAAATCTCAAGTGCACGATCCATACGTCCACGAAAATCGGGTACTAATACTTCGATTGTCGTTGTTGGACTGTGTTCGCGAATGGCGTTAATACAATCTACGAAATGCTGAGCACCGCCATCGCGAAGGTCGTCACGGTCAACAGAAGTAATAACCACATAGCGCAAGTTCATTTCTGCAATGGTTTTAGCCAGCTTCTCTGGCTCTTCTGCGCTCGGAGGCAGTGGCTTACCGTGGGCTACGTCACAGAAAGGACAACGACGGGTACAAATATCACCAAGAATCATAAAGGTGGCTGTACCGTGGTTGAAACACTCGGCAAGGTTAGGACAACTCGCTTCTTCACACACAGAGTGAAGGTTGTTTTTGCGAAGTGTCTGTTTGATGTGATCAATTTTCTCGGTAGTACGAGGAAGCTTGATTTTAATCCACTCCGGCTTGCGCAGCATTTCTTCCTTTTCTGTAGGAATAATAGTGACGGGAATGTGTTTTACTTTTTCATCATCACGGAGTTTTATCCCCGCTTGAGGTCGTGCATTACTCATCAAAACCTTCTTTGTATGTTGGCTGTGCAATGGAAAGCGCTTCTAGCAACAAATGCGTTAATTCATTACCAGCGGTCTCAAGCGTAGTTGGACCATTGAGGCGCGCGGTATCGATCATTTCCATACCGGCATAACCGCAAGGGTTAATACGCTGAAACGGTGTTAGGTCCATATTAACATTTAAAGCTAAGCCATGAAACGAGCAGCCATTACGTATTCTTAAACCTAATGAACAAACTTTCTTCTCATCGACGTATACGCCAGGCGCATCGGGCTTTGGATACGCGGTTACGCCGTATTTTCCAAGTAGTCCGACCACCGCTTCTTCCATAGCAGTGACTAAATGGCGAACACCTAGCTTTCTGCGCTTTATGTTTAGCATCAGATAAATCACTTGTTGGCCTGGACCGTGATAGGTCACTTGGCCACCTCGGTCAACCTGAACAACAGGAATATCACCAGGCATAAGTATGTGTTCAGCTTTGCCTGCTTGTCCTTGCGTAAAGACGGCATCGTGTTCAACAAGCCAAATTTCATCTTGGGTGTTTTGGTCTCGCTCATCGGTGAAGCTTTTCATTGCCTCGAAGATAGGCTCATACGGCTGACGCCCTAACTGACGCACTATAACGCCGTTTGCGTCAGACGCTATCGACTGCTCATTCACTTAAAGTACAACCCTAACTAGCTCTAATTTGGCAAGTTCAGTGTAAATGGTTTCCATGTGCTCTTTGCTGGTTACACGCACACTGATAGAAACCGAGTGGTAAGTACCTTTACTACTTGGTTTTACGTTAGGCGAGTAATCACCTGGCGCGTGTTGCTGAAGGCAGCTCACTACCTGTTGAGGTAGGTCTTCATGAGCAACGCCCATGACTTTAAACGTTTGGTTTGTTGGAAAATCTAGTAATTCGTCAAAACGGGTATCCATGCGATATCCTTGGTACTTAAAATATCATATAAAAAAACGGCCAGATTGTAACAAATCTGGCCGCTTCACAACTAGCTTTTTAACGTATTCAGTAAAGGTGTTTACTCGTCGTCAAATCCTAGCTGAAGCATAATGTAGTCTTTCATGCGATTAAAGAAGCTGCCTTCTTTTACTTCTTGAAGGGTAACAAGGGGATAGCTAGCCACATCTTCACCGTCTAGTTGTAGATAAAGTTTTCCAACAACCTGACCTTTTGCAAGTGGTGCTTCAAGCTTGTCATCAAGTTCGAAGTTAGCTTCTAAATTAGCCGCCTGACCGCGTGGAATAGTAATGGGGGTAGATTGATTAATTCCAAGGTCTACTGTCTCTCTATCACCCATATAGATGCGGTGAGCAACGAAACTATGACCAGCTTGGTATGGCGTAAGTGTTTCGTAAAAACGGAAGCCATACTTAAGTAGCTTTTTGTTTTCAACTTTACGTGCACGTTCGCTATCAGTCCCCATAACTACAGAGATTAGACGCATACCGCCTTGCTCTGCAGAAGTGATTAGGCTGTAGCCCGCATCAGACGTGTGGCCAGTTTTAATGCCATCAACGTTTAAGCTTTTGTCCCACAACAGGCTATTGCGGTTGTATTGCTTAATGCCGTTGTAGGTGAATTCCTTCTCGCTATAAATCTTGTACATTTCTGGCGTTTCTGCGATAAGCGCGCGAGACAGAATCGCCATGTCACGAGGGGTAGTGTAGTGGTCAGGGTCGTGAAGACCGTGAGCATTAACCCAGTGAGAACCACTCATGCCAAGTGATGCCGTGTGTGCATTCATCATGCTGGCAAAAGCAGATTCTGAACCTGCTACGTGTTCTGCCATAGCTACACAGGCGTCGTTACCTGACTGCACAACAATGCCACGTAGTAAGTCACGTACTGAAACTTGTGTACCTACTTCAATAAACATTTTTGACGAGTCAGGGAATTTCTTCGCCCATGCGTTTTCCGAGATAGTCACTTCGTCGTCTAAGCTGATGTTACCGGCCTGTAATTCTTTGCCAATAACATAAATAGTCATTATTTTCGTCAAGCTCGCAGGAGCAAGCTGCATGTCCGCATTTTTAGATGCAATCACATGACCCGTTTCAAAGTCGGTTAAAAGAAAACCTTCTGCGGCAACTGAAGGAGCAGGCGGAGTGACTACGGCAGCATTTGCTGTGTGTAGTAATGTGCCTATCACCAAAAAGGCAAATGAAAGTAATGACGGTTTAGCGCGTTGAATTATTCTGAGCATGGTTCTAATTTCTTTGACCGTTTTATCCGTGTGAGTTAAAGCTTACCCTATTGTTGCGATGACCGCGAAACGATGACCGCAAAACATGGCTACCCAATTTTAGCTTTTGTCCAGTTCGTAACCGAATTCTGTTGTTTCACCTACTTATTAGCTGAGGTGACGAGAGATCTTAACGAAAGGCTGCTTATAAGACTAGGTTTTATCAAAAAAGTTTACGTGATTGTAGGTATTAGGCGAAGAAACCGTGATATTGCCTGCTGAATGACACAATGCTGCCACAATGTCGTTGTTTTTATGAGCGTGCGACAACCCAACTAACTACATGGTCTGCGTAATCGCGTAAGCGTTGGGATAGCCATTTTGCTTTAATTGTTCAAGAACCTCCGCGACGACTGCTTCATCGTGGATAGGGCCTAACTGTAGTTTATAAATGTTATCTGCTACTGGCAGGTGAGCGGGAATTTGATATAACGCCGATAGCACGTTAGAGATAGATTTTGCTTTCTCGGCGTTTGAAAGCGCAGCAACTTGAATATAAATCGCATCACTTACCGCGTTGCTACTTTTCTCACTGCTGCTTGAGTTGGTATCCGCGGTGTTCGAAGAGGGGGCTAATGGCGGGGTGGGTGAAGTTGCTGCCATGGCCGGTGCGGGTACTACCGCAATACCCAAGTATTCATCGTAAGTAACAGTTGGACTGTTTCCCACCGTCACATTGTTTTGTTCGTCAAAGTGGATAACTTCAAGTTTGACTCGCGCTGTGCCTTTGCTGTGGTAGCCTAGTTTTACTGCGGCTGCATACGACAAATCGATAATTCTATCATCGTGAAAAGGGCCTCGGTCGTTAACGCGGACGATCGCTTGTTTGTTATTTTCCAAGTTAGTAACACGCACGTAAGAGGGCAGTGGCAATGTTTTGTGAGCCGCGCTCATGGCAAACATATTGTAAGTTTCGCCATTTGAGGTTAAGTGACCGTGAAACTTTTGGCCATACCAACTGGCGTAGCCGACCTCTTCATAGCCCTTACCACTATCCATTGGCGTGTAGTGCTTGCCCAGTACCTTGTAGGGCCTGCTGTTAAACATGCGGTAGGCTTCGTATTTTGGTACAGCATCAAGTGTTTCTGGTTTCTTGGCAACGTGCTTAGGCGCTGAGTCTTGCTTTTGAGTATAGCGACCAGATTGTGTAGGTGCACTTTGGCATCCCACTAATGCCAAAACTATTAAAACAGCTGAGCCATAGCGAAAGAACTGTCCGTTTGCCAGATTCTGGTTAACAAGACCCGCATTAACTAAACCCGCTTTTACAAAATCAAGTACCGAAAAAAGGCGCTGCAACATACAAGTTATCTAGACATTAAACGTTTCTGAGTGGCAATGGCCATAAGAATGCCAAAACCTGCCATTAAAGTCACCATAGATGTTCCTCCAAAGCTCACTAGAGGAAGGGGAACACCCACCACGGGAAGTAATCCGGACACCATGCCCATGTTTACAAATACATAAACAAAAAAGGTGAGGGTAATACTGCCACCAAGCAATTTTGCATAGGCGTCTTGTGCTCGACTAGAAATTATAAGGCCGCGCATAATTATAAAAATGTATATTGCCATTAAACACATTACACCGGTAAGACCAAACTCTTCGCTGAATACTGAAAAGATAAAGTCGGTGTGACGTTCGGGTAAAAACTCGAGTTGTGATTGCGTGCCTTGCAGCCAGCCTTTGCCGTCTACACCACCGGAACCAATGGCAATTTTAGATTGGATTATGTGGTAGCCAGACCCTAGCGGGTCGCTTTCTGGGTTCAAAAAAGTAAGAACCCGCTGCTTTTGATAATCCTTCATTAAAAAGAACCACATCACAGGCGCAAACGCGCCAATGAGGCCGCCCACTACTGAAATAAGACGCCAGCTCATACCTGCCAGGAATATGGCAAAGATACCTGAACTGGCGATGAGTAACGAGGTCCCTAAATCAGGCTGCTTTGCAATGAGAATGGTGGGCACGACCACCAAACCAAACCCAACGATAATGTGGGTGGTGCGTGGTGGCATAGTGAATTTACTGATATACCATGCAACCATCATAGGCACGGCAAGCTTCATCAGTTCAGAGGGCTGAAAACGGATAAAGCCCACGTCTAGCCAGCGCTGTGCGCCTTTGCCCATATCACCAAATAATAAAACGGCAATTAGCATGAGCAGGCCTGCACCATAGGCATAGGTTGAGAAAAACCTAAACACGCCCAAAGGGGCCTGGGCTAATCCGAACATAACGACAAAGCTAAATCCCAGCCTGATAAACTGGCGCTCCATTTGCTCCATATCCTGACCTGACGCCGAGTACAGAGTAAATAGCCCAACACAACTTAGCACGAGTAGCCCGACTAGCAGCCAGCCATCGATATGAATGCGCTGAAGAAAACTTATTTTATTAGGGTTTATGGTGGTTCTCTTCACTAGTTCGTCCCTAATTCATTATCACTGTTTGCCGAGTCAGCTTCGGCAGTTTCAAAAACACGGTCTCTGAAATAGAAATCCATGATTTGACGGGCGACGGGTGCTGCGTTCTTACTACCACCGCCTACGTTTTCAAGGACCACGGTTACCGATATCTCTGGATCATTGAACGGTGCAAAGCCAACATACATGGCATTGTCTCGAAGACGCTCATCAATTTTAGTAGCGTCATATTTTTCATTCTGACCAACGGTAAATAACTGTGCTGTTCCTGTCTTACCCGCAGAGTCGTAAGGGGTATCTGCAAATGCATGACGCGCGCCGCCTTCTTCGCCACTCACAACATCGCGCATGGCGTTTAACACCACATCCAAATTGTTACGATTCTTAATTTCTATAGGCCGCAGCGACTTAAGCGGGATAAGGTCGACAGAACTATCGGTGTTCATATAACCGCGAATGATTTGTGGAATATAGCGTTCCCCAGCATTGATAAGCGTGTTAACCGATGTATTTAACTGTACCGGCGTGGTGGTCCAATAGCTCTGTCCTATACCAACGGGGATGGTGTCACCAATATACCAAGGTTGATTAAAGCGAGCGCGTTTCCAACCTCGGCTAGGCATGTTGGCATCTGACTCTTCGTAAAGATCGATACCCGTGAAATCTCCGAATCCGAATTCGTACATAGATTCACTGATTTTATCGATACCCAATTTATACGCTAGCTCGTAATAATAAGTATCGCACGACACTTCTATTGCTTTTGATACGTTAACTTTGCCATGTCCCCATCGACGCCAATCGCGCCACACGTGCGACACATTTGGCAATTGATAGCGACCTGTATCGTTAATGGTGTAGTCTTTGGTGATAATGCCTTCTTCTAGTCCTACAAAACCAAGGTGCGGTTTAATGGTAGAAGCCGGAGGGTATTGTCCTTGTGTCGCCCTGTTAATTAGCGGGCGGTCTGGCGAATTCAGTAGCGCAGAGTAATTCTTGCTGCTGATACCGTGCACAAATAAATTGGGGTCGTAACTAGGGTTAGAATAAAGTGCCAGTACGCCACCTGTTTTAACATCGGTAACCACTACAGCGCCGCGCATGCCTTCTATTATTCGCTGGGCTTCTAACTGAAGCTCTAAATCCAGGTTAAGTACGATGTCTTTGCCCGGTGTTGGTGGCTCAACACTGAGTACACGAATAATTCGGCCTTGGTTGTTTACTTCGACCTGCTGATAACCCACTTTTCCATGAAGCAGCTCTTCGTGATATTTCTCTATGCCTAGCTTACCGATATCGTGGGTTGCGGCATAATTATCTTCTTGACCTGCTTCAACGAGTTTTTGTAAGTCTCGCTTGTTAATGCGTGCAACATACCCCAGTGCATGGGTAAGCGTTTCTTTATAAGGGTAATGACGAGCTAAACGCGCTTCAATTTGAACACCCGGAAACTTGTGTTTACTGGCAGAGAACAACGCTACTTCTTCTTCGCTTAGCTGAGTGCGAAGCGCAACGGGTTTAAATCTTCGCGTTCCTTTAAGCGTAGATTGAAAGCGTTCAATTTCATCGCTGGTGATGCTCATTAATTCGGTTAGATCTGCAAGGGTTTGCTCAATATCATCCACTTGCTCTGGAATAACTTCCAAGCTAAAAACTGGGCGGTTTTCAGCTAAAAGCACGCCGTTGCGGTCATAGATAAGGCCACGGTTGGGCGGTATCGGAAGAACCTTGATGCGATTACCGTTAGACCGGGTTTGATAATCTTCAAACTGGGTGACCTGCAAAGAATAGAGGTTGTTAAGTACAATGCCCAACATGGCCACAACAATAATAAAAGCAATGGTCGCTCGGCGCGCGAACAAGTTCGCTTCAGCGGAGTGGTCCCGTATTGCTTGACGTTTTCGTTGCATTGACTTCCTTTGCATTAATAAAGCGACCAATTACTCACGGTGATATGGGTGGTTTTGCGTCACCGACCACGCGCGGTATAAGCTTTCTGTAAGAATGATCCTAACAAGTGGATGGGGTAGAGTTAGGGCTGATAAGGACCACTTTTGTTCCGACGCAGCAATACATTCTGGTGCTAGCCCTTCTGGACCACCAATAAGCAGACTTACGTCGCGCCCGTCCATTTTCCAATTGTCGAGTTGTTTAGCAAGCGTGGGAGTGTCCCAGGGTTTACCTGTTACTTCTAACGTAACAATGCGATTTCCTTTGGGAATAGCGGCTAGCATTTGCTCGCCTTCTTTTTCCAAAATGCGCTTAATATCCGCGTTTTTGCCTCGCTTTCCGGCGGGTATTTCAGTAAAAGACACTGGCATGTCGCTAGGGAAACGACGAATAAACTCATCCACGCCTGTACTTACCCAGCTTGGCATTTTTGTTCCGACCGCGACGATTTGTATACGCACTTCTTTTACCCTTACCGCAGGAATTAGTATTTCACTTATACAATAAAGGCCATACGCATTTGAGTATGGCCTTTATTGACCGTGTTACTGCATGTTTATAGCAAGCGTTTACGCCACTACGACCACAGTTTCTCTAGCTGGTAGAAATCACGGGTTTCATCTTGCATAACGTGCAAAATAACATCACCAAAATCAACCAGAACCCATTCGCCGGTTTCCTTACCTTCCACGCTTCCAGGTGCATGGCCCGCTTTCTTCGCTTCTACCATGACATTTTCTGCAATAGATGAAACGTGGCGCTTTGAGTTACCTGAACAAATGATCATGGTATCTGTAATACTTGATTTGCCGCGAACGTCTAGTTCAATAACATCACGGCCTTTCATATCGTCAATTTTGTCTTTAACAAACTGTTTGAGCTGTTGACTCTCCAAGAGTTTTCCTCACTTACTTAACTTTTATATAACTGATGTTCGTTTATGTAATCTAAAACGCTTTCTTCTAACCATAAATTAGATAGGTCAGCATTTGAACTGTTTGGCGTACCCGATTTCTCGGACGTGGCAGCACTTGCTAGTACGACACGAATTTCAGTAGATGAAACACTAAAAAGCGGTGTGTTGGTTAACACTACATGGCCTGCAGGCTTTGCGTGAATAACATTTTTATCGTTAGCCACATGACAATCTAACCAAGCTTGTATTGCGGGAGGAGGCGAAAATTTCTCATCGTCTCTGCGCATAACCACTAAGTGACAATAATCGAGCAGGTGTTCCCACTCGTACCATTTGTCCAGATTATACAGTGAATCTGCGCCAATGAAAAAACAGATTGTGTCATCGCTTTTCTCTTTAAGTGCACGCAGTGTTTTAACTGTATAAGAGGGTGACGGAAGCGTCAGTTCAATTAACTCTGGAATAAGTCTGTCATTGTTTTGGGCGCAAAGTTCAATCATTTTTACCCGATGGCTTTCTGACACACCTACTGACTTATGCGGAGCTAATTTACAAGGCATGAGATGAACGTGGTTTACTCCAATTTCATCTGCCGCTTTTAGTGCCGCACCAATATGGCCTTTATGCGGCGGATTAAACGTACCCCCAAGAATGGCTTTCACCGTTGGATTTGTTCGAGAAGCGCCGGAAAGACTCACTTAGAATTGCCCATTATGCTTGTAACAGGGGAATTTCGCGAAGGTCCATACCCATAAACATCATGCACAGGTGACACATTTCTACGTAAGGGCGGGCAATGACATTCTGTTTGAATGCATGATCTGACTGAGTCAGTGCTTTTTGGATGTCTTCTAGCTGCGCGACGCTCAGACGATTCAAGGCACTTTGATAAAAACCTTGTCTATTACGCCAAATACCGAATTTTTGCCACTGAATGGGGGCACCGCTTTGCTGCGCTAGTTTTAGTTTCCATAACTGCTCCCACTCTCGAATCAGCGCCCAAATAATGATGTTAGGCTCCAGACCCTCGCTCTCTAATCGGTATAGCATTTTTATGCAGCGGGTACTGTCGCCGCTAAGCATAACGTCAACTAGTTGAAACACGTTGAAGCGCGACTGATCGACCATCGCCTTTTCAATTTGTTCGTCTGAAATAGACTGGTGTGGATAGAGTAGGGCGAGCTTGTCAATTTCTTGCTTAGCAGCAAGCATGTTGCCTTCGCAGAAATCAGCAATCATCTTAGCACCCGACGCTGATACGGAGAGTTGGTGGGCATTTAACTGCTGGTTGAGCCATGCATTGAGCTGCTTGCCTTCCAACGGGTAACACAATACCGACGCGCCCAAATCATCAAGCACTTTAAACCATTTGCCGCGCTGCACGTCTTTGCCAATTTTGGGGCCGTGAACCAGCAACAAAATATCGGGGTTTAATGACGCCGCGACTTCTTGCAGCATTTTACTGCCTTCAGTGCCCGGTTTTCCCGTAGGTAGCTCTAATTCAATAAACTGTTGGCTTGAGAAAAGCGACATGCTTTGCGTGGCTTCAATCAACTGATTCCAGTTAAAGCCCGTTTCAGCAACAAGTACTGTACGCTCTTCAAAGCCATTGGCTTTTGCTTTAGCGCGTATTTGCTCAATGACATCAAACTTCTGCTGGGGTTCATCTCCAAACACCAGATAGCACGGGCGAAGTGCCTTGGTGATATCTTGGCTAAATTGGTTTGGATAAATCTGCATGAAAAATTCTGATGTTTACTGACTAATTGAAGTCGATGCATTTGGTGCAGCGGCTGCCTGACTGGAAAGGCGTCTGATCATGATATCAGCGGCTTCATCGCGCATTTCACTTAACATCAATTCAAGTTCACGAGACTTTGCCAACACTTGGTCAGGGTCGTCTTGATAGTCACGTACTACTTCAAATTGCACCATTACCGCTTCCTTACCAGGAAACTGCACGCGGTAACGCACAACATATATCAGTTCATATTCAGCAACTTGACCCGAAGGGTAAACCGACAGCAGCTGACGTTCTAGTTTCTCTGGAAGCAAATAGATGTTTACGTTTTGGTTAGAGCGCGATGTTTTATCTACGCTAACACTGGATAAACCGTAAACGTTTAAGCGTTTATCAAGCGCACGCGCCAAGGGCGCGTGTGCTCGGGCACTTTCAATAGCAACGGTGTTTATGTCGTCAGGTAGGCTAGGGCTACTTCGCAAATGAAAGCCACAGCCAGTAACCAATACGGTTCCCAACACAGCGACTGCGAATTGTAAGTGCTTTTTCATCAGTATCTGACCTAGTTAGCTACAATGTTTACAAGCTTGCCAGGCACAACAATCACTTTACGAATGGTTTTACCTTCGATGAATTGCTGAACGTTAGGCTGTTCTTTCGCAGATGCTTCAATGCTCTCTTTGCTAGCATCAGCAGCAATTGTCATCTTAGCGCGAACCTTACCGTTAACCTGAACGATGATTAGCTTTTCGTCTTCAACCAATGCGGCTTTATCAGCCTGTGGCCATGGTGCTAAATCGATATCTTCACTGTGACCCAACACTTTCCATAGCTCGTGAGCGATGTGCGGCGTAATAGGATTTAGAAGCAACAAGATAGATTCACAGGCTTCGCGCATAATTGCGATGTCCTGCGCGTCCTCTTGTGGCGCTTTTTGAAGGTGGTTTAACAATTCCATCACCGCTGCAACCGCAGTGTTAAAGGTTTGACGACGGCCTAAGTCATCAGACACCTTTTCAATGGTCTTATGTACTTCACGGCGAAGAGCCTGTTGGTCTTTCGACAGTGCCTTAACATCAATCGCTTCTGGCGTGCCTTTTTCAACGTGTTCGGTCACTAATTTCCAGATACGACGTAAGAAACGGTTTGCTCCTTCAACACCAGAATCTACCCATTCAAGGGTTTGCTCCGGTGGAGCAGCAAACATGGTAAATAAACGCACTGTATCGGCACCGTACTGGTCAATAACTTCTTGCGGGTCGATACCGTTATTCTTCGACTTAGACATTTTCGTCATACCGCCGTGAATAACTTCTTCACCGTCAGCGGTTAGCCATGCTTTAACAATACGGCCTTTATCGTCCTTTTCAGTGCTTACTTCGGTAGGCGAGAACCAGGTTTTCTTACCAGACGCGTCTTCACGATAGTACGAGTCAGCTAATACCATGCCTTGACACAGCAAACGCTTGAACGGTTCATCAGAGTTTACCAAGCCTTCATCGCGTAACAACTTGTGGAAGAAACGCGAGTAAAGTAAGTGCAAGATAGCGTGCTCGATACCACCAATGTACTGATCTACTGGTAACCAGTAGTTTGCTGATGTCGGGTCAAGCATGGCGTCGTTGTTAGTAGCACAGGCATAGCGCGCGTAGTACCACGATGACTCCATAAAGGTGTCAAAAGTATCCGTTTCACGTAACGCGGCTTCGCCATTGTATGTGGTTTTTGCCCACTCAGGGTCAGCTTTAATTGGCGAGGTTACGCCATTCATTTCTACGTCTTCAGGCAAAACAACCGGTAGTTGGTCAGCAGGAACCGGAACAGATTCACCGTTTTCCAAATTTAGCATTGGAATAGGTGCGCCCCAGTAGCGCTGACGGCTTACGCCCCAGTCACGAAGACGGTAATTTACTTTGCGCTTTCCACAGCCTTTGCTTTCAAGTTCATCGGCAATACCGTTAAATGCGGCATCGAACTCAAGACCGTCGAATTTATCTGAATTAATCAAGTTGCCTTTTTCAGTGAATGCAGAAACGGTAAGGTCGCACTTATCTTCATCACCTGCGTTTGGCGCAATGACTTGTTGAATAGGTAGGTTGTATTTAGTCGCAAACTCCCAATCGCGCTGGTCGTGGCCAGGAACAGCCATTACCGCGCCTGAACCGTAGTCCATCAACACGAAGTTAGCGACCCAAATTGGAAGCTTTTCACCGGTTAGTGGGTGAACAACCTCAAAACCCGTGGCGAAACCTTTCTTCTCCATGGTTGCTAATTCAGCTTCAGCAACTTTGGTGTTTTTACATTCGTCGATAAAGGCCGCTAAATCTGGGTTCGATTTTGCTGCGAATTCGGCAAGAGGGTGCTGCGCAGCCACTGCAACGTAAGTAACGCCGTAGAAGGTATCTGGACGCGTGGTATATACCGTTAAATCGGCAATATCGTTAACTGCCGACGCTAAATCGAAGGTAATTTCAACACCTTCAGAGCGGCCAATCCAGTTTGCCTGCATTGCGCGTACTTGGTCTGGCCATTCTTGAAGCTGCTCTAAGTCTTGTAAAAGTTCTTCGGCGTAGTCAGTAATTTTAATAAACCACTGAGGGATCTCTTTTTGCTCAACCAGCGCACCAGAGCGCCAACCGCGACCGTCGATTACCTGCTCGTTGGCCAAAACAGTCTGGTCTACAGGGTCCCAGTTCACAGTAGAGTTTTTCTTGTAAACAAGACCTTTTTCGTAAAGACGCGTGAAGAACCACTGTTCCCAGCGATAGTAATCTGATTTACATGTGGTTACTTCGCGATCCCAGTCGTAACCGAAACCCAACGAGCGAAGTTGGTTTTTCATGTAATCAATATTTGAGTATGTCCATTTCGCAGGAGCAGTGTTGTTGTTAATTGCTGCGTTTTCAGCCGGAAGACCAAAAGCATCCCAACCCATAGGCTGCAATACATTTTTACCCTGCATGCGCTGGAAACGGCTGATCACGTCACCAATGGTGTAGTTGCGCACGTGACCCATGTGAAGTCGGCCACTAGGGTATGGGAACATAGACAGGCAGTAGAACTTTTCTTTTTCTACGTCGTCATTTGCTTTAAACGATTGGTTTTCTTCCCAGTATTGCTGAACGCGTTGTTCAATGTCTTTCGGATTGTACTGATTATCGGCCATGAAACTTAGGCTTCCGCATTAAAAGTTAAAACGTTTATGGGGCGGCATAAGGCGAGTTTGTAGCAACGCCAACTAACCGCGCGTGGGATTCACCCACTTAACATACATATAGCCCAATAGAATAACCCAGCGCTAAGCCATGCCTCAATAGCTTAACACTGAACTAGGCAATATTTATTGTTGCTTGCTTGAAAAGTGAGCATTAATGGCACAGTTTACGTCGATTGAACACCAGAACTCGCCCCATTTGCTCATATTACTTTCTCTTGGCGCCATCTTATTTTGTCGATAAACAGGCCCAGTGTCGCATCTAATTATTGTCACTAAACGCGGTTAGTGCATTAAGTTGTTGCGCCTGCACTTTGTCGACGACTCGAACTAAATTGGCGGCGTCTTCGTTAGATGCTTTTTGGCCATTAAAATGAATATTACCTGAGACGTGGTAGGTAAGGGTGACTTTAGTTTTCGGTATACGACCGTCTTGTGTGTTTGCATCCGATGATGTGCTCGATGCTATTGTGCTGAATTCCCATGTCAGTGCACCTGACATACCCATTTCTTGAAGCGGGCCTAAGCCGCCTGTCATCACCACTTTTTTGTTCGGTTCAACATAGCTTACCTGCATATGCGCTGAACTCGCCGTGTCTGTCGTTTCACAGAAACAGCCACCAGCCTGCTCATCTATGCGCAAAGCACCTTTCCACCATGTGTGGTCTTTCGGCCACCACATATCCACATGTTGAATAAAATGAGAGTACACGACTTCAACTGGCGCATAGCTTTCACTCTCATTGGTGATAGAAAACCCTGAGTTATCTGCATAGTTTACGTTAGCGATACTCATTGAAGAAAATGCCGTACCCAGAAAGGTTGCAAGGAAAGAGGAGGTGAGCAGAAGGGGTGAGCGAGTTTTCAATTTTTTTGTCATTGTTATTACCCTGTTTTTATTTATTGGTTATTGCGCGTGAAACCAGGTCTCGTCGATAAAAAGCATGTCGGTCTTTTCCTCTCTTTAAGGTAATTGAAAGTAGCGTACGTTGCTACACACTTTAATGTTTGGGAAGGCCGCAATCCTCTTTTAGTACTAACTAATTTCTTCCTAACCTGATGAAGGTGGTTGTTTGTTGTGCAATTAGCGATGCAAAGCTGCCTTATTCAGGATAAGCGTTTGACACTAATGTTAATTAGGGTTTCACTTAAGTAAAGAAACAAAGATAGAACAGACATGTCTGTAGACAGTAAATTATATGCGTTAGATGTAGACGCGCTTTCACCTACCATAAATCGCCGAGCGATAAACAGTGCCTTAAAAGATGATGAAGCGCTAAATGCGACCTTCATTGGGCAAGAGCGTGCGCGTGAAGCACTTACGTTTGGGTTAGGTATTAACACCAAAGGCTATAATCTTTATGTGATGGGTGAGCCCGCTACGGGGCGCTTCACTCTAGTGAAGGATTACATTGAACGCCAAGTTGCCCAGCTACCGGCGCCTGATGATTGTTGTTATATCAACAATTTTGACGAAGAGCGCGAACCTGTTGCGCTAAAATTTCCTCCCGGTGGTGGAAAAGCATTCCACAAGGACATGGCTGCGCTTATTGACGATGTCTTAGACTCACTGCCCATTGCCTTTGATAATCCGGGATATCAGCGCCGTCGCGCGTCAATTTCCAGAGAGTTCGAGCAAAAATACGATGCGGCTATCGATGCGGTAGAGCGTTACGCACAAGCGAATGATGTTGCGCTGTACGAAGAGGGTGGCTCTATTACGTTTTCACCTATCGTTAACGGCAAGCCAATAAGTGACACAGAGTTTGCGTCATTAACTGACGCACAACGGGAAGGGTTTTATACTCTTATTGACGAACTAGAAAATAGGTTAAGCGAAGGTCTGTTAAGCCTGCCTACGTGGAAACGCGAAAACTCTGAGCGTCTGCGTGAGCTTGACAAAAAGACCGCAGAGCAGGGGATTAAGCCGCTGCTAAAAGTGCTTGAGCACAAATACGCGTCTGAGCTAGGGGTAATGAAGTACCTCAAGCAGCTTAAAACTGCATTGGTCAACGCTATCTTAGTCATTCACAGTGAAGAGCAGAAAGAAGAGAAGAGTGATGACTTCGACAAGAAGATATTTTTAGAAGAGCAATTTCTTCCTAACGTTTTGGTGTCGAATAAACTCGATGACGCAGCCCCTGTTATTTATGAGCCGAACCCTACTTATCAAAATTTGTTTGGCAAAATAGAGTACACCAACATTCACGGCAGCGTGTTTACCAACTATCGCATGATTCAGCCCGGTGCGCTCCATCGTGCAAATGGCGGTTATTTGTTGTTGGATGTCGACCAACTTATTGAACAACCTTTCGTGTGGGATACCCTTAAGCTTGCCATCAAGTCGCAGCGCTTGCGCATGGACTTACCCCAGCAAGATGTGGGTATGGTGAACAACATTACGCTCAATCCACAGCCCATCGACTTAAATGTGAAAATCGTTCTGTTAGGCTCGCGTGATTTATACTACACGCTGCAAGATTACGATGACGAGTTTGATGAACTGTTTAGAGTGTTGGTGGATTTTGATTTGGAAATTCCCGTCACCAGACAGGCGCTTTTTGATTTCGTGGGCAAAGTACGTGCGCATCTTATTCAGTTAGGACTTAAAGGCATTACCGCTAACGCGATGTGCCGGCTAGTTGAGTACTCGTTAAGAATGGCTGAACACAAAGAAAAGCTATCTGCGCACTTCGCTGAAGTTATCGAGCTAGTTAATGAAGCCTATTATTTCTGTCAGAAATCTAGTGCCGACACACTAGAACTTGATCATTTAAAAACAGCATTAAGTGCCAAGAAGCGACGCACCGGCCGCGTCAGTCAAACACTATTAAACGATATTAAAGAAGGGCACGTGCTTATTGCCACTGAAGGAAAAGCGGTAGGCAAAGTAAACGGGTTAACTGTATTGGATATTGGTGACACTGCATTTGGTACGCCTGCACGCATTACTTCTACTGTATTTGCCGGCGCAAGTGGTGTAGTTGATATTGAGCGTGAGGTAGAGCTTGGACAGCCTATTCACTCAAAAGGCGTTATGTTGCTAAACGGCTACTTGGGCAACAAGTATGCCCAGCATTTCCCGTTAACCCTATCGGCAAATATAGCGCTAGAGCAGTCATACGGACATATTGATGGCGATAGTGCATCCCTTGGTGAACTGGTTGCGCTTATCTCTGCGTTGACTGAAATCCCTTGCTTACAAACCTTGGCTATCACGGGTTCCATAAACCAGTATGGTGAAGTGCAAGCGGTTGGCGGAGTGAACGAAAAGATAGAAGGCTTTTTCGACTTGTGTCAACACCGTGGCCTCACCGGCACGCAAGGCGTGATTATTCCTAAATCAAATGCGATTAATTTGGTATTAGACGCCACTGTTATCGATGCTGTGAAAAAAGGGCTGTTCCATATTTACACTGTAGAGACCGTTGATGACGCGCTATCTATTTTGATGGAACAGGAAGCGGGTAAAATAAGCAGTAAAGGTCGTTACCCCAAAAACTCAATCAATTACCATGCCGTAAACCGTCTATACAATATTGCGCTTATTGTTAATGGTGGCGATGGCGAATAGATAAAAACGAAGCGCGTACTTGCAGTGTCGAGGCGCGCTTCTTGATTTTTGTGCTAATAAGGAAGCGTTTTTTCAGTAGAACGTGCACACAGCCATTCAATGTTAAACGCAAGTATCAGAGCGAGCTAATCGCGGGTGCTGATCACCAGAGTTTCTGAAATTTTATCTTGGATAGCTTGTCGGTTAGGATCCCAGTAAATTTGCACAAATCCTAACAAGCCCGTTGCTAAACCCGCACCGTAACCGCCATAACGACCAAAGCTCTCCCATAGCGACAGTCCAGAACCATCGAGTTTGAGTACTTGTATATTTAGCAGTCGTTTACCTGGAGTTTTTCCGTTAAACCATGCGGTAAACACGCTGTAATAAAGCGCGGCCCAACCAAAGCCTAAGCCAAGTTCAGTAATTAACCCTTTAATCCACGCGACAATGCTGTAAGTGTTTGCTGAGGGCTCTGAAGTTGCGTCATCGAAATCTGCTAGGTCACTTTCAATACCTTCAGCTTCCTGTAGGCCATCTTCATGCACACCTTTATTTACAACTTGCTCATTTATTCCAATATCATCGTTCGCACCATTTTTCTCACCTGGGCGACTAGGCGAGTCGATCACGTTGCTGACAGTTGCATCGTCACGAAAGTAATTAGCCTCATTAGCAGCATCTAACGTAAGCAACACTGTCCAAAAGAGCATGAACGCTCCACCTATTCGAAGAAATGAACGCGTAGTTTTTTTATGGCTTTGATTGGCTAGGTCATGGTTGGCTAAGTTGCGGCTAGCTTTATAAAACGTCACTGTAGCAATAATCGCCAAAAACAGTGCATCCAGCGAGCTCAAAATGGCGACAAATAGTAGGTCAATACACTGAGCCCACCCTCGTTGAAAAGGTGTAGCCAGACGCTTGCCTAACAGTGAGTTTGCCACGCCAAACGCATAGGGCGTGACTATATCCTTTGTTTCAACGGTTTCTAATTTATCTGCAGTATTATTTTCGACATCACTACTAAGAGGTGGCGTATCAATATGTTGATGAGGGTGAGACATTTGCTGTCCACTGTGCTTAACCTAATTCCATAACTCTACTTTACACAGTAAGGCGTATTATTTTAACTCTTTTATCTGAAGGTTAAGCACCTCACAAATACGCATGCAAGATACAGTGTAATGTCTTCAATAGTCGGAATATTTTTCTTTTTAGCAAATAGATAATTTAAGTGTATTCCACGTAAGTTATTGATTTATATGCGCGGCATTGGGTTTGCATCAGAGATTATCGAATGGATAACAATGATGCCTTTAAGGAGGTTACGATGTTTAACTCAAAACGAACGATTACAGCAACTCTGGTTTCAGTCGCTATGATGGGCTCATCTGCAATGGCACAAGCTAACGTTGACGAGATGAAAACTGCGCAAATGCAAGCAGCTTCAGCGTCAGTGCAACCTGAGTCCAGAACATCTGAGTCTGGTGATACGTGGATTACGTTGACCGGTGAGGTGTCTGCTGTAGATTCAAAATTCTTTACGTTAGATTACGGTGACGGGAATATCTTTGTTGAGTTAAGAGACACCGACCTTGACAGTAATGCCTATGCAAAAATGAAAGGCGAAGAAGTCATGGTAACGGCGCGTCTTGATGATGGCATGTTTTCGAGCGAAAGGTTAGTTGCTCAAAGTGTGATTGTTGATGGTATGGATACTGTTTACTTAGCTGAGTCGGTTAATCAGGCTTCGGCAGACCTTTATTTAAGTACAGCAAGTAACATTGAGTTTGACGATGAAGAAATGGTGCTTGTAGGTACCGTTAAATCAATTGGCAAAGAAGCGTTACAAATTGACGTTGGCGATACCACCCTCACGGTAGAACTTGATGAGCTTGAGGACGCACCTGTGGATGCGGATGGTTACTTAACGCTAATGAAAGGCGAGCGCGTACGCATCACTGGCGAACTAGAAGACGATTTCTTTAATCGTTTCACGGTAGAAGCTGATACGCTAATTAAAATGAAAAGTTAACTATTACCAATAGATAACGCTTTAAAAAAACCGCCGAAATGAAGTGACCCCCAATTAGTTGGACACTCCAATTATTGGGGTCACTTCAGAAAGGCGGTTTTTTTGATTAAAGCATTAATGTACTTAATCACTACTTTGGAGGCATGCGCAGCCCGCCGTCTAAGCGGATTGTCTCACCATTTAGGTAGCTATTGTTCGCCATATGGATAACCAACTTAGCAAATTCTTCTGGTAGCCCAAGGCGCTTAGGAAACTGAACGTTAGCAGAAAGGGCGTCTTGCACCTTTTCTGGCATAGCAAGTAGCATTGGCGTGCCCATTACACCCGGCGCAATGGTGTTAACACGAATACCCAACGGGGCTAAGTCTCGAGCCATTGGAAGGGTTAAGCCGATAATACCACCTTTACTCGCGGCATAAGCGGTTTGCCCTATTTGACCTTCGTAACCAGCAACTGAAGCAGTGTTTACGATAAGACCGCGTTCGCCTTCCTCGTTAACTGGCGATTGCTTTGCCATCGTCGCTGCAACTAAGCGAGAAACATTAAAGCTTCCTACTAAGTTAATATCGATAGTTTTCTGGAAATCACCCAACGGCGCCGGATTGCCTTCTTTGTCAAGCAGTCGCTTAGCTGGTGCGATGCCTGCACAATTAACCACTAGAGAAATGGCGCCAAACCTTTCGGCTGTCGCGTCTATAGCTGCTTGAACAGAAGCTTCATCGCGTACATCGACTTTGGTGAAAAGTGTGTTGTTATTGCCTAATTCTTCTACGCGCTGTGCGCCAAGCTCTTCATTTAAGTCGAAAAGGCTGACGTTAGCACCTGCATCTCGAAGTGCGATAGCAGTGGCGTGACCAAGTCCGGAGCAACCACCAGTAACAATGGCAGTAAGATTATTTAGCGTCATAGATTTCCCTTAAACCCTAGTTTTTCACTATTATTAACGTGATGTTAACGGGAAGTAAGAAGAAAAACTACGGTGCCGACGGGGATCGGCACCTTATATTCAGCTATTTTGGCAACTGAATTTTACAGTCTTCGCTTTGACGGTAGATAATTAGCGTGTGGCCGATTACCTGTAGCTTAACTGAGTTTGTTTCACGAACAATGGCATCCATGATTAGCGCTTTTTCTTCGCGATCGTCTGTTGGCACCTTAACTTTAATTAATTCGTGATGGCTAAGGGCGTTGTCAATTTCGGCAACCACACCTTCTGTCAGGCCGTTCCCACCTAGCTGCACAACAGGTTTTAAAGGGTGTGCAAGGCCTTTTAGGAATTGTTTCTGTTTATTTGAAAGTTTCATGAAGTAATATTTCTTACAATTAATCTGTTAGTTTATGCTTGAAATAACGTATTCTAACGCCATCTTCTCTACAATCCTAATGACATTGTATTGGAATGACAAAAAAGAAACACTCCGCTAGCAGTAAACGCTGGCTACAAGAACACGTTAACGACCATTATGTGCAAAAAGCAAATAAGGAAGGTTGGCGCTCGCGGGCTATCTACAAACTGGAAGAAATTCAGAAAAAAGATAAGCTTATTAAACCAGGAATGACACTTGTAGACCTTGGTGCTGCACCGGGGGGCTGGTCACAGCTAGCCGCACAGCTCGTTGGCGACAATGGTCAAGTTATCGCGTGCGATATTTTGCCCATGGACCCAATTGTGGGCGTAGACTTTTTACAAGGTGATTTCAGAGAGGACGCTGTTCTCGACGCACTATTGAACAGAATCGGTGGGAACACCGTAGATATTGTGTTGTCAGATATGGCACCGAACCTTGCAGGTAACGCGTCGGTTGACCAATCTCGCTCTATGTACCTTTGCGAACTAGCGCTTGATATGTGTCACCAAGTGTTAAAGCCTGGTGGTTCGTTTGTCATAAAGGTGTTCCAAGGTGAGGGTTTTGTTGAGTTCATGAACGCACTTAAACAATCTTTCACAACCATAAAGACGCGTAAGCCTGACTCGTCCAGATCACGTTCGCGAGAGGTGTATTTGGTGGCTTGTGGGTATAAAGTGTAGTACGCTTTGAGATAAGCGGTTTTCGTTGCGAGTTGTGTCGTTTATTCAATAAACAACTTGTTGAATATACAAGCAATTCGGGTTTATAGAGGTTAGTAGCATTGAGCGATATGGCAAAAAATTTAATCTTATGGTTAGTCATCGCCGTTGTTTTAATGTCGGTTTTCCAGAGCTTTTCACCGAGTGAATCGTCTCGTTCGCAAACTGACTACACAACGTTTTTGAGAGAAGCAGAACAGGGAAATATTCGAGAAGTTCGCATCAATAATAGTGGCGAAATTCGAGGTACTAAGCGTTCAGGCGAAACTTTCCAAACATTCGTACCTTACTTCGATGACAAGTTAGTATCTGACTTGGTTAAGAACGACGTAAGAGTGTACGGTGAACCACCAGAAGAGCAGTCTCTTCTGACGTCTATTTTCATCTCATGGTTCCCCATGTTACTGCTTATTGGTGTATGGATTTTCTTCATGCGTCAAATGCAGGGTGGCGGCGGCCGTGGCGCTATGTCATTCGGTAAAAGCAAAGCTCGCTTGCTTGGTGAAGACCAAATTAAGACAACATTTGCTGACGTAGCAGGCTGTGACGAAGCGAAAGAAGATGTATCTGAATTGGTAGACTTCCTACGCGACCCGTCTAAGTTCCAAAAGCTTGGTGGTAAAATTCCGAAGGGCGTACTTATGGTAGGTCCTCCTGGTACAGGTAAAACGTTGCTTGCAAAAGCCATTGCCGGTGAAGCGAAAGTACCATTCTTTACGATCTCTGGTTCTGATTTCGTTGAAATGTTCGTGGGTGTAGGTGCATCTCGTGTGCGTGACATGTTTGAGCAAGCGAAAAAAGCGGCGCCTTGTATCATCTTTATCGATGAAATCGATGCGGTAGGCCGTCAACGTGGTGCTGGTCTAGGTGGTGGTCACGACGAACGTGAGCAAACCCTTAACCAGATGCTTGTTGAAATGGACGGCTTTGAGGGTCATGAAGGTATTATCGTTATTGCGGCAACTAACCGTCCTGACGTACTAGACCCTGCGCTTCTTCGTCCTGGTCGTTTTGACCGTCAAGTAGTGGTTGGTCTTCCTGACATCCGCGGCCGTGAACAAATTCTTAAAGTTCATATCCGTAAAGTGCCAGTGGCTGATAACGTAGAACCGTCAGTTATTGCTCGCGGTACACCAGGTTTCTCAGGTGCTGACCTTGCTAACCTAGTAAATGAAGCTGCATTGTTCGCTGCTCGCGGCAACAAGCGCCTTGTTTCTATGGAAGAGTTTGAGAAAGCGAAAGACAAAATCATGATGGGCTCTGAGCGTAAGTCTATGGTGATGTCTGAGCCTGAAAAAGAAATGACAGCGTATCACGAAGCGGGTCACGCTATCGTAGGTCGCTTAGTGCCAGAGCACGATCCGGTATACAAAGTGTCAATCATTCCACGCGGTCGCGCGCTGGGTGTGACCATGTACTTACCAGAGCAAGACCGAGTGAGCCACTCTAAACAGCACTTAGAAAGTATGATTTCTAGCTTGTTTGGTGGGCGTATTGCTGAAGCCATTATTTATGGTGACGACAAAGTAACCACGGGTGCATCTAACGACATCGAACGTGCGACTGAAATTGCACGTAAGATGGTGACCCAATGGGGCTTGTCGAGCAAAATGGGCCCAATGCTTTACGCTGAAGACGAAGGCGAAGTGTTCTTAGGCAAGTCTATGTCTAAGGCAACAAACATGTCTGATGACACAGCACGTGCCATTGATGCGGAAATTAAGTCACTGATTGACCGCAACTACGAGCGTGCTCAAAAGATCCTTGAAGACAACATCGATATTTTACATTCAATGAAAGACGCACTGATGAAGTACGAAACCATTGATGCTAAGCAAATTGATGATCTGATGAACCGCACTGACGTTCGTCCTCCTGCTGACTGGGATGACAGCAAGCCATCGGGTGGCGATAAGCCAAGTGGTGGTGCGCCGGTTCGTGAAGGTGAAATCAAAAATGACGGTGTAGACAAGCCGTCGGTAGGTAAGCCGGGCGATATTCCAAGCTAACCTTCTACATCCATTGAAAAGCGCCAGTTTAACTGGCGTTTTTTGTTAGAGCTAACTGATTTTAATCTGGGAATTTGACTTACAGTTTATGTCACGGTGTTAGCTGAGTTATTTATTTCGTTACGCTTTACACTGATCTTTGCAAAGAACAATGCAAAAAACATAGCGAAGAACAAACTAAAGAATTCAGCAAGCAACAAGGCAAAGAGCATGCATTTTTAAGTAGGTTTCATTGCTAAGACAGCGGGTCAAAATCAGTTTGCTTTATAGCTTCATTTCTCAACATATTTTCTGTCTAAGAAATACGGTAATTTCAAAACAAAGGTAATGCAGGTAATTCATGCAGTTTGGTAAGTACTCCATAGATCTGTCACAGCCTCAGGTAATGGGCATTTTAAATGTTACTCCTGATTCATTTTCTGACGGCGGCAAGCATACAAATGTATCTCAAGCCCTTGACCATGCGCTTCGCATGATTGAAGACGGGGCAACTTTTATTGATATAGGTGGCGAATCGACAAGGCCAGGCGCGCCCGATGTATCGCTGCAGGAAGAACTTGATCGCACAATACCCGTTATTGAAGCCGTAGCTAAAAATACCGCATGTGTTATTTCTATTGATACCAGCAAGGCTGACGTTATGCGGGAAGCGGTGAAAGCCGGCGCGGGGCTAATTAACGATGTACGCGCGTTACAAGAGCCTGGTGCATTGCAAGTAGCAGCTGAAGCAGAAGTACCTGTTTGTTTAATGCATATGCAGGGGCAACCCAGAACCATGCAGCAAAGCCCTGAGTATGATGATGTAGTGAATGATGTGGGTCAGTTTCTACTCGCGCGTACCAAAGTGTGTGAAGAAGCGGGCATCGCTAAAGACAAGATTTTGTTCGACCCTGGCTACGGTTTCGGAAAGTCACTGGAACACAATTATACGCTGGTGAAACACTTGCCATCGCTTATGAAGCTGGGTTACCCAGTGTTAGTAGGCATGTCTCGCAAGTCGATGATTGGCAATTTGCTAAATAGAAAAGTGGATGAGCGCTTGGCGGGAAGCATAAGCCTCGCTACAATTGTCGCCCAAATGGGCGCACAGATAATTCGCGTTCACGACGTGAAAGAAACAGCTGATGCTGTCAATATCGTGAAAATGCTGAATTCAGTAAAATAAGGAATAATAATGACGCAGCGCAAATATTTCGGCACCGACGGTATCCGCGGAAAGGTAGGCGAGAGCAATATCAACCCAGAGTTTGTTACAAAACTCGGGTGGGCAGCAGGTAAGGTCCTTGCCGGACGAGGGACGAACAAAGTACTTATTGGTAAAGACACGCGTATTTCTGGCTACATGCTAGAGTCGTCTTTAGAGGCGGGTTTATCGGCTGCTGGTATCAATATCGGCTTGCTAGGCCCCATGCCAACGCCAGCCATTGCTTATCTCACCAAAACATTTCGCTCAGAAGCAGGGATAGTGATTAGTGCGTCACATAATCCGTTTTATGACAACGGCATTAAATTTTTCTCAGCGCAAGGCTTTAAGCTTGATGATGATATCGAGTTAGCGATTGAAGATATGCTTGAGCGTCCAATGACGTGTGTGGCATCTGATAAGCTGGGTAAGGCCACGCGTATAAACGACGCTGCGGGTCGTTATATTGAGTTTTGTAAGGGGACATTCCCTTCAGAATTATCGCTGACAGATCTTAAAATTGTTGTGGACTGCGCACATGGCGCAACGTACCACATTGCCCCCAATGTATTGAGAGAGTTAGGTGCTACGGTTATCGAACTTGGTACAGCGCCGAACGGTTTAAATATTAACGACGGTGTAGGCGCAACCTCAATGGATGCGATTGTTGATAAGGTTAAGGAGACCGGCGCTGATCTTGGCTTTGCCCTAGACGGCGATGGCGATCGCATTATGATGGTAGACCACCTTGGCAATGTGCTTGATGGTGACCAGATTGTTTACATCATTGCCCGCGACGCGCTTAAGAACGGCAAAATGCAGGGTGGTGTCGTTGGCACGTTGATGAGTAATTTAGGCCTTGAAAATGCGTTGTCAAAGCTTGGTGTTCCTTTCGCAAGAAGTAATGTTGGCGACCGTTATGTGATGGAGCTGCTACAGCAAAAAGGCTGGTCTATTGGCGGTGAAAACTCGGGTCATGTTCTCAATCTTAATATGAGCTCTACGGGTGACGGTATTGTAGCTGGGCTTCAAGTGCTTGCTGCAATGCTTCGTTCGCACATGGACTTACACGACTTAGCAAGTGGGTTTGAAATGTACCCGCAAACGCTAGTTAACGTGAGGTACGCTAACCAAGAAGTGGATTATTTAGCACACAGCAATGTACAAAATGCTAAGAAAGAGGCTGAGTCTGCGTTAGGTAAAACGGGCAGGGTACTTCTACGTAAAAGTGGTACTGAGCCGTTAATTCGTGTGATGGTTGAGTCGAATGACGAAAGCCAATCTCACAAATGGGCAGAGCATATTGCTGAAACTGTTCGTAATCTCGCCAATTAGTTGGCGTAGCAGGAAATTTTGCTTTTTGTGCTTGTATCTTCTCAATTAAATAGTTAATATCACGCCCGCTTTGAAGACAGGGCTAAGGTCTGCGTTGTGAGTAAAAATCTTAGAAAGCCATTCGTGGCTGGCAACTGGAAAATGAACGGAAATTTGGCATTAGTTGCTGAATTTAATCAAAAACTGGCGAATGTAAAAGCTGATTCGGAAATCGTAATTTGCGCTCCTTCACTTCTTTTACACGCATTTGAAACCCATTCGTTTGCCATTGGTGCTCAAAACGTAAGTCAACTTAATAACGGCGCTCACACTGGTGAGTTGTCAGTTGAAATGCTTAAAGAAGCAGGTTGCGGTTACGCAATTGTTGGGCATTCAGAAAGACGAGAAGACCAAGGCGAGTCAAGCGAACTTGTTGCATTAAAGGCAAAGCAATGTGTTTCTTCAGGTGTTGTACCCATCATTTGTGTAGGTGAGCCACTTGAAGTGAGAGAAGCAGGTGATGTTGAATCGTTTGTTGGCGAGCAACTAGATGCACTAGTTAGCGCCATGTCGGTAGACGAACTCAGCAAAACTGTTATTGCATACGAGCCGATTTGGGCAATTGGTACTGGTAAAACAGCCAGCCCCGAGCAAGCACAAGAAGTACACGAATTTATTCGCGGCTACTTTAATAAAGTAGACGCACAATTGGCTCAAGGCCTTCGTATTTTGTACGGTGGTAGTGTTAAGCCAGATAATGCTGAAACCCTATTTGCACAGAAAGATGTAGATGGCGGTTTAATTGGCGGAGCCAGTTTAAAAGCTGAAGATTTTATTTCAATTTGCCAAGCGGCAAACTGACGAGGTATTTATGATTTACGAAGTGCTATTAGTAGCATACCTAATTGTAGCGCTATTACTTATTGGATTTGTATTGATCCAACAAGGTAAAGGTGCAGATATGGGCGCTTCATTTGGCTCAGGCGGTTCAAACACTGTTTTCGGTTCATCAGGTTCAGGTAACTTCATGACTCGTACGACCGCTATATTAGCCGGCTTGTTCTTCTTAATTAGCCTTTCTTTGGGTGCAATGACTGCAAACCGTGAAAGCGCAGAAGATGAGTGGAACAACCTAGAAGTTCCAGCGACAGTAGAAGAGCCAGTAGAGCTACCAGCTGATCAAGACGTACCAGTTATTGAAGATGCAGCTCAAAGCGATGTTCCTGTTGTTGAAAGCGATGTGACAGACGTACCAAAGTCTGACGACGCTGAAGGTTCAAACTAAAAAGTTTTCGCGGAAGTGGTGGAATTGGTAGACACGCCATCTTGAGGGGGTGGTGAGCATAGCTCGTGCGGGTTCAAGTCCCGCTTTCCGCACCAAATAAATGTAAAGGCCAGCGCAATGCTGGCCTTTTCTGTTTTTACACTGTGTATGTAGCCGCCGGAGAAGTTTGGCGAACAGCGCGGAGAAGTTTGGCGACACTATTAGACTTTAGCGGCTTTATTTATCTTCCTTTCTCTACCCCAATTGACCTGCTTAATACCTCTCTTGTTAGCCCACTCCCTGACGGCTTGCTTCATCTTCATTGTGACTGTACCGTGCCCAATATAGATTACAACATCGTCCTCACCTTGTGAGTGAGCATAGAACTTAAACGTTCCTTCAGGGAAAGTTAGTCGAAGAATCCACCCAGTGATGAACTCTTCGACTTCAACTTGGTTAAATATCTCGACTGTATAAGGCATATTTAAATCCCGTTTAAACAGCTCTTGCGGTTGTTGAGTAGTATTTTACTTTGGGTGCGCCTGATAGCCCTGGAGCAGTCATAACAACACCTCTCTCATCATTGCCTACAAAAACAGAGACAGTCGGTTCGAACTCTTTTGTTGATGACTTGATTGGCATATCTCCCATTCTTGCGTGCAGTTTACTTTTTTCTCTCGTGATTGAATCCGTATCAGTAGATATGATTTTAACGCCAGTGGTTTCGAGCATAGAGATTTCTACTCTCCTTACATCATTTGCTTCGAAATCGAACCATCCGTCCTCGAGAACAAGGCCAGTAGGATCACTAGGTTTAAGTCTGAATGTTTCTCTATTTGCTCGCCCTGGAAATGCCGTAATCATTCCATCTGATTCAAACGTGAACGAAATTTTGTCGATAATGTTGAGTACATCATTTTGTACTACTGCAGCAACGTCAATGTTAACCAGGGAAGGGGAGCTAACTGCACCTTCATCGTCAACAGTGACCAGCTGAAACGTCAAGCGCTGCGCCGTTGTTTTGCTTGGAGCCGTTGCAGTAGGCCGTGCAGGGTTTTCTTGGTCAAGTGTTACTGTATCACCAGCAGTTTGTGTCCAGCGCCATTCGACTATAGTGCCGTCAGTATCTTGCGAACCCGTACCATCGAGCGTGAATTGCGTTGCGGCGGCTACTGACTGGTTAGGTCCAGCATTAGCTATTGGGGGTTGATTCACTGGTATTGCCTCATCTGTAGTAACCGTTTGTATTGCACTTGGCGCTGAATCGCCAAGGGTATTGAACGCACGAGCATAAACGGTGTAGGTTGTTTCTGGCTCTAAACCTGTAAATGAACCTGTTTCATTTTGTTGGTTATCTAAAAAGAATTTATAGCCCGTAGCCCCAGGAACGGTGTTAGTGCTTAAAGTAATCGACTCACTGGTTTTAGACGTCGCGAGGCTTGGTGCTTGCGGCACAGCTACTGCGTCAGCGCTATATGTGATTAGGTCTATTTTCTCAAATGTAACGGCAGCGTCAGCCGTTGCAGGTTCAGCACCTAATGAGCTGTCAAGCTTCGCTTTAATAAAGACATAAAGTGGCTTGTTATAGTCAAACCCGCTTATATCAATAATTTCTTGCCCAGCTACACCTTCAAGTACGATTAACTGACCAGTCGCCGGCACAAGGCGCAAGCCAACATTGTGGCGTGACTGGCTAGACTCATCTTGTTCTTTGTCTGAGTTGCGCCCACCACTTTGCCCAAAATAGTTACGCGATAACGTAGTACCATCGCTTGATGTACCTAACGTGTCTATAGCCATTTTCTCAGAGCGTGCGGCACTTGTGGTTGCTGTCGCTCTAGGATTCCATCGATAGTTAAACTGAACCGTTGGCGCGGTCAAACTATCGGTTAAACCAAATTCAACAAGCATCGCATCAGACGTGTCTTTCCCGATGTTCTTGAACATTACATCGATGATGTCGTGGTCTTTAGGGGTAATGCCTTGCGTTGAGATTATGGACGATTCAGATTCATCCATGTCCAACAACAACGATACACAGCTCAACCCTTCTAAATCGTAGTTTGATAGGCTAGGGGTGACCGCTAGCCCTGTGGGTAAATTAACGCCATCAGAGGCATAGGATTGCTGCACTGCCCTTTGACTTAAAGGGTTGAAAATTTCCCAGTCAGCGGCTTCTTCGGTAACCGTACAAATACCGATTGAGCTAACTGAAGCGCCATTCTGCATGGCTTTATAAAAGCCATACACAACACCTTCATATTCAAGTTCGTGAAAGTTTTGAAGTTCATCATCATCGAACTCGCCAGCGGCCCCAAGCTCGCCCATAACATTAGGCTCTGACACAAAATTAAAGTAGTCATCAACTAAAAATTCGCACGGAACCGCCCCCGCATCTACACCACCAGTTACAACGTTGGGTCTAAAAGTGCCTTTAATTTTCCAGTAAGCGCCTTCTTTAATTTGGTTATGCGGATTTTCTGGTATGTAAATCCAGTCTTCTTTCCCTGCGGGGCTGTACTGTTTAAGTTGACCTTGCATTCGGCCTACGTCTGCAATTTCAGTCCAGTATCGAGCGCTTAGGGTATTTGAACCCACTATGCGAACACTGGGTCCACGGTTGTCAAAGCCACCGCCTTTGGTTTGTTTAGCAATCCATTTAAACGGGATAGCAGGGTTTTTGTTTAGCCCTACATCAAAGTAACCACCATGGCCGTTCCCTGAGAAAAGCTTAGGGTTGTAGGCATTGATGATACCTTTATACGTAAAATCTATTCCGTTTGAGCCTGTGGCGTATGTGGTTGCTTGTACATTACCGCCGTATTCACTACCCGCATTCACAGCACCATCGTGAGTAAATAAATAAACCAATCCCTGATCTACTATCATTTGTGGTGTTTCCGTCTGCACCTCTTTGTAGTAGATAGGGTTAGTTTTCTGAACTATGTGATCGAACCATGTTTCATTTGATACATCTTGCCATTCGTGCCACGCCGCCCCGTCTGTTAGTGGCCCGTCTGCTTTTCTCCATACACGAACATAAATACCGCCATTGCCTGTACTATGGTCAGAAGATGAGTACATGATAAACGGGTAAATTTCACTCGGCCAACCAGGAATATAAACGGTCTTATAGACACGAGCCCAAAACTCCTCGTCATCAACCATAGAGGCAGGTTTATCAAACAACTTACCTATCTTGTTTATCTTTCTTTTGAACCCGCTGACAAACTGGGGTAGAGGTAGAGCAGGCAAGTCAGGAATAGCGCCACCGCTATCAACATAATTGAATGAACTTAGGCGCTGTGGCCATAATGCTGAGTTAGCCATATTACGCCTCCGTTACAGTCGCTGAAGACCACGCAATAATGTCGGCATCGTCATTTGCAGCTTGTTTATCAGTAGCAATAAGCATAAGAGTTTCACCAGCAGCTACTGAAGGGAAAGCATCTAAATCAATAGTTACGGTGCTAGAAGAAGTATCTAACGCGCCCGAAGTAATCGAGTCACCTAGAGGAGTAGGTGAAATTAAAAAGTTGACGCCTGAAACCCCAACTAAGTCTTGATGCAAATCAAAAGTGATACTCTTTGTCGCCGCTACTGCAGGGTCAGGAATTGTGATGTAGTCAAAGTCATAGTCTGCAGAACCTGTACGAATACCGTGCAATGTTGCATTTTGATTAAAAGTGTCCGTTATGTCTCCACCGACCTGCGTACCATTTTGGAAGCATCGAATTGTGTCTCCATCCAACTCTACGCCTAAAGTTCTAGGTGATGCGCCCCCAATTCCTGCAGGTGTTATATCCAACAAGTCGGGGGATTGGGTTACACCATCAATAACCTTGATAAGGCGAAGGCGGTTATCTTGGGCGCGATTTAGAAAATGAAAGCCATTATTTAAGTCTGTAGCCCTGAAGAAAATCGCCGCATAAGAGGGGCTTGTTTTGGGGTCGAGGATGCGCAACGTCAACGAACCATTACTTGCAGATTCCCACAGAATACGAGCATCGCCACTTGGGGCTGACCCCGTTATTCTTAAAATTCCATCTTCTAAAATCCATGAACCAGCCTGTAAGAAGCCATCCCCATAGTTACCGTTTGCACCGTCAAAATTTAAAGTTGCCATTTCTTAACTCTCTATACTGTAATTGTAATTTCATTCGACCAGTTGCCAACTAGCGCACCATTAAGGCAACGACAACGGACTTTGTATGTGCCTGAAGAAAAGTTCAGTGAACGCTTAAAGCACCCAACTACACCGGGTAAACCAGTGTTAGGAACATCAAGAGTTTGCCAGTCTGCGCCAGCATTGCTCGAAAATTGAAACTCCATGTCTGTCATTGCCGCACGGTTTAAATCATTCAATGTGGGATATGTTTTTAAAACATGGACTAATTTGGGTCGAGTCCTTAACGGACTGAAGGTGCTGTAGGTACCAAAGCCTTTCGGCTGGTTCATTAGCTGCTCTTTGCTTACGCACCTAACGTTATCTACAGCGCAGTTCCAAATTTCGATATAGGGGCTTGAGTGGCTTGGATAGAAGACCTCACGAACTCCAGAAGTTCTAACAAATTCTGTATTACACACAGTAACTGAACCTTTGGAGTGGGATCGCAGCATTTTGCACCCGCCTTCGTATCGCGAGTAATTTATCTCACTTCGCTTTTTGAGATCCGTTACTCCATCCGAACTATTTCTAAAATCGTTTCCGTATATATGCGCAGAATATTTGAACGCGTCTTCGCCGTGGTAAGCACCATTAACTACAACGCAGTCGGAATTCCCGAACTGGGATTGGTAATCGCCGTAGTTAGAATCAAGCATCAAATCAACGGTGCAGAATAGTATTTGCTGCACTTTTACAAACGGGCCGTGCAAATCACCTACTATCGCCGTTTGCCAACGTTCGTTTGTGCCAGTGTATCCACCGAGGAAGTTCATTTTATAAACCTCGAGGGATTCTGCACCACGAAGGTTTACACCGTTCCTACGATTGCTTACCTCGACGTTTTCAAAAAGGTAATGTTTCGAAGAATCTGACGCTCTGTAACCGTCTTGTTCATTTTGCGCAAGTACGCCTGTTTTATAAACGTCAGCGGTATGAATGTATTTAAGACGAAGCACTGGCATTACATCGAACTCTAAATTGACGGTATTACCATTAACCGTTGCATTTAGTTCTGGTACTGCTGGGGTTTCGGTTCTAAGCAGCTTACGCACAAAAATATTTTGAACGTTGCCTTTGTAGTCAGAAGCCGTTACCTGTATTTGCGTGGCGTTAGCTGGCGCACGGATTAACCAAACTTCTGTACCTTCTAAACTATGGCTGTACTGGCCTACTGTGCTGCCAATTTTGGGTGTAACTGAACCGGCTTCGCTTCCTACCAACTTTAAAGAGATTTGATAAACCTCACCTTCTTCAAAATTGTAACTGGCACTTAGCGGGCTGCTTGTACGGTTTGCATAGTAGTTACCACCACTTTTAGACCAGCCAGAGCCACCAAACGCATCTGGTTGGACTACTTTTGCACCGACCTCTGGTGAAGGCAGTATTTTAAAGCGGTGCATGTAAATGAAGCTTTCAGTGCTATACCTGAAATAATCAATTGCTTCTTCTCCTGGGTCTAGGTGCAACCATACATCCAGAGGCATATATCGCAACGAACCATCGCCCGTGGGTACAACCCTTGCCCCGCTTGGTAAATCAATCTGGCTGCTGAATGCATTTTCAGCACCTTGCACCGACACGGCATTATCAAACTGGGGTATATGCATAAAAGGAAGTGATAGAGTCTTATTTGCATAAACAGGAAGCGTGTCGAGTGTTACATCAGCCTTTACACCGCGCCAACTTTCACCTTCGACTAACGTTACAGTTTCGTTGTAGAGTTCACCATTTACTGTGACGTTATTTAAAATAAATGTAGAGTTGCCTCGTGCATAAACAAATGGCAGAGGAGCCAGCGCTTTATAGTCACCACCATTGATAGTAATCGTAGAACCATCATGACCTACAATTACACCAAGACCGCTTGTTTCATCCAAATTACATCCGCAGTTATTAAGCTCACCGTCTTTTTCAAACTCGTAAGCAAAGCCATCACCTTGTACTCTCCGCGTCCATGACACCATACAATCACGAGCCGTAGAGGTTTCAGAAAAGTGAATACCTTTGCAGTCGTAGGTTGACGTTAAACCCTTAACGTCTACGGGGCATTCAAATCTAAACCCTTCAGCACTAAAACCTTGTGTATCTACGTATCGAACAATAGCTTCTCCACCCTGCTCTAAGTGAACACCGATAAAGGGGGTAGGGTTTTCAGAAAAGAGGTTGTTTTCATTAATTACCTTGCCACCAACAATCTCTATTTCGGAGTGGCCGGCTTTTACTGCGATACCTATATCGCCAGAACCGGTAATATCAAAGCCTTGCAATGAGATATTGCTAGAACCTAAAGGGATAATGAGCGCTTTTAGTGTTGTTTTAATCCACGTTAAGCTTCGTAAAACCCAATCAAACATACGATACCCGCCTGTATTTATCAGTCCTGCGTTACTCATAATCGCACCATGTATTTCAGTGCCACGATTGTCTTTAGTTAGTGTTAAAAGGTTTTGCGAGTCTTTAAGCTTTACACTGTAGAAGCGGTGGTAATCTGCGCTTAATAAGATGAAATTTGCAGGAGCGTTGATAATCCAAGGTGAGTGATTATCCAAGCTTGTGTCTATTTCGCTTTCACCAACTTGCAGGCCAAAGTAAAAAGAGAACCATGCTCCTTCTCTTGCCTCGTCGATATCAAAGTTCCATGGTGCTTTTCTGGGCGTCCAGTCGCGTATTTCTGAAGGATGCGCACCTATGTAGAAATTATCACCTCTCTCAAGTCTGAAGTTAGGATCATCCTCAGGAGAATTACTGTATACACGATGATAGATTTCATTCAAATCTTGAACAGGGTTACACTCAGACCAATCTTCGCCTTGTGTCCACCCTTGAGCGGTTTTTAAGTTCACATCAAAAAGGCGATTAATACTCATGAGCTGGAATCCTAATTCTTACTGCTTCAATGGTCATTGTTCCTGTAATAGCCCCATTTTTTCTTTTAAAGTAGATGCGTTCAGCTTCGGTTATGAAGCGATATGGCTCGGCGGCGTAAGCTATGTTTGGAGCGCTATTTGAAATAGTTATAGCCATGTCACGATTGAGAGAGTGAACAATGAGAATAATTTCAAAGCTATATTCGTCCGAGTTATCACCAAACAATCGAAGCGCATCCGTACCGCCGTCTGCATTAGTGACGGTATATCGCCTGAAGTCGTTCGGGTCTTGTTGCCAACTAGCTCCCATGTAATTCGGCGTTTGGGGAGTTATATCCTCCCCATACCAATGGTTATCGCTGCGCAGATAGAATGTTTTAAACGGGCTTCTTAGCGTGCCAAAAGCGACATCAAAATAGCCGTTTAAGTCACGATAGTATGAATGGTCAGAATCTAAAGAAGCCCATGAGTTATCGAGTTCTACGTAGTCAATAATTCCTTCAAAGTACTCGTTGTTGAACTCGCCTATTTTGTATAAATCAGTGACTGTAGTTTCGTATTCATGCCATTGATGATTCGCTAATGTGGGGTTATTAGGAAGCCCATTCCCGCCTACTCCCATCGGATATACGCGCATTTTTATGCTGCCCGTATAGGCCGAGTTAAGCCGAATGATTAAACCTCTCCAGAAGATCGCGAATTTTCTCGTCGCTATAGTTGTTGGAATCGTTAACCACTTATCTGTTAGAGATAGATGTACTAATCCGCGAACGTCATCAAATCTTATTTGGCGCTCATTGTTCGGGGAATCGCTGGGCAACTCTTCAGTTTTTTTCAGCGTCGGATAGTCACTTAGAAGATGAGTAAGGCTTTGGTTTTGACGAACCGGAGGGCTTAGGGCCTGTGTTCGTTTATTGTCCGTGTCGATATCATCTGGCAACTGCTCAACCGAAACCTTGCCACCAATCTCAGGGAAATTAGGGAAACGCTTCGCTGTCTCAGGGAGCACTTCATTTATATCCCCTTGTACTTGTACCCAAGTAGGCCACTGCGTAGCTGTTGGTGGTGGGTTTAAAATTGCTGTCCAACTAATTTCACCTACGGTACCAGGACCGTCACCATATGCTTCAGCTAGTCCGTTCTGTGCTTGTGTAAGTGAAGTGACAGCGTCCAATAGAGCACTGTTCTGACCAAGCGGTATGAGTGTTGCGCTTTTCTCTACGATATCATTTCCGCTATACGCAATTGCTAAAGTTAATGTTCTGTTCGTAGTGTCCCCACTAGTTACCAACCGCGGCCTGTCACCTGCAATAAAAATCACGCTACCCGGCACTACTGAGAAGTTTGAGTCATTGGTGTTTATTTGAATGACGTTATTGTTGTTACTAACACTAACGCTTGGGAACTCTCTCACTGCACTCATGAAGGCCGCTCCTCAACGCTGATAAGATTAAGGTTTTGCGTCTGGATGAATTGAATCACGTGGTACCGCTGCTGATTCACCACTCTTACTCGATATGAGAATGTGCCTTGGCTTGTGTTGGTGTCGGTGTAAGTAAAAGATGAGTTCGTCACCTCGTTTCGATTACAGAGACGCCCACTGGGGTCGTTAGATATTTCAGGCTCATGGATTTCACGGTATTGTAGTTCGCCAGTAACTTCATGTGATTGGACTTGCGTCCATCCACCGCCACCTAATGCGCGTTCAAGAATGATGGTGCAACTCGGTACAAAAGTTTCACCAGTTGGGCAATAACCGTCTTCTTGACTAAAACCACGCCAAGAAATGCCATAGCTAACTTGCTTGGGGTTTCCATTGGTTGTGAATGGACCAACTTCCACTGAAGGGTTAAGAGTTAGTAGTGTAGTGTCACCACCATTTATCAATTGGCCTGTGGTAACTGAGCCACCGAAGTACTCGTTACCATTTAAGTCGCGCCACCCTAGAGAGGCATTTTGTTTTGTTAAGGCGCCGTAGTCAGGCTCTCCGTTTTGATCAAGAATCGGGCTTCCTTTCCATATCCATAAGTTGTCTGGACCGAAGCCAGACGGGTCTTCTACTTCCATAACATTGGGTAAAACGACGAGCTTTCTAGCTGCACGCATTGTGCCTTTAAACTCTGTGTTAGCGCCTATTTCAAGTCGCCCACTAATAGTGTTTAACCAGAAAAAGACTTCACCTGCAGTGCTGGCAAATCGCAGGTTATCCATGTAAAGCAGAATGTCGCTGTCGCCATTACCGCCCTGTATACTTAGCCCGGTGAAATTTTCGTTTTCATCTACAACGCCAAGGTAATAAGTGCCGCCTAATTCGCCTAGTTGAGTCTCAAGTGCTTGCATGAAGTTGATGACTGATAGTTCGTCACCATCTTTGTTTTGCACTTTCACTTCGTCAAATGCTCGAACTAGGGGCGCACCGACTATCCAATCGCCGTTTTCATCTTCATAACCGATATTCACCTCCTTGAACTCGGTAAATTGTGCCGAAACGGTTTTGGTACCTACTTTCTGCTTAAGGCCAATTATCTCTGTGCTGTTGATTTGATTAGCACTTACCGCTTCGGTAACGTTGTATATAAGCTGCTGATAGTCGTCGCCTTGTTCGCTGGTTTGCGTGCTCCAATACTCCACGTCATTAGTGATAGCATCGATATGATCTCCCAGTGCCGCTGGTAAACCGGGCCATTGAATTCGAGATATAATTTCTGGGTCTACTCTGTCGAACGTTGTACCTATCAAATCGGCCACGCTGAAGCTTAGCCAATTCGGGTCTACTTGGTCGCCATCAATAAGCCGATACCAAACATAGATAATGCCGTCGTGTGGGGTGTTTGTAATAGTAACGGTGTCGCCTTTACCCATATAAATGGCGCTATCGAAATGTTCCTGCTCATCGCCATCATAGGAGTACTTCCATTCATAAGTTGCGTTGTTATGGGGAAGAGTAGGGCCGTTAATCACAATGCGACCAGGCAACACATTTACTACCACACCTTGTGTGGGCGTCGACGGTACTCCAATAGTAATGTCTCGTCCGATGCCTGGACTGGTTCTAAATCGGTTTCGCGCAGATACCGCGACGGTATAAACGCCAACAGGCAAGTGCGCTAAGCTCTGAGCTCTGTTTGCAGGCGTAAATGTTAGTTGAGTCTCGGGTGTTTGGCTGTCTTTGTTGCTGACTGAAACAACATAGCTGATCACGTTAGCCGGCGATGGATGGTCCCACGTTAAAACACCTTGTCGCCAGCTGTCATTTGGGGTGGTTGTCCACTGTAAATTTTCAGGAGCCTGGACAACGGTAGCATCTGGCAAAGATGTGTTTGGCGTTAAGTCTCCTTCAGCAGCTTCAAAGCTGTCAGGGTAAATCTGCGGGCCATCTTCTATTAGCTGCAGTTTGGTCTGATGTTTTTCAGTATCAAAGTCTCTGTCTTCAACAGTAAACTCCTTACTCACGCCTGTTTCGACATCAACAAACTTTATACATGTACCAGGAATGATATCTAGCCTAACACCCGGGACAATATGTGTAGCCATAAAACCCGCGCGGCTACGTTCCATTGCTAGCTTACCTATTCGCTGCGCTTGATGGTCGCGGGTTATTAGCGTGAAGCGCAGGTTTGACTCTAAGTAAGCACCGTCGTTTTCGCGGTACTCGGCGCTCTTTACCACAGGGGCATTGGTCATTTGCCACTTGTGATTTGGGCTAACAAACTCGGTTTTGACCGTGTTAATTTTTTCTTTGTAAGGGCGATGAGGGCGGTACTCTGGGAACGTCATTGAGTCGTTATCTACGTCAATGACTATTGTTGCTGGGCCAGCATACATAGCGGGCTTAAAGTAGACGACACCACCTACACGATAGGGTTTGCCTCCCATACACGCCATAATTTGATTAAGCATGTCTTGTTGGCGCATGCCATTGTTTAAAACACCGTTAACCTCAAAGCGCGTTCCTGTTTGCTCATTGCCCCCTGCGTCTCTATAGATAGCCTGTTCATCGCAGTAGTTGGCGGTAACAGCAATAAAGTCCATAGGGAGGCGTCGACGCGGAACGGGCTTTGCGCCGTAACGGCGTAAGCAGTCGTAACTACATAGCGATGGGTTGCTTGACCACTCCCATGTTGATTCATCATCGAAGCGGTGCTCGCCATCACCACCTTGCGTCGTGTCTTTTCTGGGGTCGTAAACCTTGTGGCCACGAACAACGAATTTAATTTCGTTTAGCCCGCTCGGGAACGCTTCATCATCAACTTTAATTTTCAACGTCACGTAGGTTTGGTTTACGCCTATATGTTCCGATGTCCACCCACTGATATATTGGTTAGCAAGTGGGCACACTGTGGTTTGGTCGCCTAAATAGATTCGGCTGGAAACTAACCCTGAAAGCTCACTCTTTGGCTTCCCCTCTATTTCATAAATATCTACGCTCTCACACGGATGACCAACAAGGTGAAGCACCATTATGTGGTAGTCATCACCACCGATAGTGGGCTTGGCATAGCCGACGATTTTGCCGCCTACTAGCGCCTCGCCATACACTATTTTTCTTACATCGTTAGCGTTGGTATTTAATGACTGGTCAGTGGCAGGGTCAGATGCATAGTCGCCCATATCGGGTGTAAGGGCATCACCCAGAAAATGCGTTACTGCAGCTCCGCCAACGCCAATTGCTACTGCACTTAGTGCAGCTGAAAGACCAACACCTAAAACCGTAACCGAAGCGCCTACCGCTGCGGCTCCCAACCCTAATGCAACGCCGACAGCTACTGGTGGCATGGCACACTCCAACACCCTAACGCGCGATTTAATGGCATAGTGGCAAGGCCATTTAGTGTCGCCACCCAAATTTTACCGCTAGCAACGACCCCTAAGGCATCACCCGTGTCGGTTTCAACAAGCACCAAGTCACCGCGACCTGCGTTTAAACGGGGTTTAAGCGGACCAAATATGGCATTTAACGTACTTTTAATATCGCCATGGCCATATTTAATTAATGCCTTGGCTGCCCCTTTTTCGGTGGTGTATTTACCTCTAAACGGTTCGGCAAAATCTTTTCCTGTCATCGCGTGAACAGCATTTGCAGCGAACAAGCAGCAATCAAACGTGCCCCACTTAAACGGGGTGTCTAAATTCTCTTGCAGGTAAGTGACAAGCTTTTCTGGCCAATTCTTATTTCTCATCTTTGGTGGGCTCCGCTTCTACCGCGCGTTGAACGTCTACCGCCACCGCCGTAATTTGTCTTAACTGGAAGACTGGAAAGAGGGGAGCCTGCGATCACTTCTACAAGGTCAAAAAATCGGTCTCCCGGGTGAAGTTCTTGTTGCGCTGCATCGGTGGTTTTTACCACTTCGACAGGTTGAGCCCATCGCTCGAACCAGTCGTTAATCGTAATTTTGATAACCGCAGGTTTGTTCGCTGCGCGTTTACCTGTGATAACTTTTAGGTCAACCATTTCTGCATCGATAAAATAGTCAGCGCCTTCTGTTATTTGGCGGTTCTCATCGAACGCCACTAAATGGATGAAACACTCGCGGCCGTTGGGGTCTTCGTTCATGACTTCACTGAGCAACGATGGGTCACGCACAACAAGTGAAAGCGTGGTTCTGTTACCACTTTGGCTCGCGTTTTCTCTAACTCTGCCAATGCTGCCAAGCTCGCCTATGCCTAGATAGGTCTGCCCGTTATAAACGCGGGAGCCCACACCTGTGTGAACTCGTACCCAGCCAGACTTAAAGTTTAGTTCTGCAAAGGCGAGCAAGCGCGACGGGCTGGCTTGCGCGGCTTCTAACATAGTGGGTGAAATAGCGCTCTCAATCATGTAAATGCCTCTTCAAAATCAAGCGTAATATTGCGGTACAAACGGCGGTTGCCAGACAGCTGCTGTATTTGTTCTGGTTTAATCCATCGCGCGATGGTTTTAAGCGAAGAAACATCGCTTTGGATAACACTGTTGTCTGTGGCGGGTTCGCGTAATTCGTTTGTAAAGTAAAGCGTGGTGCGTCCAAACTCATCGGCATAGCAGTCTTGCCTAATCTCAAGCAGCTGCTCGCCAATCACACAGCGGTCCATTGCACTTGCAACCAAAAGGTTTGGTACAAACCCATCGGCGTTTAACATCATGCCGTACTGGCCTGCACCATTTACTCTAGGAACGCCTGCCCACAATCCGCTTTGTTGATTAAAGGTTGTGTCGTACAAACGCGTTTTATTAACAGGGCCGCGCAAGTGAGCTAAGTGCGCCTTCAGCACCTTACATTCTTCAAATGTCAGCACTGAAAACTTGTAAGAAACAATCCATCGTTCGCCTGGGTTCTCGACAATATGCTCAAAACCGTTAAATGAACTTCTGTTCATTTTGGTATTGAACTGAGGAACAAACAGGCAACGGCTAACGGGAAGTTGAGGAAAATCAAAAATCTCATTCATGCGGCCATCGTCCCACTTAAGCTTTGCGATAATTCGCCACCATTAGAAAAGTCTTCTCGCAACTGGGCTTGCCACTGCAGCTGCGCCATTTCCACGCTCTCGCGTATTTTTTCTTCCATGCCTGGTACTGCATTTGTTGCGTCTATGTTGTTGGTGATATAGAACACTCTTGAACCGCCACTCCTTCCGCCCGGTGCTCGTGAATCATTTGAGGCGACCATGTTTTCAAAACTACGACGTTGTTGAGGGTTGAGTACCATCTCGTCGTTTCTAAGCCACCAAGTTCCCTCTCTGACATTCTTATCTAAGCCGCCGTGCGCTTGGCCTTGCATTGTGACGCCTTTAATATTCGCAATTAGGCTTGCTCCAGTTGCTGCGGCGTTGGCCATTGCGGGAAGGTTGGCGGGAAATGGCAACGCCATGGCATTACTGATAGCGGTAGATAAATTCATGACGCCTTGCGCAATAGCAAAACCTTTACTAATGGCAAAAAGAACTTTATAGGCTTTTGATTGCTCACCCGCGAAAGACCCTGCGAGACTTGCGAGGCCGTCAAATATTTGTGCTGAGCTACTTAGTATTAAATTAGATTTTTGAGCTTCTAGCGCCTGTACTTGGCTGAGATGCTTTTTACGAGCCGCGAAAATTAAGTCTAAACCTTGCTGCTCGGTGATTTTCTTTTGTTCCATCGCTTCAGCAATGATCGCCATTTCATTCTGCGCGTTGATGCGAAGTGCTTCTTCACGAGTGGCGAACTTAAGCCTAAGCTTCTCATACTCACTGTTTTGCTCTTCGGGCGTTGATGTTCTTTCTTCAGGAACGAAAGGTTCTGGTGCGTTGAAGCTGTTATCGTTGGCCGCTGGCCTTTGAAGCCTGAACTCTGCGAGAGACCTAGCAGCTGCCAGCTGCTCATTCATTGCGTTAATTGCGCCATCTCGCTCTGCAAAAACATCCTGTAGAACTTGATCTCTCGCTTGGTTTGAAGCAGCAATTCGAGCCTTTGCAGTCTCTTTTGCTTTTTCAGTTACCCTGTCATAGGTTCCATCAATGCGGGACAGCTCACCATCTAAATTAAATGAATCTCCATCAAAGGGGTTGAGTACATCCACTAGCTCGCTCGCATATGCGCCAGCCTTTTTTATAAGTCGCTGTAACTCTAATAAAACCGTGTCTCTAAATAGACCAGCGTATGTTTTAGCTACTCTTTCCAGATTGGCTAACTCGACAGTTAGTATCTGAACCATTCCTTTAATGTTCTGAGGGAAATACTTAAATGCATCAGCAAGCAATCCAAGCGTTTCTTCAGTGATCGCTTTTGCTGCTAAAACTTGTAGTGGGAATTGATTAACTGCACCTATAGCCAAGTCAATCGAATCAAAAACAGAATCTGCCCAGCCCGACCATGCTCCAGCGTAAGCTGACAAATAGGCGACCATCTCTCCGCTGGCTACGATAGAAGTTAAACTCCCAAGGGCTTCACCAATTCCAGAAATAGTATTTGTTAGTCCGCCAAAATCGTTTGATGCTTTGTTTACTTCTGATACCAGTGTCTTGAAGTTGTTTGAAACAACAGTCATTGCTTGACTGGCGGTAGGTGCCATCTTTCCAAATTCTGTGTTTATGGCTTCAGATTGGTTAATTAGCGCAGCTATAAGCTTCTGGCTAGTTAACTCACCGTTTTCAGCCATTTCTCTTAGTTCACCAGTTGTAACACCTAACTGCGTGGAGAGCGCCTCCATAAGTCGTGGAGCTTGCTCGGCAACGCTATTAAACTCATCGCCTCTAAAAGCGCCTGAAGCCAATGCTTGAGCTAATTGCCGAGTAGATCCCTCAGCCTCTTGAGTTGATGCTCCACTTATAACAAAAGACTGGTTCACCGCTCGTGTGACTGCTAGCAATTGATTTTGGCTTACGTTTAAGTCTTGTGTGGCTCTCGTCATTTTTGCAAAGAGCTCAGTGGTTGCAGCAATATCTGAAAATGTTCTGTTAGATAGTTGCAGCAGCTCCTTTTGAACTGCAACTCTTTCTTTTTCCGATTTAGTTATCAACCTCACTTGGTTATCGAGACGTTTCATTTCATCCGAGAAGCGGATGACATCCCCAATTCCCATTGCAGCGATTAATCCTGCGATACCACCTGTTAAAAGGTTAACAGGTGAAAACATTGTCCTAATATTTGCAGTAAGTTGACCTTTTGCAGCAGAGAGACCTGCAACCTGGGCGCTTGTTCGTTGGGCTTGATTGCCAGATTGGCGAGTTGTATTAGTGAATTTTTCTTGAGCTGTGCGAGCACGTTGTGTCTCACTTACTAAGCCACTTGCGTCACCCCTTAACCGAATACCAGTTACTATTTCACTCATTACTTACTCATCGTGCAAATTTTTGTGATTTCATCTGCGAATGTTCGACCCATTATTCGAAGTCCTTTGTATTGTTGACTCGTAAATTCGCGACCCGACATAAACGCATCATCGCGGACGGCTTTAACATCAAGACCAAGGCAAACATTTTGATTCCACAAATACAGGTCTTCTGTCTCAATGAACCACTCGACGATAGGCCAGTTTTCCTCTAGAACTTCATAACGCTCGTCCGAGCGCATTACTTTGTTCAACTCTCCTAAATGGCTCGATAATCCGAGCTCCTGCATTTGCTCAGTTAGGGCATCTATCTCTTTTTGCGGGTTTTGCGGCCCGACTGCCCAGTGCCTGGCTGCCCCTTCAAGTTTTTTGCTACGATTCCCGTGGCTGCTTCGTGGTATGCGTTAATGAAGCCCATTCGCACATATGCTGCACTTTTAAATAAAGCTTCTTTTGTTTTTGCGGTACAGGGGAGTGGTTTTCCGTCTTCATCTTGAATGTCACTACCAAATGCAGTGACGACACGAACACAGAATTTAACGTCATCGCCAATGAGCTTGTCGTACTCGTCTTGATTTAAAACCTCAAAACTTGCAGTGCATTTTTGAGATTCGGTATGGCCGCCATCAATTGGTACTTCAATTGATACAGGCCATTCGATTTCACGTTTTTTCGCTAAGATAAATGGCATGGTTGATTCTCAAACAGAGTTGCCATCCCTGGCGGTGAGTAAATCGCTGACTCCTTTGCTCAGCGCTTTTATCGCCCTGCGGGGCACGTTGTATTAGCTGGTCTTGATGATACTGTGATGGCCTTTGATAACCCTGAAACCACAATCCCAAGCTTGCTTGCCTTTAATAGCGGTAGGCTTAACCGTTAAGATTTGGATACCTGAACTCGACTGTTCAAACACTTCTCCATTGGCTACGCCGTGGGTAAATGTAAATGGAACAAGTGTTGAAGTTCGCATTAAGGCGAAGGGGTCGAAAGTTGACAGTGCTGGGCTTTCAATAATGAACTTTCCTTCTTCGCTCCAACTTTCAATAAACACTTGGTTTTGCTCAGTTCCCTCGTCATGTTCAACATTATGATTGTCGGCAAGCTCATACTCATAGAGGTTGAGAGCTTGAGCATCCAAAGTAAATTTGGTGTTGGAATTACTTAGTGGGAGAGGATCCTGAAATCCGCTGAAATCTGGTTGAGGTGGCAGGCCCTCGATGGTTTCGCCGTAGATTCCTTTAACCTCAAAAGTTAGGTATCCCAGTTCGTTTATTTTTCCAGCGACGGTAAGGGATGATTTTCCTGCAAGCAAAATGTGATACATCCCTTCCCAATAAAAGTAGAACGTACCGTCTTGCTCTTCCGATGCATTGAGAACCCGGTTATGGGTCACTTCATTGGCAACATCGGTTTTTTCGTCACGCATTGCCGTTTGCAGGATTGCGCTGTATGCAGCTGCGCTTGATGCATCACCAGAGCCCGCTATTTCCACAGGGATGGTAAGTGTCATCATTTCACCAGCGTGTATAACCTTCTCTCCACCTTGCTCACCCGTATCTAAATCACGTGTAATTTGTTCGCTCTGATAAGGATCAACCGCCAACCCTTTGGTAAGTATCGCAAGAGGTTGTGCGCCAGCAGCGATATAGTCAGCGCCTTTTGTGTCGCTGTCTCTGCGAAGCGCCATCACTACAAATTTTTTGTCGTGTCTAAACCCTGGAGTGATACTCATGATTTCTTCTCCTGTGCTTTTGGCTGCGCTTTGGTTTCAATTGGGCGGTCTTCAACAACCACGACTTTTAGCTTTGGATGTGCACTAATTTGTGCGCGTTTGCCGTCGCTTAGCTCACCCGTTTTAAACTTGTTTTCACCAGGCTTAAACGTAACGGCTGCGCGCGTAATATCGTTGTCGCTGGCATTGGTCACTATGATCATGTTGCATTTCCTCTGTACCAGGTATTGGTTGAAAATCTGTCTATCCACCAAAGACCATCGTTGGTGAAACCGATAAGGTCGCCATTCCCCAAAATAACGCGTTCGTGCTCGTTGTCAGGTTTCCAACCAAACAAGCTTTCACGCAGTGTATTGCGCAGGCTTTCAAGCTCTGCAAGCGTTCGCTCGCCTGTAGGGTCGTTAATGGCACGTAATCCAATGACTACACCAAACGTCACGATAAACTCTTGCAGCGGACGGCCCATATCGACATCACGGCTATTTGTCATGGGTCGATTGCTGACTGGCACGACAAACGCGGCGCTATTGCGATGCAGTGGTTGGCTCATTGCTTTTCGCACGTTGGCGGCGGTGCCAACCTCGTCGAACAGGCTGGCAATACGGGGTTTAACCAAATTCAGCATCAAATAAACCCCTTTGAGTTGCGACGGCTAAACACGCCTTCCTCACTCTGAATTTGTATCTGGTCGTCAGATGCGGGCGACTCGTTGCTATCTGATAGACCTAACCGCACTTCGCCTTTTCCCACCGACTTCAAAAAGTCCATTGCCGCCTTGTTATTCTTATCGACGGTTTCAGGAACGGTGTGGTCGTACATATTGAACCTGGCGATGTCAGCGCATATTTTAATTAGCACGCTAGGCACAACATTAAGGGGCAGGGTGTAACGCCCACCCAAATAGCCATCAATCAAGTCACTGGCATCCTCTATGGCTGCACTCACTGCTTGCTCGTCAATAAAGCCGTTATTGTCGCGGTCAGTAAGACGTAACAGTTCATCGGCTCCGTAACGGTCAATTAAGTTGTCAGTTGTGCAATACGCCATAGTGATGCTCCGACTAGCGCTAATTAGGCGCTAGCACCCGTGTCTTTGGTTGTGCTTGCTTTACTCGTTGCTTTCGTTCCCGTCGACTTGGTAGGTTCGGTTTGCGAGGCAGTCTTTTTTTCTTTCGTCTTTTCTTCAGCGGCGGAAGCGGTGAGCGCGGCAGAGATAAGTGAGGTATCAACGCCTTCTGGGATGGCATCGGACTGCACTTCGCGGACAGACAGCTTTTTCTCTTTGTGAATGTCGTTAAGTTGTTCTTCTGTAAAGTAACCTTCAGGGAAGGCTTTTCCAGCGTCAGTAAAGGTTGTGCCGGCACGACGAAAGGAAGGCACACTTGCGGTAATAATTAATGAGACAATAGCGAGTTTTGACATAACGTTTCTCCAAAACAACTGGCCTTTATTTAAAAGCCAGTTGTAGTAGTTGTAGTGATTGTTAAGGTTCTAGGTAATTAAGCTTGAAGGTAATCGGGGTTTAGTACCGTAAACTTGCCTTTGAGCTCGTTACTTACCGTCACACCGCCATCATCAATTTGTTCGCGCTCGTTAATCTTGGTAGCGTGTTCGTGTAGTGAGGATGGTACGACTAGCGTTAACCCGTTCTTACCTAAACCTAACGGACGGCCACCGTCTGCTTTAAAGCTGCGGAACTTGTTGATGGCTTCCCAAAGGGTTGCTGGAGTCAGTTCTTTCTTAACCCCGATAGCCATTTGCCAGAAGCCGTAGCCCACATTGCAGCGACAATCTACGCCATAGCGGAAAACCTTATTCATGAATACTTGTTCATCGTTAGGGTTATCCATAGCGACAAATTGCATACCCTTGCGCTCTTGGAAGATAAGCGGCTTTAAGCTTCGCGATGTGTCTAACAGATACCAGGCATCACCTGTGTAACCAGGATCAATGATTGCGTTAGAAAACGAGATATCTGTACCACTGCCATCTACTTCAGAATTCACTGGGTGGTCGGTGTCAAAGAAGTACTGCCCGTCGTAACAGGTAGACGTGAAGCCAGCACCTAGTAAAGGAAATATCAGTTCGTCTGGGAATACTAATGAGGCGTAACCCATTTCGTCCATCATGGGCGAATAAACGCCTAAGTTGTCATCTTCGATATCGTCTCTGTCAACCGCCACAGTTGATTCAAAGGCCTTATTGGTGATGGTGTAACCGTGCTCTTTAAGTGATTTAAGCTGACGCTCGCCAATCCATTCACGGAAGCCCGGCCATTGCCCTAACCAGCCGTAGGTGTTCGATTTGGTTGAGGATGGAACGATGGTGGCCACGGCATTGTACATCGGCATGCCACGGGTTTTACCGTCTTCGAAGTTTTTACGAAACCCAGTGCGGATTGCGTTTAATACAGGTGAGGTAATAATAGCCATGTGCTTTATTTCTCCAAATTAAGTGTGTGGTTAGGCGTAGAGCTAGTCTTTCTTAAGCTCGGTGGCGTAGTCCTCGTGGGAAATGCCCAGTTGGTCTGCTACAAGCTTTTGGTCAGCGGTAAGGGCCGCAACGGCGTTTTGGTCTTCACCGTCTGGTTTCTTTTCTTTGGTTTGTTTACCACCAAAGGCTTCCACGCTTGCGCGGCCATCAAGCTGTGCCTTAAGCGCTGCCATGCTACTTTTGCCCAGGCTACGTAAGTAAGGCAGCTCTGCTTGCGCCACGAACTTGCCGTCTTTTTGAGCCTGTTCAATAAGCTGGTCGACAGTTACCGCACTGTGGTTTGCCGATAACGCTGCTAGCTCTGCTACCACGCCGTTATAGGTTTCAATAGGCACATACTCGGCTGGGTTAATACCTTCTTTGGCTTGCTCAACTTTTGCCGTAAGCGCGGCAATTTGTTGGTCGCTTTCCGCTGCGCCGTCTAACTTGGACTTAATTTCGTCAAGCTTGGCTTTCACACCTGGCTTAGTTAACTGTGCATGTAATGCAGCAGCATCAATGTCGGTAGATGGGGTAGTAATACCCAGCAGATTAAATAGCAGGGCTAATGCTTCGTTCATGGGCGTAGGCTCCGATGGTTGGTTATTAACGTTTGCATGAAGGGCGGCAGCTTGACTCATGCCCTTTACTGCTGGGTCATTAGTGAGTGCGGCGCTGTGAAGGTCTAACACTTCACCTGTGTGTTTGTTGTAAATGACGACGGGAGAGTAGTATTTGTATTCACCCTCTTTGATGTGCTTTCGCGCGGTGGGCGTGAAATTAAGCTGAGCAAATAAGCCTTTGTCTTCTCGCCATTCGAATTTATTACCCCATGCACTGGCAGGGGCTTTAGAACCGTTCTCTTTGGCAAGTAGGGTTTGGTGGTCGTAGTCGACAAGCAGCTGCTCGCCCGCATCAGCTCGCGTATTTAATTTCGCGGCGAGGGCTTCGCCTTTGGCATTATCGATGCGCCACTTATTACCAGGCACTTCAGTAGGGCGGCCATCATAGGCAGCGAAGTCAGCTCCCGGGAGTATTTGTTGCCAGGGCTGTTCTATATCAATTGAAAAGGTACAAGCAGCAACGCCAAGTGGAGACTCAGCGTTGTCCGACTGGTTCGATAGGGCAGCAAAGGACACGGCTGCTGCTAGCGTTGTCGCTACATGGCGGCCTCCAAGTACTGAAGATGTAAGTGTGGTTAATTGTTTTTTCATAGCCCGACCAGTATGTCGGGCTATAGGGGAGGAAGGGGATTAGTCTAGGTTTGGGGTGTCGTTAGCTAGCATAATCGTCTGTTCACAATGATGAATGATAGCATTCAAGACTGAGGTTATGGGTAAAACAGTATCTTCAATTTCAAGTGATTCTATCTGACGCTCTACATTTTGAAGCGATTCATGAAAACGCTCTAATCGACCGAGATAAAGAAGGTTATTAACACCAAGCTTTTGATATTCCTCAGCGAAAAAATAAATTTCGGTTGCGTATCGTACAGTAGAATTCAGTGCGATATTCAAATTATCTAGAAGCACCTGGTCTTTAGGGGAAAATAATATGTCTCTTATGACGTCAGCCTTTTGCTCTAAAGTTTCTAGGGTCAAGTATATGGTTCCGTCCGATTTGCTTACACCATCTCCTAATCTTAAAGCTTCCCTGTATGCATCTCCGTCCTTCGAGATAGTTAGAAAGCTGTTCGACAGAGAGTCATGATAATTCGCGACTGCGCTATCAAATTCTTTATAAGTCTTCTCATAAATATCCACTGCTTGGTTATGTTTCATGGTTTCTTTATGAATTTCCGCAGTGGCTCTTAGCTCGGCAGCGGTCGAATTAAGCTCACTGCGTTGGTATCTAAGCTGGCGAAGCAAAAGCAAAATGGTAAGGAAAGAAAGCATTGGGTTTAAGATGCCACCGAAGAAATCGCCAAATGCGCCGAAGTCACCCTGATCACCAAAACCACTGTGAAAATTGAAAAAGTATGCCGCTAACATCAATATGGCGATGGGTACTGCGAAATAGGGGAAATAATGAATTATTTTATCTAACGTTGAGTTTTCGTCTTCGACAAGGGGCTTCCCTTCGCTCATTGCTGTTTAAATCCTTTCAGAAGTGTTTAAGTTTTTTAATTGGTAACTTTGCTCGTCTAATCAACAAAGTCGCCTTAGGATGTCTTACAGGGCGCTTTTATGCAATAGCATCTTTTAAGTGGTCTTGCAGTATTTCAACAATCTCGTCTGCATCTCTCCACGGCCCAGTTGTGAGACCTAAGAACGGCCTAGCGGGTATGCCGTCTTCTTCTCTACCGAATTGGTGCGTGGCGGCGTATTCTTGGTTGCTTCCGAATGTGAGTACTCTTCCCGTTATCTGATAGGTTAACAAATCACGCATGGTACCGGATTGCTGCAGTATCCTATCTTCGCCACCTTTTCGTGCTAACGTCTCTGGCGCAAGCGGTTCCCACTGTTCACCATTGGGCGCTAGCTCAAGCTTAAAACGTTCTTGGGTTGCTTCTATCAGATATTCACCGATTTCCGCGAACGCTGGCTCTAAGTCAGTTCCTGCCCTGGCAATGCGAGAAAGCAACGCATTTATCTCACCACTGCCATAAGCACGAACTGTAATGAAGCTGCCAGCCATATTAATCTGCCTGCAGCACTAGGTTAGAAAGAAGATCACCAAACATGGCTTTTTCATGTTCAGGGGCTTTTTTCATTAGCGCTTCAATACGCGCTTGCTTTTCTGCAGTTGGTACCGACGATTGAAGCACTTGCTGTGCGTCACGCAGCTGCTCGCTTTCTTCTTTATGGCCAGCGTTAATTTTGTCGAAAATACTCATTACAGTAGTTCCCCCATTAGTTCGTCGAAGTATGCGACTATCGCTGGATAGTGCGTTTCAAGCATGGCGCGATTAAGCGCCCATGCGGCAAAGTGCTCGGCATGCCATTCCATGGTGTCTTGCATACTGTAAGTGGTAATACTCTCATTTAAGCCAAGTGTAGGAATATCCATGCGCATGGCCTGAAATTGAACTTGGTGTCCCATTTCATGAAGCCATGTGATTATTGCGCCACCATGATCACCACTGTCTGTATAGTGCCTTACAATATGCGACAGTGACCATTGCCGCTTGCCAGCCTGTAAAGCGAGTATTGCCGCCTCTACCGCATTGGTTAAGTCGGTAATGTCGGCAATTTTATTTAAGTTTACACCTGTTTTGGCTTTTACGACGACGTGTTTCCAAGCAAGTGCTGTGTAACCATTTGCACGTCGTGCGGTGTTACTGGGTACAGGCCAATGGCCATTGGCTTTTGATATTGGGACATTTAAATAACTGGTAATGTCCTCTTCCAACTCTTTGGCTTTCTTGCTTCCACGCACCATTTCAGTCGGTTTAAGAAACAAGGTCTTCATACCGTAGGTAGTAATGAAATCGGTCACTTGGCGCATTTGTGGTTGCGCCTGGCTCAATTCTGAAATGACCTTGTTTAACCCATGAATGGTTACATTTTTATTCGTTGAGTAAGCACTAGGTACCACACGTTCAGGAAGGCGCTCTTTTAGTGGTGGCTTTGAAAGTTGCTGCTGGCGCAATACATCGGCTTGCGATTTTGAGCCAGGCGAATAATCGAAACCAGGGTCGATACCTACTGGCACATAATGTACTTCACCTGTTCTCTTATCTACCCATTCACGCGTCTCAATAACGGGCTCTTTGCTTAACTTCAGGCCTTTTCGCTGAATGCTTCTGGCTGTCTCACCAAACACTTTGCATTTACAGCCCCAGCCGTTTTGGGGAAACCAGGTAAGCCAGAACGGCGACTCTTTAGGTAAAATGGTACCGTCTTTACTTTGGTGATGTGGGCGAGGGTAGCGACTATCCCCGTGCGCGTAGCGCCAAATCGGAAAGTTCTGCAGCTGCTGGAAGCGCCCCGCATTATAAGCTTGGCGCATGTTTGTGTCATAAATGATATTAGCTCGCCATGCGGCACTGCCTGTGTGTTCCCATCCATGCTTTTTAACCAGGTGTTTAAACTCTTTTTGAAACCAGCTTAAACTTTTACCCTCTGCTATTGCGCTGTCTACCATTTGGCGAATGTCGGCCAACAAATCCGTTTTCGTTGCGCCAGCCACCATAAAAGCGTTATTGTGCTGTTCACGCCACACATCAGCCCAGCGTTCGCTGGGCATGTTCAACTTGTTTCTAAAGTGGGTGATGGCTTCAGAAAACTTCTGAGGGCCGTACTGGGCAGGCATAAGTTAGAGCCTATCCAGCTTGCTGTAATCGTTATCAAGCATCGCCCACATAAGTATGAGCGAATACAAAAAAGCGACGACGATGCGAAAGTGCTCAAGTGCATCGAAATGGCTTAGTATTACGAATATCCACGGGCCAGTAATTAATAAGTGCCCGCCCAAAACCACACCAATAATTCTGGTGTAGTCGTTAAACCAAAATCGTAGCCATGCTTTCCGCATCGTTATCTCCCCTCATTCACATCAAATCGTCCGCTTAACTCAGCTGCGGTAAATGCTTGGCCCAAAAGTAGTTGATAATCTTCAATGGGCAGTTGGTCTTCTAGTTCCAGCAGCTGCTCTAATAGCGCCTCCAATGAATCAGCATTAGCTACGAGTGATTCAATGGGTTGCATTAACTGACTGAACGATTCGCCAGCCTGTTGTGCTAAGCGCTTGGTGAGCACATCCGTACCGTCGTCTTTCGGTTGTTGTGCTTTAAGTGCAGCGAGCGCTAAACGCAATGCAGCGGTTTGCGGCTCTTGTTTTGGGTCGTCCTTATCCGCATCTTTTTCCTCTGGCTCGTTAACAGCAGGTGTGGCGACAGCGCGAGCCAAGATGGCCTCTTCGCCTTCAGGCTCTGGAATGCGAAGCTTATCTTGTGCCCAGCTGGCCGGAATGCGAAAACCAATGTCGACCAGCTTGGGTAGGCTCTCAGCGTATTGGCTGATGTCTTCGGGCTCTTGTGTGTCGAATATAATGCGCGGCTTACGTCTTGGGTCGCCTCGGTAGCTTAGGCTGTTAAGCGCGTGCATAGGCAACACAAGGTCGCGATTTAACGTATTGGCTATTTGGCGCAAATCGTGGTCGCGAATGTCTTGTCGTACTTCATTGTGCACATTGCCTAACGCTTGGCTGCCCGTGCTGTCTACCTGCGATGTGAGGGTTTGACCCAAAATGACTTTGGATTGAATGCGCTCACACCAGCTCATCATGGTCATGAAGGGGTCGCTGCCGCCGCCTTTCGCTGCTTCGTGAAATTCAATTTCCATGCCTTTGGGGATTATGCCCCCAGCATTGTGGCCAATGCCGAGTACTGCCTGAAGCAAGCGGCTCTTTTCAGTATCAGTTGCACCACTAGGGTATTTACCCAATTTAATAGGAATGCCGTAGATCTCTAAGAACTCGGCTAGGTCGCGTACAGAATAGTTTTTGAATATGAACGGCCATGCCAGCTGACGAATTAGGCCTATACGTGCGGCATAACCGCTCTTTGCAGGGTGGCGGTGCTGCAGCCAGTTAAGCGGGCGTAGTTTCTCGCCTTTGCCCGTTTGGTCTCGAAGGGCAATGCAGTCTTGGTCGTCGTGGTGTAACTGAAACCACGTAGCAGGGCGGTGCACGAATGCCTCAGGAATACGGAAGTTATTGTAAAAGCCCCATTCATACTCAATGTTTGAAAAGCCTTTTAAAATGCCGTCACCCATACCAAATATGATGTTGTGCCAGTCTTCCACATCTTTCAGCATTTGCTCTATGTTGGCCGCATCCTTTTGTTCCTGGGCCGAAGCATTCACAGGCGGCTCTATCTGCCAATCGATATCGGTTAGCGCCATCTTACGCTTGAATATTTCAGCCTGGATGTGACCGTCTTTCTCTTCGATGTCTTCAGCCAGATAGCACTGTTCTAATAAGCTACCTTGTTCAGCATTTTTAAGAATGACCGCCAACGTGGCAGGCGTTAGCCCAGAACTTGGATGCTCAGCAAACTCGCGCCGCATTTGCGCCACGCGTGCTGAATTATCGGTTTGTTTGGTTTTAAGGGCGCGTTCGCGTACACGAAAGCGCGTACCGTTTTGCTCGTAGGTTTCCATCAATAACACCCACTTTGTTGGATTGAGTAGTTGTCGTCATTGTTGCGGTTGTCGCGCCTTTCGGCTTTAGAAGGTAGGCTCATGTAGTCAATTTCACCGCCCTCCATTTTACTGGCCGCAACCATCATGCAGCAGGCAATAGCGCCGTCGCCATGTCGCTGTTTTTTGCTGTCGGTTTTCGCATCGGGTATGCGAGGCACGCCCCGGTTGTTAATTTGAATAGAGCGCAGGTCATCCAAGATGTCAGCGTCACTCGGCAGGATAATGGTGAAGTCCTCAAAGTGGGCTTTCATAGGCGGCATGCTTTCTCGATACCAGTTTTCGGTGATCTTGACCGACTCGATAAGCCCCGCGCCGTAGTGGTCAACTGCTTGCTCTGCCAAGTATTCACCGTTACCCGTGGCATCCAATTGCGCGCCAATAAAGCGCGGTAGCCTGTCGATGATGAAAAATAGAATTTGCTCCTGCTGCTTGTAGGGAATGTTTTTAAGTTCCACCACAAGCGGTACACAAAGGCTTAAGTCTTGCTGTATTGCGCCAATCCATAAACACGTTAAGTCGCCAGAACGCGCAAAGTCCTCCCCTAAGCAGTGGCGCTGCTCTGGGTTTAACTTCTCTAGCTGTGGCAGTAATACCTCTTTGCACCAGTCTTTAATATCAGCAGCGCGCAAGTCAGGGCGCATCTGGTTCCACTCAGCACTTTGTGCGTAGTGGACTACGGTGGGCTGACCATTCTCGTCGGGTTGCACCATGGCCTTATCGATAAGGGCACGGCTGATGTAAGCGCCACCACCCGATTTAGGCACACAGAAGTATTCTTCCAGTGCATCCTCTTGGCTGGCGGTATCGTTAAGTAAATCGTCCTTCCACTTTTGTTCGGCCTCTTGGCTCCAGTCATTCCCTTTAACCTGGCATATCCGCTGATATAGCCCTTCATTACACGCATCATCTAGCGTAATACGATGAATGCTGTAACGCTTTTTGCCTGCTCGGCTGTCTTGTATTAGCTGGTTAAAAAGGTTCTCTGCACCGTTGTGAGTGCTGATAAGGCGCACCTTTGCGCCCCACATGGTAAGTGCAAGTGCGGCCTTGAGTACTTCCGCTAATTGGTCGTGAAAGGCGGCTTCATCAATCGTTACGTTACCCTGCATACCACGCAGGTTAGACGGCTTCGAGCTCAGCGCTTGTATTTTAAAACCACTGGCAAAATGAATAACGAAGGTAAGAATTTCTTTGCCTTCTTGGCCATCATCAATGAACAGCTCTTCTTCAATGTCACCTGCAGCTTTATCAAAGGCTTTTGCCCACATGGCCGCTGCATCAATGAACTCGCGGGCCATTTCCTTATTCGAGCCCACATAGAAGTGATTGGTACCGTGTGCGCTTTTGGTTCTACTGGCGGTAAGCACAGCGTCTGACGCTTCGGCCCACGTGATACCGGTTCGACGGGACTTCTCAGCAATCTTCAGCGGTGAGTCATCGGCTACCCAGCGTTTCTGGTACCCAAGTAAAAGTTCGTTCTCATCGAAGGGAATGAAGGTAGGGAGGCCGAACCGCGTTTCTAGTCTGTCGCATTGCTCAATGGCTTTTTGATATTGCGTTTTACTGGGCCTGATTTCCTTAGGTGTAGGGGCAGGCTGTGGTGGCAGCTTCATTAGGCAATCCCCAAAATCTCACGCTTGATTTGCGCAGCACCATCTGCGGTTAATCCCGCTGCTTTGGCGACTTCTGCGGCGCGCTCTGCGGCTTCTTCCGCCATGGCCTTGCGGATTTCTTTTTCACGCTTGGTACTTTCAGTAGCGGCTTTCTCAAGTTTTTCTACTCCAACGGCAAGTTCTTTAATGAATTTTGGGGGAACCGCCTCACCAGACTCAGACAGTTTTAATACTTGGTCGAACGCTAGAGTACGAACCATTTCAATGAGCACTTTCGATACTTCGCCCGTTGGCTTACCGCCTAGCTGGTCTACCCATTGTTTTGACACTTCACGGGCTTCCTGAATTCGACTGCCCACTGTGGCCATGCGCGTGGCATAGCGGTTAAGGCCGCTACGTGAGATATGTTCTTCTTCGGGTAAGCCTGCGTCACGTATTAGGGTGTTAACCCGTTCAAGCACTTCGGTTTGTGTAACGGATTTATCGCGCAATAGCTCAATCAGCTCAGACTTTATGTCGTCGGGAAGCTGGTCTATTTTGCTGGGCTTGCCACGGGTGCGTTTATCGCTCATGCGTTCTCGTCATCCTTATGCTCTTGAAATGCCTTAAGCACCTGTTTGCGGATGCGTGGCACGGCTTTTTGGAATTCATCTAGAAGCCTGAAACCTTCAGGGAATTCTTTGCGCATATGTTCACGATATGATTTAGCGTGTTCGGGAAAGACCTCGTTGCCAATTTCTGAAACAATGAATGCATGAACAAAACGAGTAATCATTTCTTTTTCAGCTTTAGTTGCTACTTTGCGCTTAGCCAATATTGCTACCTCGGTCCTGGGCGTTTAACACCTGGTGTGGTGGCAAGGCCTCGTTCAACGTCTAGGCCGCGCTGTGTAATGCGGGCTATGGTGTAACTCTCATGATGGTCTAAGGTGACTAAGCCTTGCTCTTTCAACCAATGAAGCTGAGTGCCTAGCTTATCGATGGTCATTGTGTTGCCGTACTGTGCACATATGCTTTGAATAATGCTGTTATTCGCGGCGTAGTCATCCATTGCTGCTAGGCAGTGCAAGATGCTTAAGCGCTCGTGTTCGTTTACTATAATTGCGATTGCCATTAGTTCTTGTCTCCGCGCAACTCGTTTTCAAAAAGTATGTTTACGTTGTTTAACACCTGTTTAAACAAAGGTTCCATGCCTTCTAATCGTCCATTTAAACGGGCTATTTCTTCTCGAAGGGCGGCGCTTTCTCCGGCACTTGGAAGGTGCTTAACGTGGCTGTCAATTTCATGCACCTTATCGCGTAGCTTGTAGTGCTCAATCTGATGGTCTTTGAACTTCAGTTCGTTTAGTTTGAAGCGCTCTTCCTGGCTGTTAACGTGCGCTGCTAACTCTGTCTTTGTCGCGAAATACTTGCTCAGCCAATAAAGTCCAGCCATCAGCATTACTGATACAAAGAACGAATAAATCTTCCAGTTGTCGTTAAGGTGGCTTACTACATGTTCCATGCTATCGATTCCCGTTCTCTACATCTTGTTGGCAATCGGCGCAGCGCTGAGCATCGACTATTATTCTGCGGCGTTGAGTTATATCGGCATCACAGCGCACGCATAAAGGTGCGCCATGCTCATCAGTTTTAATGGGTGGTGTAGGTGTTACTTGGTTAGGCCTAAAGCGCGTGGCCATTCGTTTAAAAGGGGCGCTGGCTTTATCTGCCATATCCGCTGCATCCATCAGCTGGCTCCCTGCTTGCTGAACTTATCCCATGTTCTAAAGCCAAACCAAGCAAGCACTGGCGAAGCGATAAGTAGCGCTATCTCCCAATTGGCACCACTGCCATGGTCGAAGGCATTGAGCAACTCCATTACAAAGATATACGCCACTGTGAACCAGCTGTGCCTTGACGCTATTTCAGGGCGAAATGTTTTAATTTCTTTACCCGAACGCAGGGTTTCTTGCTGCTGAGTATGCATCCCCAAATCATGAGTTAGCCTGGCTTTCTCTCGCTCGGCTTCAATTTGTGCTAGCCCTAGCTCAATTTCGCCTACAACCTCGGGCGGCAAGCTGTCTACGGTGGCCTTTACCTTGGCTACGCTACTAGGCGATGTGTCGCCGTTAACTGCCTCTACGACATCAGCAATGGTGTGTGCGACTTGCTCTGTCGTACCGCCTTTACTCTCACCAAGAATGCGAATCAGTGACGGACCATATTTAATGAGGGCTGAAATTCCTGCAGTGGCTAATACAGACATTAAGCATGTGCTCCAAGTTGTTTACGTATTTTAGTAATGTGTTGCTCGGCATTCAGTCGCTGAGGTGTCTCACCATTATTTAGGTAAGCTTCCAGCTCTTGGCGCGTCACACTATTCCAGCCCTGCCGCCAGTACCAATGAGCAGTAGCGCGATAGCTGCTTTCAGGTAACAGCGTAAGGGTTCCCGACATTCTCGCTTGTTTCTCGGCTTTAAAACGAGCACGGCGACCCGTGTTAAACCATTCTTGGTTAAATTTGCTTACGGGCATGGTGGTGTGCTCAAGTCTGAAGGCGTTAGGCAGTAAAGATATGCATGAGCATTGTCTAAGTAGTGTTGAACTGTGCCTTTACCTGCCATTGAGTTGTAAAACTGTTTCCAGTACTCCGCGCGACCTCGCAATGACGAAGGGATTGGCTCTGGCCGTAAGCGATAGTGCAGACGACAGAATATGAAGCTAAGAAGCGGGTCATTGGCCAAATCGGTATGCACCAGCTTTCGAATGTCGTAGCCGAAGTGCATATGAATAGTCTTTACCAATCGCATGGGTGTGCGGCTAATGATGTCTTGAAACCCGATTAAATCGTGCTGATTTAAGCCCATGCCAGCACCGCCAGGCGTCGGGTCTTCATAAAGGCCAAGGCACGTTTCAGCTGCTGCAGTTTCAAGCAGCAGGTTCGTAGCACAGCCAGTCGAGCCATGGCCCAACACATTACAAACTTGATGTGCTAAAGAAAGAGCTTGAATTTTCGACTTAAGGCCGTAGTAGTAAGTGAGATTTTCTTGGTTCATGCCGCCATCGTAGCGATGGCGGTGAGATAGGTGGGATTAGTCTGGGTTTAGGTTAACTTTTAACTTCAAGTAAAAAACGTTTGAGCGCATGGTATGACTTACTATCTTTACCATTGTCTATGATAGCGTCCTCTATTGTACCGTCGGGCGTTTCAACTCGCATCCACACTCTATTGGCGTTTTCAATGCTCTCAAGGGTTTCTAGACTCACTGAAAAAGCTTTCGAACTGTTTCGCGTATAGCCATCGACGTCGTAACTCGAAACAAGTTGGCTTTCTTTTAACGTGATAATGTCACCGTCAATATTTAACTGCGCACCAAAAATTGGAGTGACGTTATTGAATACTTGAACGATCATAAAAGCATCATCTGGATACTTACTATTCCATTGAAGACCGAAGCCAGTGCAAGTCATGTAAGTGCAAGCGTTACCGTGCGGTGCGATATTAACGACTTTTGAATTATCAAAACCAGAATGACTGACTTTTGGGGCTAGCCCAGACGTATTTGAACAAGCGCCAATGGCTAAAGCAGAAAGAAACACGATAGTTCTAAACATATTAAACTCCTTTTAAAAGCCAGTAGAATGGATCGCATTTTGAATTCAGTCAAATTTAAACACGTTCTGTAAATAAAAAGCCCGCACTTGGCGGGCTGACGTTCATCGTTTTAACGCTTCTATCAGGCTTACTTGCTGTGACTGAAGGTAATGAAGTAAAACGGCAAGCTTGTGTGTTGAACATATACCTTCTGGTACGGAACTCAACAATTCGATCAAAGCCTCCTGGCATAAAATCAAAGTGTCTAGCTCATCAAAAAGTTCGGTGTTTTCCATTTGCATTACTCCTTGCAAAAAAGCGTGAGAGATACCGAAAATTTCTCTCTCTCAGTGGATGCGATAATACTCATGCCAGCGATTTGCGGACTACTTTATCTTCCAACTGCAAGGAGCAGACTACTACTTAATTTACCTTAAGGGGTGGCTACAACAACTACAACTACGACAACTGGTAAAATATGCGAGTGTGGCGTTTAGAGCTTTTCCAGTAAATACCGTCGTATTTTTCTAGTCTAGCGCGAGCGGTCTTATCATCTTTGGCATATCCAGCGGCGTTAAGCAGGTCGCCTTTTCCAACTTGGCCTTCTCGAACTAACACGTGCTTAACCTGGTTTACAAACTCAAGGTCTTGTTCTGAGGCTTGCGCTTCAATTAAATCTACCTCTTCTAGGTCTAGCGTATTCGGGTCGATATCAAATGCTTTGTCGACAATGGCGGCACGTTCTTTCCTGACCTCAAGAATCACACCTACGCCTTCAGCAAGCTCTCGCTTCTTAAGCTGATACATATTGTCTAGGCTATTTCGAATTGCATTACTGCCCTGGTAATTGCGCCCGTCTTTATTGCTGTGGCCGAGTATAAGAATGGTACCGCCCGCTTCTCGAATATCTTTTAGTAGGTTCATTACCAGTCCAATTTTGGCTTCGTTGTTTACATCGGCGAAGTCTCGAAGACTGTCCACAAAGAAGATCATGTTTTCAAATTGATTGGCAGTTGCGTTTTCTGCCAACGTTCTTAAAAGCTCGAACGGGGGCAGGGGGCTTTTGCTACGTTGCACATAGTGCAAGTTTGCATGAGGTGCGATAAGCAGTTCGTGTACCTTGCGCTCTTTCAATACACTTAGAGGGTTGTCAAAATCTAAGTAGAACACTTGTTTCATTCGGGGAGCACAGTACTTAGCCAGCGCAAACGCTAACCAGCTTTTGCCATTCCCACCATCGGCATACACCATGGTCATCATGCGCTTAGTGATGAAGCCTTCAATAACGAAATCTATCTTTTGATTAAAATCAGCTTCGCACAGGCTTGCTTGTGTGAGTATTTGGAGCATTTATTGGTCCTTTCTTATTAGAGTTCTTCTAGCGCTTGGTATTTGATGGTGTGATACACGCCACCAAAATGTTCAATGTCTTCATCTGTAAAGCCAGCAGCAATCAAATGGTCTTTGGTTAAACTTTCAAACAGTTTGAATAAAAGCTTTGAGCCGCGTTTAGAAAGCTCCACACAGCCAAACAATTCGTCCATTGGAATATCTTCAGACTCGGTTTCTTTTTCTATCACTGGTATTTCTCCTGATAATTTGTTGTTACCGCCGTAAAGCAGTTTGTTTAATACTGGCGTTACCCTTAAGCCCTCCACCTGAACACGTCGCACCACTTCTTTGACGACAGTTGCGGGTAACTTGCTTCTAATCGCCAACTCGCGAGTGCTCTCAATTCCTCTGCCATCTAAAATGGCATTGAGCTGTAATTGCGTAATGGTGTGGCCGAGTACTTGTAGAGTCATCGTTTCACCTACAAAAGCTGTGGTTGGATTTTGTTGCGATATTCTTCACGCTTGGTGCGCAGAATCTCGTAAACACGAATTTGATTGAGTTCAGGACAGTATTCTTTTCGTATCTTTTCTACTGGCCAGTTGTGGTTGTGCCACAAACGAAACATTTGAATGTCTCGTAGTTCTTGTTGAAGGCGCTCACCGCGTGGTAAGTATCTACACTCACCACCTTGGTAATGCGCTATTTCTGCGATAAGTTGGCAGCTAAGCTTGTAAGCCTTGTTATCTTCGATATTTGCCTTTTTAAGGCGGCGCTCACAAATTAAAACCAATGCCCACAAGTGCTCTTTGTATCTGGCCATGGCTAGTGCTTTGTCGTCAGCTAAATCCGGCAGGTGCTCCAATAGTGAGTCAAAGTCATCATCAAAATCGAACTGCTCTTGATTGCTCACGGCATCAGCTCCTCAAAAGCGCTTTTTACATACTCGTAAGGCGCTTTTTCTGTACTCCACACCTTTCTATGCCCTTTCAACACGGTGTACCCTTCAGCAATGAGTTTTATTGCCATCTCACGTCGATGCCAGTTCTTTAGTGACTCCAGTACTTGTGCCAAGCTCTCATCTTTCAGCCAGCCCACGTGCGACACGTTAACAATGCGAGACACATAGGCGTCTAATGCACTCTCAGAACCGTCTCGCACAAAACCTTGCTGATACATGGTTATCCAAATAGCACGTATTTTGTCTATTCCCGTACCTTTAGACTTGGGTGACAGTCTGCGTCCAGAAGATGCTTTTCTGACTTTGAACCCTTTATCTTTCATTTCGTCCATGACGCGCTCAAGCTGTTCTACGTTCATGCCTGCACATGAATTCGTCCCTGTAACGCGTTGAAGCAAGTTGCGGTAACTGTCCTCATCCATTTTGAGCTGCGCTTTTGCGACATGAATTTTGGTAATTAACCCGCGCTTGATAGACATTTATTCGTCTCCGATTGGCAAGCTGTCAGCCGCGCCTTGAAAAAACGCTTGAGCAAACAGCAACGCTGCAACTAAAAGTGAAAACGCACCTCCCCAGTTGTATCCGAAGTAAAAGCAATACGCCGTGGCGTAAAGAAACATCATAAATAAACAAAGACGTAGCATGGTTTTCTCCTTTCCCTAAACAAAGCCCTGAACGTTCAAGGCTTTGGTTAAGGGCCCCGAAGGGCCGCTCGTTAGTTAGCTGGCATTATTTCTAGCCACTTTTCGTTGTTGCTTTCGTCGTGATACACGTTCATCACGTAAGTTTCTTCTACGCCATCAACGTCTGGCGGCAGCTGCGCAACGGCTTCGGCTAGCTCTCGTTTCGAGCCAATGTGGGTTCGGCTAAGCACTTTCGGTTGGTTGCTCATTTTTTAACTCCTTGTTGGTGTCAGTAGTAATGTCTGAGATATCCAGGGCAAGCTGGCGATACGTGCCATCTTCGAGACGGAAATAAATGCGGAAGTACTCAGCACTGCTATCAACCTCAATGGCGTCAGCCAGTGCGGTCATGGCCAGTTGCCATTGCTCGTCTTGAATGTTGTGTTGGCGAAGGCTTAGTACCTTGGCAGCGCTAAAGCGCCCGTGCTTATCGGTTTTAAATGCGCCTTGCACAATGGCTTGGAGGTTCTTGTTACTGCCTTTTGACCAGCGTTTGATGCACTCGTCAATCATTGCTTTTGCGGCTACAAGGTTTTCGTTGAAACACAATCTGTCTTGACGGCTGCGCTCAATCTTTATGCGACGGTCAAAACTATAAAGCGTGACATTGCCCTTGGTGCCGCCCAGGCGTTTGTCATAATTCTTCATTGCGTGACTTACAAACTCAGCAACGTCTCGTTTCAACTTTTTTGTGAACGCTTGTAGTTCGTCATGCACCAAAATTGCGTTAAGAAATAACTCTCTTGTTAATTTGTCCCGCTCAATCTCAAGCGGCTTGATACGGTCTTTGCGGCGTAGGTTGCCCTCACCATCTTCCATAAACCCAGTCGGGGCTTCTGGTTTGGCAATTTGATAAAGCTTGTCGATAGATGTCATGCGTTTAGTTCCTGTTGTGGTTCTTCATTGGTTAAGTGCCATTGCACAGTGCAGCCGTATAGTCGTGTAGCCATCATGTGACAGCGGCCAGTGTGCGTTCCCGTAATTGAAATCAGTGTTCCTTTAACCCGCTTATCTCTTGGCGGGAGGATATTGATAACGGTGGATGTGTCTTGGATAGACAGGCCAGTGATGGCACACCCTTGTTTGATGAGGTGCGTCATCGCCAGGCTCGCCTTATCCACTCTTTTCTTAAAAGCAGTGTTATAAGCGTTCATTGCTTGCTCCTGTGTATGCAGTTTTGGCACGCTCTAAAAAGCCTGACGCGCTGCGGGTTACTTGCCGAAAACGGTCTTATCTGTTCGTTTAAACAGCGTTTAACCGCTATTGAACCAAGCACTGGACAGGTCACTGTTAAATTTGCGTACGCTGCCAGTACTTTCTTTTCAATATTGCTAATGCTTCCTGGATACTTTTCATTGAGTACCTGCGAAAGCGTGGTCTTACTCATGCCCGTGTCTAACTCAACCTGACGTCGGCCCAGCTCCTTGACTTTTTTCAACAATAATGCGAACCACTCCATGCTCATCTCTCCTTGTCGGGCTTAACAAGTTGTTTAAGGTTCTGGTCCCAAAGCCCCGACTTTTTGATCACTGGATATTTATGCCCAGTATTTTCTATAAGAAGATACTTGCAGACGCGCGGACCTGTTTGCAGCCCTTTGCTCCGCTGGTTGCGTGTCTTTACTACGTATCTGTATTTAACTAAGTCACTGATAAATCGAGTGACGTTTTGGCGGCTAGTACTTGCAGCTGCCTGCACTTCTTCAACGGTAAACTGGCTGTTTAGAAACCGAATGGCTTGCCATATTCTTTGTCTTGCGTTTGCCTTAGGGTGCGGGTTAGGCCTACTTCTGTTAAAACTAGGCTCCTTACCCGTTGCCTCATAGACATACGGTTTTGCCGATTTATTTACCGCTTTAACGTATTTATTTCTTACAAACTCATCCATGACAGTCTTGATTTTTGGCATCGGTACTTTCATTGCTCTCGCTAAGTCGGTACTGTGAAAATCAGGCTGTTTCTTTATCCACTCCCAGCTACGCTGGCTGAGGGTCTCTCGCATATTTACAACTCCGCGACGGGGAAGAATTGACGGCCCGCCCATTGATCAGCATCGATGGTTTTCAAGCTGTTCGACTTAGCGAACTTCTCTATGCTCGCAAGGCCAGTGGTGATGCGACGAAAGTTACCTTTAGAGGCATCTAACAGTTCTTGCAGTAAGTCGGGTGCAATTGCCGTGTGCTCAACCAGCTCACTCGCCATAATTGAAATGTCTTCCTCGTCAGCCTTTTGAAACTGCACATGCTGACTAATGCGTCCGAACAGTTGCGGAAGACGCTTTATCTTTTTTGGAAGGTGTTCATACCCGATTAAAACAATGGGCACGCCAGACAAGTCGTAAATGTCACGGATGGTTTCTAGCACTTCAGTCTTGTCAGCGAGGTAGTCCGCTTCATCAATAAAGAGCGGCTTGCCTGTGAGCGCCAGTTCTCTAACAATGAAATTGATCATGTCCGCTTTTCGCTGACGTTTATCTAGCCCTAAGTCCTGTGCTAGTCGCTCTAGTAGCGTGCCCATTGTGTCGCTTTTTAAGCAGCGCACTAAAATGCCGTCAGCTTGAACAAACAGAAACGCACCTGCAGTTGTTTTGCCTAACCCAGCTTGGCCCGAGAATAAGGCCATGGCGGGTGAGCCTTCTTGCGCTGCTTGCTCAACGGTCTGGTAGGCGTCAAATGCGGCCATGACGTTTTTAGTTTTTGCTGTGATTGCCTTCATCGTTTATTTCCTTTGCTTTCTGATGTGAAAAGTTTGTCTAACATTTGCGCCGAACGTCGGTTGTCACGTCGGTATTGATGTAGCCACGCTTTTTCGGTTGGGCCTAAGCGGCCATCAATATTAAGTTGTGTGTAATGGCGAGCCTTGTGGTGTTCGTTTTGATAAATGGGCTCACCACTGTTTCGAATGGTTTCGATAGCATTGAGCTCGTCTCTGCGTTGAGCCAGTTCGTCTTTTCGTGCAGTTGAATAACCTTCCTGTTTTGGCTCTGCATGCGAAATAGAATTTATGATCCCAGATGAAACTTGCTTCGATGGTTTAGGGAACGATTTGAGCCCTTGAGTCTGTGACTCTCGATAAGCCAAGAACTTTTGTGCAACGTCTGATACATCGAATTCCTTGGACGCTTGCTTGATTGCGTCGCGCTCACTGCGGAGCCTGGCGCGCTGTATCCGCTTAGCCTCTTGTGCATGGTTCATCGTAATTTCGTTATCGACCAACTCCGGATTGAACGCTTCACAAATGAACTCTCGCTTTACCGGATCGAAAACATAAATTTTGCCAATATCATCGGGGTTAAAGCGGCAGTGAACACGCTCACCAATGTAAGCGCCAAGTTCCGCGTGAATGTACTCAACACCCTCAACGCTGATACCTTCTTTACCAACGGTTCTAAATCCTTTTTGGCTGGGTACCGGTGCAAGTAAAACGTCCAATAGCCGCTCGTTATCCAAGCGTTTTATGGTTTGTTGATGCTGAGTGAATTTCTCAAATGGTGTGCACTTAAGCTCACTGTGCTCGGTATGGTCGTAGTGGTAATCAAGCCAAGAGTTAATGAATTTTTCGAAGTCAGTTGATGAGATGGATACATCAAGTGCGACTTTATCTGCGCCTTTTTCTCGTCGCTCTATTAAGCGCTGAGCAAAACTTAGGCGAGCATTTATCTTTTCACGATCACTAACGTTATGACCGATGTAGCCCGATAGCATCTCGGCAATACCGTGGCTAAACGTTCTGAAGAAACGTTCTATGAAGGGTTTTTCCCAGCCGCTGTAAGGATTGGTAATTTGGTTGTGTATACCAAGTGCATCCCATATCGCGAAGATATGCGCAGAGCAATAGTCAGCCCCATTATCTGTTCGAGCGACTTCTGGAATACCCCAATCAAGGATTGTATTGCGGATTAAAAGTGCAATACCTTCGGCATTCGATGTAGGTTTTAAAACGACTTTTACACGTCGTGTAAACACATCAATTACACCAATAATTGAGTATCTACCATCGGTAAGCATTACGTCGGCTGGTGTGCTATCAAATTCCCAAAGTTGGTTGATGCGTTCAACACCTGCACTGCGGCTGCCAAAAGCTGCCATGTGTTTGTTCTGCCAGCCACTGGCATCCATAAGAGATAGGAAAGTGGTTTTGTTTTCATCTTTCCATTTACGTAGCCAATCGCGGCACGAAGAAGGTGAGGGCGTTGGGTATTTTCCACCAAATTCCATTTTTAAAAGCTCCGCCAAACGCTGGCCTTTAATGTGTGGGAATTGGTGGATTAGCGCGACACAGTACCGATACATTTCTGATGTACTGTCTATCTTTCCCTTGCCTTTATTCTTCCCATAATTGGCCTTTAGTCCTTCTATACCATTTTTTTCATATGCCTTTTCCCAACGCTGAAGTGTTCTATTACTCAGTTTTGGTATTACTTTATAGACTGATTCATTGAGCTCTACGGATTTAGAATTGTATGCATCCACAAAGCATTTGAACGACGATATCTTCCCACTTTCAGTAATCGAAGATCGCGCGTACTTAACAATTAGAAGCGCAGCTTTAGTCCTGTCATCAAGATTGATCAACTCACTTGTATCAGAGTGGACAGCTTTCGACCGTTCTTGAGCAAGTTTATCTCTTTCTATTTCAAAGTTTGCTGCTTGAGTAGCTCTTTCTTCGATACTACGTAAGCTAACGTAGTGAGTCTTCAATGTACTTTTTATATCCTCTGGGAGAGTGTGGTAGTTGTATTTCACAACTGAGGTGTCATTGTCGTCGCTAGAGACTGGCACCCAACTTTCTTTCGTTGCTCTCTTCCTAATCCATCGCGGCGTTACATCCAGTGCACTTGCAATTTCTCTTACAGTGAAGTTCTCCATTAGCCTTACTCTTCAACAGCTAAGTTTGTTTTCAAATTAGAAGCATCACTCAAGGAGTTTTTTGTGCTCTTTAAAGATTTATTTGCTACCATTTTGCTGTGAAGGAAACGTCTTCGTTTACCATTCTCGTGATATCTAGATGGCCAAATTTCTTTTGGGTGAACACCAAGTTGATTTGCAATGACTCTCTCAGGCTTTTCATAAGGGCGGTGCATGGCAGAAGAGCAAGCTCTCGGAGTTAGGCCATTGGCAATAGAAAGTTCTTTGAGGGTAAGTTCTTGTTTTCTAATCGCCGCGACGATATCAGCTGGGTGCCAGTCATGTTGTGACATAAATTGTACCTTGTTTGTGTCAATGTACATTTAATAAAGCACACAAAAGTGTGCAATGTAAACACGTAATGCATACAAATGTGTGCTTATGGGTTTATGTTATTGATAAAAAAAGAAAATAATTTTATGAAAACAGAAGCGTTTTGTTCGTATTTAAGAGATGTGAGGGTGTCCGCAGGTGTCACGGTTTCAGAATTGAGCAAAAAATACGGATGGCATCGAAATACGATAGGAAGATATGAAAAAGACAGGCTTTGTGATATCGAATATCTCTACGCTCTCTCTAAAGAAGGGAATATCTCTTTAGATTCTCTGCTCACAGAGCGTTTGAGAGCGGGTATGCTTAATGAAGTCGAAGAACTACGCTCCCCCAATTTTAGATTTTCCCAATTGCTTAATATTCAGTCAAAGAATACTGGTGATTTTGTCCGGATAAAAATTGACTACTCTCATTGCGAACCGATTATTCCTACTGGTTGTTTAGTTGAAGTTACTACGGAACTTCCAGAGATAAAACCAAAGCAATACCTGGTAGTAAAAGATGAGAGCAATAAAATGCATGCATGTATGGTTATGGAAAAGGATAAAAAATTGTACGTATTATTCTTAAAAGGTATGCCAGAAATGGTAGAGCTAAATTCCGATAAGGTGAAAGTAATCGGGAAAGTCAGTTCAATTTTGCTCGTTTAGTAGCTTTAAAATGGGAACTAAAAGGGGATCTCTAGATCCCACTTACAACTACTTTAAAATAGATAAATGGCCTTATTTCTAGCTTTGATTTATTAAGCTGAGCGTCTCTGCAGCCTTTGTTTAAACTGGGGTTGAACACTTTTCGTTGCAATATCAGCCAGACGCACATTTCATTTGCCAAACTTCACCTCCATTTCTAGGAACCTTCTTACTTTCGCCAAACTACTCTGTTTCAGCGCTACTTTTATTTTGCATTTATGAACTTAGCTGAGCCCTTATATTACAAGGCTTCCCGCTAATTCCCGCCAAATATTACTGGATCCCACTTAATTGCCATACTAATCTGTCATCTACAGTGTAATTCTTGTTAAGGTGACCCTGTACGCTCACTTTTAATTGGCCTTGTTAATTGTAACAAAGCGTTAAAATCTAAAATTTACAGGATGTTATGTCTGTTCCTATTTTTATTATTCGGCTATGCTTTTCAATACTTAGTCATACTGTCTGCGACATAAACAAAACAATTTTTACGAGGCACTATAGTGCAAAAAACACTTAGTCAGAGTTTGTTCCAAACCCTATTCATAGGGATTGTGATAGCATCACTTCTGATAATTGGAGCAGTGTGGCGCTCAGCCAATACTCTCGTTGTTCAAAACATTGACCACAATATTGTTTTAGCAGAGAAAGTATTCGATAAAGTGGTTGCGGATCGTCAAGCTGTCATACGCAACGTTTCAAAAGTACTGTCTCGCTCATTTGATTTCAGGCGTGCGGTTGGCACAGAGAATATACCTTCTATTGAAGCGGCGTTTACCAGTTACGCGCAGCGACTAAACACCGATATCATCGCTCTGGTAAGTCTAGACCATCAAGTAGTTGTAACGCGTACAGACCTATTCGAAGTCGGTCAAAATGTGGAAAGTAGCCTTGCATTGGTTGCTAAAGGGAAAGACAGCGGTTTTTTCGTAGTCGATAATAAATTAGTACAGTTAAATCTAATTCGCGTAGAAATACCTACGCTTAGATATTACATGCTAATAGGCGTTGAGTTTGATAGCAGATTATTAGAAGAGCTAAAAGCGCTCGTAGACGCTGAAATTATTATCTCAAGAACTGATACCAATGACGTTCTTACGACTACCTTAAAAGAAAATGATGCGCAACGGATCCTCGCGTCAGAACACGACCCCTCGTGGATAGATGTAACCTTTAAAGACGAGCTTACTTACTTTGCCCGTGAGGTGAATATCGCCTCTGATGGCAATTTGCCGGTTAAGATAACTCTAGCTGTAGATACAACGTCTTCATTTAGTGCTTTCACACGTATTCAATTGACGATTCTGGCATTTTGCTTAGTCGCAATATTCATTGCTCTGGGTCTTTCTCTGCTGCTTGCCAGAAACGTGAGTCGACCAGTGTCTACCTTGGTAAAAGCAGTGAATAAGGTCGCGTCAGGAAGCTATGGCGCAACCCTTGACGCACCGTCGAACCTCAAAGAGATTACCGAACTTGCCAACGCAGTCGACAGCATGCAAGCAAGTATTAAAAGCCGTGAAAATCATATTCGTTATCAAGCAGAGCACGACGTGCTTACCGGGCTTTTCAATCGGAACTATGTTGAAGGCTTCTTTGAGTCAGAACTTCAAGAAGAAAGAGAGTTACAGGTTGTTGCCATTACCGTAATCGGATTTCGAACCATTAACGACCTCTACGGTTACTCTAACGGCGATAATACACTGAAAGCATTGGCCGAGAGGCTTCAGCGTTGGCCTGGTACATCCGCAAGATTAGCTGGCGGTGAGATTTTATATATTACGCAAGATTCACTTAATGATGACCAGCTCGAAACGCTCAAGCACATATTAGAGCAACCAGTGGAAAGTAACCTGATTGCAATTCCAGTAAAAGTCGCCATGGCGGTTATCCAGTGCCCGCAAGATGCAACAACATCAGAAGAATTATTCAGAAAAATGAATATTGTTACTGATGAAGCGATACACAGCGACAGCTGGTGCGTTCGCTATAGGACAGAACTAGAAGATAAATACAATCGCAGACTATCAATTACCACTGAACTAAAACGTGCACTGGCTAGCCAGCAAAACGAACTGTCTATGGTTTACCAGCCAAAAATAGATCTGCAGACTATGAAAGTATGCAGCATGGAAGCGCTTATTCGCTGGAATAATAGTGTTCTGGGCTTTGTTCCACCTGATGAGTTTATTACCATTGCTGAGCAAGCAGGGTTAATTGAGCAAGTTACGACTTGGGTAATGAAGCAAACCATTTCAGACTTAGCTTATTTTAGAGGCATGGGGTATGGGTTCACCGTTGCGATGAACTTATCTACTCAGGATATTCAAAATAAGGTACTTCTAGGGAAGCTGGTGTCGCTTTTAACTCAGGAAGGCCTGTCACCTGAAGCTCTGGAACTTGAAATAACAGAAAGCGATTTAGTTGCTGACGCCTCGCTTGCTATTGAGAACCTTAATGAACTAACGGCGCGGGGCTTTCATTTCGCCATCGACGACTTTGGTACAGGCTATTCGTCGTTAGCCTATTTAAAGAACTTGCCCGTAAAAACGATTAAAATTGATAAGAGTTTTATTCTGTCGCTGGCGAGTGATGAAAACGACCAGCAAATTGTTCATACCGTGCTGAGTTTGGCGAATGTGTTTAATTTAAAGGTTGTGGCTGAGGGTGTTGAAGACGTAGCGTCGCTTGAAATCTTAAAGGACTGGGGCTGTGATATCGTTCAAGGTTATTACATTAGTCGCCCACTTAGCCGTTCAGACCTTGAAGACTGGCTTCAAAATACGCCTTTCGGTGAATAGCTATTTTTTCAAATTAAATTTATTGTTTTACAGTAATCACCATGCCTTTATCGCAGTATTTGGCGACATGGCATCGTAAATGCAAAACTAATAATGAAGCGTGTAAAACGCTCTGCGGGCCTGATTTCTTCGCCAAAGTGTGAGTATTTTGCCCACTGAGTTGTGAAATTACTTCAAAAACAAGGAATTTATTATGGACATCATTCGTATACTTTTATCGATTTTACTTCCACCGCTGGGCGTATTTTTACAAGTGGGTATCGGTGCTCACTTTTGGATTAATATCCTTTTAACTATTCTTGGCTATTTCCCAGGTGTTATTCACGCTGTTTACATCATCGCTAAAAAGTAGGTGGTGAAAAACGCTGTATTTGCGGCTATGCAATGCGAGTACAGCAACCAAATATGAAATAAACAAAAGCCAGCTTTAATAGCTGGCTTTTTACGTGATGACGTTTGTCGAATAGGACGATTTCGGCAACGTGACATATCCCATGTTAGGCGGTGAGCTTTTCGTCGTCTAACTCTTGCTTCATCTCTTTTTGATATTCATCTGCAAGTTTTGTTTTTTGGCGGTCATTAAGCACATTGCCTGCAACTTGGAAGAATTCCTGTTCTTCGTCGGCAAGGTGATGTTCTACCTTTTCCTGAAGTGTTTTCAAATGACGCAACCAAGCTGGTGAACTCATATCCGTATCATCGAGCTTTGCGAGTAGCTCATCAATTTCGTGATGCTCTGCAATGCCGTGACGTGTTAAATCTACAGTGGCATCTTTCTCCAGAAGATGAGAATAGAAATGGCGCTCTTCAGCGATGGCATGACTTTCAAGTTGTGTCTTAAGCTCTTGATAATATTCACGGCGCGCAGCAGTGTTTCCGCTTGTTTCAGCTAGAATTTTAAGCAGTAAACGTTGCTTTTCATGGTCTTGACGCAAAGCTTCAAAAATTTTCATGGGTAGTTCCTTATAAATACCTAAAAAATGAATCACACCTGTGGTAATGCTATTTTTATTCCATTAGTGAGATATCTGTTACGCGCTGATTTTTAAAAGAAATTTCAAATGAAGTGACACAGAGTCATTGAATTGGGGAAGGGGACAACGCAAATTTTACAAGTCAGTTTCCGATAAATTCACGGCAGTGAGTCCGTGAATTTACCGAAAGAGGGAGATGGGATATGTGCTACACGCCTTGTGCGACCATGGCGTCAGCGAGTCTACGAAATGCTGCTACATTGGCGCCTTTCATATAATCAACGTAGCTGCTTCCAGCATCGCCTTCAGATTTACCCTCATCAACACAGCGCTGATGAATGCTTTCCATAATTGAATAGAGCTGTTCATCGAGTGCGCTTGCGTTACGTTGATTGAACATGGCGTTCTGGCTCATTTCTAAGCCTGATAGCGCAACGCCGCCAGCGTTAGATGCTTTGCCTGGTACGTATGCAATTTGGGCGTCTAAAAACAAAGCCTGAGCTTCGTTTGTGCACGGCATATTCGCACCTTCTAATACCATTTGACAGCCATTATCTAGCAGTGATTTTGCATCTTCTTCAAGTAGTTCGTTTTGCGTAGCGCAAGGCAGTGCTATGTCGCATTTTAAATGCCAAGGCTTTTTATCAGCTATCCACTTGCCCATGTTTTCATCTGCCATGTCAGCAAGGATATTGTTGCGGTTTGCATGGTTGTCGATTGCCCACTTAAGCGCGGTATCAGTTAACCCATTCTCATTATGTAAAAGCCCTCGGCTATTAGACAGCGAAATCACTTTTCCGCCTTTCTCTACCGCTTTAAGTGCAGCATGTAACGCTACGTTACCGGCTCCAGACACTGCAATGGTTTTGCCTTCAATTGGAGTACCTTGATGTCGACATACCGCTTCTAAAAAGTAAATTAAGCCAAAGCCTGTAGCTTCAGTACGTACATAGCTACCACCAAATTCTAAGCCTTTACCTGTTAATACGCCTTCGAACTTATTGTTTAGTCTGCGATACTCGCCATAAAGGTATCCTATTTCTCTTGCGCCAACGTTTATGTCACCTGCAGGTACATCGGTATTTGCGCCAATATGTCGCTGTAATTCACGCATGAAGGCTTGGCAAAACAACATAATGTCGCGATCAGTACGCCCTTTGGGGTTAAAGTCTGACCCGCCTTTACCTCCGCCCATGGGTAAGCCGGTCAGGGCATTCTTGAAACACTGTTCGAAAGCAAGAAACTTAAGCACCGATAAGTTGACGGTAGGATGAAAGCGCAAGCCACCTTTGTAAGGACCCATGGCTGAATTGTGCTGTACACGCCAACCTTGATTGACTTCAATATCGCCATCACTGTTCATCCACGACACGGTAAAATAAATAATGCGTTCAGGCATGCAAATGCGTCTTATAATATCGAACGCTTTGTAGTCTTTGTTTGCATTGTAAATAGGAACAATATCTTCTAATACTTCGTGTACCGCCTGTAGGTATTCCGTTTCGTTAGCAAATTTCTCATTAAGAAAGGTATAGATTTCTTCAAAGTTACTTTTCTGAGTCATGTACTGCTTAATCCTTTTCTTCAAAATTAGTGAGAACGTTAAGGCTTCGAGGGCATGTTTTTATCTCAAGCTTTTCGCCTTCGTAGATCTCGCCGTCGACAGCATACGCCGTGGGCTTATCAAATGTTAACGTTATGCTTGATGCGCGTTCGTGCCGTATTGATTCAGATTGCTTCTTTGCTTCAGCTGGACTTAGCACTAGCTCTGCTAACGATGCGAATTGTTTATCAGAGCTGGGCTGAGGTAATAGCCAGGTCAAATCAAGCTTTCCATCGGTGATGTCGGGCGGCTCTGCGCCCTGAGCAAGTGCTGTGGTCATTGGGGCTGCGTTTGCAATAACAAAGCTCGGCGTTTCTAAGGTTTCAGCTGGCTGGTTGTCTTTTGCTACTTTAAACGTCATGTTTTCATTATTTGAAATCGCGTTCCATAGCCCTTTTAGGTAGGCAAACTGGCCGCCTACATTCTTTTCTTCGCGATCAGCGGCCGAAATCATTTTTTCTTCGAAGCCAACTGCTGCCACCAAAAGCATAACGTGGTCGTTACAGGTCGCGGTATCTATGGCTAAGGTGTTGCCCTCTATAATGATGTCGCATGCTGTACTAATAGGCATGACTTTACTAATGTAGCCATGCAACACTTGGCTTAGTGCGTTTGCTGTACCAAAGGGGATAATCCCCATGGTAACGTCGGTGTTGACCAAAGCCGAGGCGACTTCAGTTAACGTTCCATCGCCGCCGCATGCGACAATAATGTGGGCGCCGTCTTGTTTTGCTTTCTCTGCTAGTGCCTTACCGTCTACTTCAGGTGTGGTTTCTTTCACGGTCACTTTGAATTTTTCATTTAATCGAGAAAGAACGTCATCTCGGTATTGCTCCCATTTACCGCCACCAGCAACTGGATTAACGATAAGGGTTAGATTCTTTTGTAGTGAAAGTAGGCCACCATCTCTGATCTGCTGCAGCGATGCTAATTGACGTTTGTTGAGCCTTGCTGTTTGGCGTATCTGGTTAATTTCACGCAATGCATCATCTACACTCAACGTAGGTTTTTTGGCCAGTAAATAGGCTGCAACCACCAGAACAGAGCGACCTCGTCCAAGCGCACAATGCACAACAACATTTTTCTTTTCAGAAATTTGCTGGTTCAACCAATTTATTGCTAAAACAAGTTGTTCAGGAGTGGGGCTGGTATGGTCGAGTACCGGTACGTTTAAATAGCGGTAATCTTCTTGATATGCCGTCCAATCCAGTCCGTCAAATTCAGCGGTTACGTCAAGAATGGCATCAATGTTGTTTTCGTTTAAAAGGCTAACGTGTTTTCCCGACATGCGGCACGCAAGGAATAAGTGCGGCTCAATTTTTTGTAGGGGAGGGACTTTATCCGTTCTGCGTGCGTATTCATTGTAAAGCCAAGAGCCCAGTAAAAAAGGTACAAAAATCCAGCGTATGTAGAATGGTATTGAGCCATCCTCACGTTTGCGAAACAGGCTTGGATAGTTGAGCAAATAGGCGCTGCTTACGGCAATAAGGGAAAATGCAATCCAACCAAATAACACTTTCAATAATATCACTGGCACGGTCAGCGTTAGTGCTAACGCCACTAATGCACCAAGTACGTAATACTTCACCATTTTCACGATTAACACATCCTTTGTAATTGGAAAGAGCAAACAGTCTATGCATCTATACTTACACTGGAGCGTTTTCGTTTACTTTTGTCGCAATAGGGTTGAACTATCACGTACCGGTAAACGTATGTTTTGGTATTGAAAATATGAGCGTTTCAAATGAAGAATAGTGCAGTACTAAAGGTTGCGAACTTTGTATGGTTCCAAGGAATTTGGTGGCTGGTCATCTTGTTCCAGAATAAAGCAGTAATTCCAGTGTTAGGGTTAATCCTTCTATGGATAGCCATTTCGCCCAAGCGAGTGGCAGATATAAAGCTAATGGGCACGGTATTTTTACTGGGCACGGTGGTTGATGCACTTTTAACCCTAAGCGGGCTGTTCATTTTTAACGAGACTGAAACGCTGGTCAGCTTCTGGCCAATTCCAATTTGGCTAAGTCTTCTATGGGCAGCCTTTGCAGGTACGGTCTATCACAGTTTAACCGCCTTTAATGGTCGAATGGCCGTTGCGGCGGTTGCTGGAGCTATCTTCGCGCCGCTCAGTTATATCGCCGGCGCCAAATTCGGCGCGGTTGAATTGGGCGCAAGCGTAGTGCTTTCTTATATTTTTATCGCTCTAGTGTGGAGTGTAATCTTCCCGCTGTGTTTTTATTTATCCAATCGTTTTGAGGCAAAACAAGCCCAAGCGTAAATGCAAGGAGTGTATTGGCAATGACGAAAAACGTATTAGTTACAGGTGGAAACAGAGGTATAGGTCTAGAAATAGTAAAAGGAATGCTGTCTAAAGGCTACAAAGTGCTAATGGGGTGTCGAGACGAAGAAGCCGGCCTTGAAGCCAAGAAAGATATTGTGGGAGGGGATTTGCATATTATTGAGATGCCTCTTGATAACGAAACAGCCATCGTCGATGCGTTTGTTCGAGCTGAGGCCGTGTATGGCCCTATTGATATCCTCATAAACAATGCAGGTATCTTAGACGACACGCCATGGAAGGATGTAAATTCTGAGACGTTGGCTAAATCGATGCAAATTAATGTGAACGCCCCGCTTACACTTATCCAGCAAACGTTACCGCAAATGATTGAGCGAGGTTTTGGACGTATTATCAATGTAAGCTCTAGTTACGGTAGCTTCGCCGAGGGGCTGAAAGGGCCAATGTGCTATGCGATAACAAAGGCTGCTATTAATGCGCTTACGGTTAAGATGGCAGCGGTAGTTGATGAAGCTGCTGACGGTAAGTCTCTTGATGTAACCGTTAATAGCATGACCCCGGGTTGGGTGCATACCAGAATGGGGGGGAGTGATGCGCCCAAAACGCCCGAGGAAGGTGCAGATACGGCTATTTGGTTAGCAACCATGGAAGAGGGCGGCCCCCATGGCCAATTCTTAAAAGATAGAGAGCCTATAAAGTGGTAGCCTTAATTAACTAGCCTAATTCATATAGTTTGAAGGCTACCATTTTCACATGCTTTTTAATCAGCATCTTCTAAAGTGAGAATCGCTCTCGTAGAAAGCGGGCGATTCCATCTTCATCGTGATGCCCAATGACGGAAGTGGCGGCGTCTTTGATATAAGGTTTAGCGTTAGAAGGTGCATAAGCCTCGTCTGCTAGCTTAAACATACTTAAATCATTATCACTGTCGCCAAACACAATAACGTTGCTTGCATTCAACTGTTGGCGCAGAAGCGCTACCGCACTACCTTTATTCGCAAGATTGTGGTGTACATCCATCCAACGGTACTCATCCCCTTCGATAGCTGGCCCAGAGTACGCTATCAGTCCTTCGTGCATGTTAAGCTGCTTATACATGTCATAGACTAGTGGTGCATCTCCGATCATACTGATGTTTGTTATATGTGCATTAGCAGGTAGCGACTCTATAGACGCTAGTCGCGCTTTAGTGCGCGAAAAATACTTTTCAATTAAATCGTGTTCCACCTGATGCTTCGGCGACGAATGGTAAATCACGTGCTCGTGATCTGGGCTATCCATATTCACTGTGTTAATGAAAGGCGTAATATTATTATTTACGGCGTGCTCGATAATAAGATTTACTTCACTGGGTGCGAGCAAATTTTCTAGTGTTAGCGCGTTTCCGGCAGGATCCCAAATTGCCACCCCATTATTATAAATGTGAGGGAGTACAAAAGACTGACCTTGTAGCACAAATTGCGCTGAATGCATGGTACGACCCGTTGCTACGGTGAATGCAATGTCTCTCTCACCAAGCAAGCCCAACGTCTCTTTAGTAAACGAGGAGATTTCAGAAGACTTATTTAATAAAGTGCCATCTAAATCAAAAAATATTAAATCCATACAATTGGTGCCTAATCTCTCTTTCAGAATAACGCCGACCAAACGACGAAGGGCAATAAACGTGGAGTTCGTTATATTGCCCTTCGAAAATACTGGAACAGCTAGATTGATAACTCCGCTATGATTACTGTATCACATTCTGCTTTGAAGCAGCGTTCCATATTATGTTGCTAGTTTTGCTACCGAATAGATTCGACCACTTTGTCGGTGTGCTGCTTCAGTAATTGCGAGACTTTAGAAGCAGACTGTGACTTTTTAAGGTTAATTACCAGCGCAACTTTACCATATCTAACCGCGTGTCTTACGGTTTGTATAACCTCATTTCTGTCTGGACGTAAACCGATTAAACCCGCTATGAATAATCCAATGAATATGCCTGGGCTAATTAGTGCTATGTAGGTAAACAAAGGATTTTGTTGAGTAAGCGCTGGGCCAAACTGCGTTAACAAAAATGCCGCCACTAAACCTGCAATCAGACCCATTGAACCAAGCAACAGGTGGGACGACCACATGCTTTTGCCAATGGATGCGCTGTTACGTTCAAGTTTTTCACTCATTTTAGGGTCGCCAGCTTCGATAATTTCTACTTGAGATACCTCAACAGATGTTTGGTCTTGAACTATCTCAAGTACTTCCTGCACTTTAAGTTTTGACGGAAATACAGCCGCGACTTGCAAATCACCGGTTGATACAACATGGGCTCTCAAATTCTCATGTTCATTACTGTTTTCGCTTTTTGACTCTACGTTTTTCGAACTTTGAACATTCATCTTTAAATCCTCGACTTCTTACTTGGACTCTCTAAATCAATCCACTTAACTTGCACTTCAAAGGGTATTGCTGTTCGGCTTCACCTAAGTGCATAAGTAACTCGACAACTATTGTTCATACTTATTCAAGTTGCATTCCGACGAAGAAAAGTAGCGGTTTATACTTTAGTAGAAAAAAGAGAAGGTGCGTTTTTATGTTATTGTTTTTAATTGTTATTTTAGGAGTGTTAAATATGATTTAGTAAGCTTTAAGGCGAAATAAAGAAGGATTTCGAAGCGATATGCTGAGTTTTAGCAAGCGTCACTGCCGGACCAAACAACCGGTACTGTGATAATTTTACACATAGCGTGAAAATTCGTTATGGCCTTTAAAATCACTGTCTTGCCGTGGAAGCGTCGGCTTGCGGCAAGGTTAATTGCGTGTAGTGATCATTTCTGTACGTTCTTCTGTAGATTCTATTTATAAATTGAGATTTGGTACCGTTGTTTGCAATCTGACTAAGAAAGCACAGCGAGCATCTGCGGCCGTAGCAGCACCTTAACAGTCGGTCTTCTTAGCTGGTAAGGACAGGAGTATCTATAAATGAAACGGATTAAGGGCTATTGCAACGTCTACTCTGATGATAGCCATCTATCAATAAGGCGCATCGCTTGCGGTGATAAACGGTTTTACTATCGCTATGCAAGTGGAAAAAAAGTCACAGGAGAGCGCGTGCTAAAGCGTATCAAAAAGCTTGTCATTCCTCCAAATTGGCGCAACACCTTTATAAGCCGTGACAGTAAAGCCAGCGTTCAAGCCGTCGGCTATGACGAAAAAGGACGTAAACAATATATCTATCACAGCAAATGGCACGAGCAGCAGCAAGTAGAAAAATTTGAGCGTTTGGTTGCCTTTGGTAATGCACTTCCTGAGTTCCGTGAGCACTGTCTTTCATTAATTTCACAGCCAACATGGACGCAAGAAAGAGCTTGCGCGCTGGTGTGCCTGTTGCTCGATTACACAGGTGCTAGAGTTGGCAACGCTCAATATAGCAAGGAAAATAACACATATGGGTTAACTACATTGCGGCGCAAGCATGTACAAGCGCAGTGTGACGATAGTGTTGAACTTGCTTACATTGGTAAGCACGGCAAACCAAGAACACTAAAAGTAAACGACCCTGAGCTTGCTTCATTAGTTTGTGACTGTGCGCAACAACAAGGTTACTGTTTATTTCGTTATCAAGATGAGAATAAACAATGGCACGACGTAACGAGCGAAGACGTTAATGCGTTCATCCACAACGAACTAAGTGAACAGTTCAGTTGTAAAGACTTTCGAACGTGGGCATCAAGTCGATTTGCACTAACAAACCTGCCCAGTGTGTATGAACAGATAGCAAACTCCAGAACCAAGAAATGGGAGAGTACGTTAAGTAAGTGTGTTGCAGCAGAACTTGGCAATACTCCCACCGTTTGCAGGAAATATTATATTCATCCGAAACTATTTACTGTGAAAAATGACGAAAAGGCGTGTGAGAAGCTAATTAATCGGGTTCGCTCGCTACATAGTGAAGATTGTACGCAACTTACCCATTTACTGCCTGTAGAAAAGCTTCTTTTGGATGTTATTTCGTCTGAGTGCGCGTAACAAAGTATTTTTAATGAAAATGTTTTAGCTGATAGTAAAGTTGCTGTTTTCCGCGCCTTTGCAGCTAAAGTTAAATTGTTTCATAAATGACTTAGTGTTTTTAAGTTGATGAATAATAATGGTAATTTTGGATTTTATTAGCGTAATATGCTGTGAAACATGGTTGGTGCTAATTTAAACATAAGTGCCTGTTAAACGATGTTGTTTAAAAATTGCACTTGAAATTTTCTGTCAGATCCTTATATTGTTAGAGCTCTAATGATTATTGTTCGATTTAATTATTTGCTTTTGAATTTGAATTAGCAAAGGTTAAATGGCGTTTTCATTTACGAGTTTTCGAAGAGCAATAGAGGAAATAACGAACGTTATGCCAATGGAAAGTTACCTATCACTAGCGGTGTATTTTATAGCGATGTTAGGGATAGGGTTGTTTGCTTACCGACAATCTACCAGTGATATTTCTGGTTATATTTTGGGAGGGCGACAAGTTAGCCCTCAAGTAACCGCACTGTCTGCGGGTGCGTCTGACATGTCTGGCTGGATGCTAATGGGCTTACCAGGTGCAATGTACTTAACCGGTTTCGATGCGGTTTATATTGCAATAGGGTTGGTTGCAGGTGCGTTGGCCAATTATTTACTAGTAGCACCAAAACTTCGCGTTTATACCGAAGTAGCGAACGACTCGCTGACTGTGCCTGAGTTTTTTGCCAAGCGGTTCAACACGCCGAACTCAAGTTTGCGCATTGTTTCAGCGGTGATCATCGTATTGTTTTTCACGCTATACACCTCTGCCGGGTTAGTTGCAGGTGGTAAGTTGTTTGAAAGCGCGTTTTCAGTCGACTATCAGCTAGGCCTATTTATTACGCTGGGTGTAGTGGTGTCTTATACGCTACTTGGTGGTTTCTTGGCAGTAAGCCTTACGGATTTTGTACAAGGGTGCATTATGTTCGTGGCGCTGGTACTGGTTCCAATTGTCGCTTTTACCGAGTTCGATAGCGTGTCGAAAATGACAAGCGCCGCTTATCAATCGGTACCCAATTTTTCTGAATCGTTAGAAACGCTAACGATTGTAGGGTTGCTATCGAGTTTAGGTTGGGGCTTAGGTTACTTTGGACAGCCGCACATTATTGTTCGCTTTATGGCAATTCGTTCTGTTAACGCCATTGGCGCAGCGCGAAATATTGGTATGTCGTGGATGTTAGTGACCATCATTGGTGCTTTGGCAACAGGATTTGTAGGCATTGCCTATGCCAATCAGTTTGGCCTGGCTGTCGATGACCCAGAGACGATATTTATTATTTTCTCGCAATTGCTATTCCACCCACTTATTAGTGGATTTTTAATGGCCGCTATTTTAGCCGCTATTATGAGTACAATTTCGTCGCAACTGCTGGTTAGCGCAAGTTCGTTAACCGAAGACATTTACCGCGTAATGGTAAATAAAAAGTCTTCAACCAAGGCGCTGAGTGAAAAGCAAACGGTAACAATTGGCCGTTATGGTGTAGCAGGTGTAGCTGTGGTTGCATTGTTACTAGCCATGGATGCGTCGAACACAATTTTATCTTTAGTAAGTAATGCTTGGGCAGGTTTTGGTGCAGCATTTGGTCCGTTAGTACTGTTTTGTCTGTATAAAAAGGACCTAACAGCGAAAGCGGCAATGGCGGGCATGATCAGCGGTGCGGTAACCGTACTGTTCTGGATTTATGCGCCCGTTTTAGCTGACGGTAAAACGTTAAGCAGCGTTATTTATGAAATTATTCCAGGGTTTGCGGTAAGTACGTTAACGCTTTATGTGGTAAGTCGCTTTAGCGAAAACCCATCGTCAAACGTACAAGCAACATTTGCGCAAGCCAGTGAAGAATTAGCAAATCAACAATCTTAAGGTTAAAAAGTTTATTATGAGTCATCCAAATTGGAAACGCGTAGTCATCAAAGTGGGTAGTGCATTGATATCGCCCAACCAACAAGGTTGTAGCAGTCATTACCTTTTGAGCATTGCGCAATTTATCGTGCGATGCAGAGCCAACGGTACACAAGTTGTACTCGTGTCTTCTGGTTCTGTCGCAGCGGGCGCGCACCTGTTTCCAGAGCAAGAAAAGTCAGATATTGCAGTTAAAAAAGCAATGGCAGCAGCGGGTCAAACCGAAATGATTGCCACGTGGGACAGACTGTTTGATTTTCCGTCTGCTCAGATGCTTTTAACGCATGCTGATTTGCGAGACAGAGAGCGTTACGTAAGTATCCGTGAAACGATATTCAGTTTATTGGACAACAATATCCTGCCTATCGTTAATGAAAACGACACCGTTACCACTGACAAATTGAAAGTAGGTGATAACGATAATTTATCGGCCATGGTGGCGTCGGCAGCTGAAGCAGATGCACTTATCATCTGTTCAGACATTGATGGGTTGTACGATAAAAACCCGCATGAACACGACGACGCACAATTGCTTAAATCAGTTAATACCATTGATCAAAGCATTTATGACATGGCTGGCGGTGCGGTAAAAGGCGGTGTAGGCACCGGTGGTATGCGCACTAAAATTGAAGCGGCCGAAAAAGCCGTTTCGCATGGTATAGATACATATATTATTAACGGCTTTACTGAACTGTCGTTTAATATGCTGCTAGCAGGTGAAAACCCAGGCACGCATTTCAAACCTCACGCCAAGCCAATGCAAGAGAATGTGCATTGGATGCGCCATACGTCAAACGCGCAGGGCGAGGTGATAGTAGAAGGGGACTTTGACGCCTCTTTAGCTGGCGACGCAGAGCAACTGACAAGTAGCGAAATTATTGACGTGAAAGGTGAGTTCTCGGTAGGCGACACCATTTTAGTACGTAAAGAAGACGGTACTAAACTGGTAAAAGCAAAGTCGAATTACAGTAGCTGTTTATTGAATTTCATTGCGAATCAGGAAAACGAAGAATTCGCCCATGAGTTTGAGGAAAAGACTGGGCCAATTATTTCTGATCAGCACATAGCAAATCTGGAGAAAGAATGAGCATTATTACAGAGTTAGCACAACAGGCAAAAAAAGCTGCACGTACACTGGCTATTTTAAGTGAAAGCCAGAAGAACGCGGTGTTAACTGATATGGCCGCGGCAATTCGTGCAAACAAAAGCAAAATTATTGAAGTAAACGAAAAGGAAGTCGCGCGCGCCAAAGAGAATAACTTAGACGCAGCGATGGTTGACCGCTTAATCCTAAACGATGAGCGTATTGAAGCCATGGCTGAAGGCATCGAAGTTATTGTTGAACTAGACGACCCTGTGGGTAAAGAGCGCGTTATCGGTACACGTCCAAACGGTATTGAGATTAAGAAAATGCGTATACCGCTTGGTGTTGTGTGCATGATATATGAAGCACGACCTAATGTTACTGCCGACGCAGGCGCGCTGTGCTTTAAGTCGGGTAACGCAGTAATATTACGTGGTGGTAAAGAGGCACTAGATACGAGTTTAGCCATTGCTGAACTTATGCAAGACGTGCTGGAGAAGCACAATTTACCAAAAGCGCTGGTAACGGTAGTTCCGAATCCAGATCGTGCATTAATGCAAGAGCTAATGGAGCAGCGTGATTACATTGACGTAATTATTCCACGTGGTGGTGAAGGTCTAATCAACTACGTGACTGACAACGCTAAAGTGCCGGTAATCCAGCACTTTAAAGGTGTGTGTCACCTTTATGTAGACAAGGATGCCAATTTAGATAAAGCCATGGCGCTACTTTTAAATGGTAAAACTCAGCGTACTGGCGTGTGTAATGCCTTAGAAGGCTTAGTTGTACACCAAGCCGTTGCGGGCGATTTTCTGCCTAAAGTGGCCGACGCATTCAAAGAAAAGGGTGTTAAGGTTCACGTAAACGAAAAAGGCAGCCAATACTTTGATGGTGCTGATGTTATTTCTGAAGACGCGTATGGTGAAGAGTATCTTGGTCTGGAAATCGCTATCCGTGTAGTTGACGATTTCGAAGCAGCGGTTGACCACATTGCGCAATTTGGCAGTAACCACACTGAAGTGATTTGCACGGAAGATGCTGAAAAAGGCAAGTTATTCCAACGCGCAGTTGATGCAAGTGTAGTAATGGTTAATGCCTCTTCACGTTTTTCTGACGGCAGTCAACTTGGCTTAGGTGCAGAAATTGGTATTGCAACCACTAAGCTACATGCTTATGGCCCGATGGGCTTGGAGTCACTGACTTCAGAGAAATATTTAGTGAATGGCGAAGGCCAAATTCGCGACTAATAAAAAGATGTTTTAACTGGTCGGCATTGTGCCACGAGTTTACATGCTTCATAATTAAAAGCGCTGACATTCGTCGGCGCTTTTTTTTGCCTATTCAAATATTTACCCTCGGAGTACAGACGGAGCTTACATGGAGATTGTGATAGACCCCGCGCAGTTATGGCATCAATTTATAAGTTTTGCCAATGATTATAAACTGCTGACATCTCTAGTACTTTTAATTGTACTGCACTTTATCAAAAAGGGTGTGTTGCGCCTTATCAGGCGTATTAGTTCTCATCGTGGCGAAGACCGCCGAAACCAAATCAATATCCTAGAGCAGCTGGGTAATGCCTTTATCATTATTGTGTTAATGATGGTATGGAGCTCTGAAATCCAAACACTGGCAATCTCCATTGCTGCCTTTATGGTGGCCATTGTGTTGGCAACCCGCGAGTTTATTCAGTGCTTTATGGGGTTCATTTACTACCTGGGCGCAAGGCCGTTCAGAGTAGGCGACTGGATCCAAATGAACAACATCATTGGTGAAGTGGTAGAAATGGACTGGGCAAAGACAGCGCTTTTAGAAGTAGACCCTGAAAGCTTTAACTACACGGGTAAACACGTGTACGTGCCTAACAGTCAGCTTGTGACTCAAACCGTACGAAATCTTAACTTTATGCGTCGCTACCGTTTGCATTCATTTGAAATAGTGAACGAGCCTTCTGTGAACGCCTATAGTTTGCTTCCAGCGTTTCATGCCAGGGCACAGGCACATTGTGAATATTTTCGCGATGTAGCAGAGCGCTACAAAGGCCTAATTGAACGTCATCTAGAGCAAGAGTTTATTCGCATCGACCCAGAGGTTGAGATAAAAACCAATGAACTTGCCAAAGTGGTGGTAAAGGTAAGCTTGTTTTGCCCTACAGCCGAAGCCCACGAGCTAGAGCACAAAATGTGCTCAGACTGGTTAAGTCTGTGGTTCAAAGCGCAAAAAGAAGAGCAACGCCAGCTTCACGCACAGCACAGCGATTCCTCTTCAGTGCAAAGCCAAGCTAAAGCAATGCCTGAAGCACAGACAACTACTAGCGGTGCGCTATAGCGTTTATTCCAAGCACGTCCATTCTCGGTGGCTGGTAAAGTGGCCTTGTAAAAAGGCCATTTGGTCAGCCAAAATTCGCCTGTTCATTAAATAAAAACGCTCGTACACATTTGGCCTAAACGGAACCGCGAGTAGAGGCATGTTGGCTTCTTCTGGCGTTTTCGCACCTTTCGCGTGATTACACCGCTGACAAGCCGTGGCAACGTTCGTCCAACTGTCTTTTCCGCCGCGAGAGCGTGGGATGATGTGGTCTCGGGTAAGCTGCTTTGGCGTAAATTTATTGCCGCAGTACATACACAGGTAGCTATCGCGCCTAAACAAATAGCGATTAGTAAGGGCAACTTTGCCAGATAAATCTGTTACCTTGCCGTCGCACGCGATAATACTAGACAGGGTAAGCTGACTTTGCAGCCCTTCGTGATTCCAGCCTCCCTTAAGCGTAATAGCATCGCTACCTAGCTCAAATAGCACCTTATCTTGACTGTAAAGCTTTGCGGCTTGTTCAACATCTATCCACTCTTGTGGCATGCCTGCTTTATTAAGTCGAAGTACCAACATGGTTATCTCCTTTAGCACACTAATATTAGACGTTCTTGTTGTGGTTAATCACTTCTGCGCATTGGTCGCACGTGATGTTTATTTAAGTTCTTACTTTGTTCGCTTTTTGTTCTAGCATACGCTGTTTTGTGTCAATATGATGAAAATATAGTCAATAATTGAAATTTCACAGATATTTCATATAGTCATGGTGCTATAGGTGGTAGCGGTTAATGACCAAATAACACGACAAATTCCGCGCGGGGCTGCATTTGACCATGGTATTAACGCTACTTCATGGCTATACTATGCGCCGCGTTTAAAAGCGATAAAATAAAGATTGAAATTAAAGGACAAATAGTGACTCCTATTACTAAATCATTTCAGTATGGACAGCATACTGTAACTCTAGAGACGGGTGTAATTGCTCGTCAGGCAACAGCTGCGGTTCTTGCGAGCATGGACGATACGTCTGTACTGGTAACAGTAGTTGGTAAAAAAGAAGCCAAAGCAGATCAAGACTTCTTCCCACTTACTGTTAACTACCAAGAAAAAGCGTACGCTGCGGGTAAAATCCCAGGTGGTTTCTTCAAGCGTGAAGGTCGTCCATCTGAAGGTGAAACACTGATTGCACGTCTTATCGACCGTCCAATCCGCCCATTATTCCCAGAAGGTTTCAAAAACGAAGTACAAGTTGTTGTTACTGTAATGTCTGCTAACCCAGATATCCCTACAGACATCATCTCTATGATTGGTACTTCAGCAGCCCTTGCTATCTCTGGTATTCCTTTCAACGGCCCAATCGGTGCGGCTCGTGTTGGTTTTAGCAACGGTGAATACATTCTAAATACACGCGCAGAAGAGCAATCTGAAAGCGAGCTTGACCTTGTTGTTGCGGGTACTGAAGGCGCAGTACTTATGGTTGAATCAGAAGCAAGCGTGCTTTCTGAAGACACCATGCTAGGTGCGGTTATGTTCGGTCACGAGCAAATGCAAACTGTAGTTAACGCAGTTAACGAATTTGCTGCTGAAGTTGGCACTGAGAAGTGGGACTGGGCACCAGAAGCAGAAAACACTGCGCTTAAAGACAAAGTTAAAGCACTAGCTGAAGCAGAAATGACTGCGGCTTACCAGATTTCTGACAAGTTAGAGCGTAAAGACGCAGTAACTGCAGCAACTGAAAAAGCACTTGAAGCTATCCTTGCTGAAGACGAAGAACAAGACAAGAAAGAAGTACTAGACCTTCTTCACGACCTTGAGTCTGACGTTGTACGTTCACGCATTCTATCTGGCGCGCCACGTATCGACGGCCGTGACCCAGCAATGATCCGTGCACTAGACGTAGCAACAGGTATTCTTCCTCGTACTCACGGTTCTGCACTATTTACTCGTGGTGAAACGCAGGCACTTGTAGCTGCTACGCTTGGTACAGAGCGTGACGCACAGATGATTGACGAGCTTCAAGGTAAGCGCGACAGCCGTTTCATGCTTCACTACAACTTCCCTCCATACTGTGTTGGTGAAACCGGTATGATTGGTTCGCCTAAGCGTCGTGAAATTGGTCACGGTCGTCTAGCGAAGCGTGGTATTCAAGCCGTAATGCCAAGTGAAGAAGAATTCCCGTACGTAGTACGTGTGGTTTCTGAAATCACAGAATCAAACGGTTCATCTTCAATGGCGTCTGTATGTGGTACTTCACTAGCGCTTATGGATGCAGGTGTTCCAATTAAAGCGTCTGTTGCGGGTATCGCAATGGGCCTAGTTAAGAGTGACGACAACTTTGTTGTACTTTCAGACATCCTTGGTGACGAAGATCACCTTGGCGACATGGACTTTAAAGTAGCGGGTACTACCGAAGGTATTACTGCACTTCAAATGGACATTAAGATTGAAGGTATTACTAAAGAAATCATGCAAATTGCGCTTAAACAAGCAAAAGAAGCACGTTTGCACATTCTTAACGTAATGGACGAAGCAATTGGCGGTCACCGTGAAGAGCTAAGTGAATTTGCTCCACGCATTTACACCATGAAGATTGATCAAGACAAGATCCGTGACGTTATCGGTAAAGGCGGCGCAATGATCCGTCAAATTACTGAAGAGTCTGACACTAACATCGAGATTGAAGACGACGGCACTATCAAAATCTTCGCGACAGAGCGTGCGAAAGCAGACATCGCTATTAGCAAGATTGAGCAAGTAACGGCTGAAATTGAAGTTGGTAAGACTTACAACGGTAAGATTACACGTATTGTAGACTTCGGTGCGTTTGTAGAAGTACTTCCAGGTAAAGAAGGTCTTGTTCACATTTCACAAATCGCTCACGAGCGTGTGAACAAAGTAACTGACTACCTAGAAGAAGGCCAAATGGTTGACGTTAAGGTTATGGAAATCGATCGCCAAAACCGTGTACGTTTAAGCATTAAAGAGCTTCTAGAAAAGCCTGCGCCTAAGTCTGACGACGCAGAGTAATGCCGATTAGGTTTTAAACCTAGTTAGCTGTATATAAGTAAAAAGGGAGCTTGGCTCCCTTTTTTCGTTTTGGGTTTTAAAAGCCGTAACGGGTTGGGTTTTACTCTTTAACCCACACGTTTAAGCCATACACTTAGGCCATAACGAAAAGCGCTTTTTTAGAGGTATTAGATAATGGATAAGCAAACGCAAACCGAAGTAGAGGCAGCGGTATTCCGCCGCTTAGTAGAACACTTAGACGCAAATAAAGATGTTCAGAACATTGACCTAATGATTTTGGCGGATTTCTGCCGCAACTGCTTGGCGAAATGGTATTCGGCGGCTGCAAGCGAGCAGGGCGCTGATATCGACTACGAAGCCGCACGCGAAGTGATATACAAAATGCCGTATTCAGAGTGGAAAGAGAAGCACCAGCTTCCTGCTACTGACGAGCAGTTGGAGAAACTGGCTGCTAGGCAGGGGAAGTAGTTTTTAGATAGGACGGAACTTGTCTTTGTGTTTTGAAAGCCAGCTTATGCTGGCTTTTTTGTTTTTGGGTGGGGTGGAATACATTGAAAGCATTTGCATGCAGAATCGTTGTATTTGATATATGAGTGATAAAAGGTATTGCGGTTTTTCTTTATTTTTCTGTTGGTTGTGGGGTATCGTATTTCTTAATACAAGGACAGGTTCCCGAAAGTGGTGTGGTAAAGCATGACGGTTTGGGGACGGGTAAGCTTTTAGGGCTCCGAAGAATTTCAGAATGGAGAGTTAAATTGAAGTTAAAAAAAGCGTTAGAAAGCCTAGGTAAAGAAGAGTCAATTAGGGTTGCTAATCAGGCTGCCTCGGATTTAGGCATAGAGTGGTATGGGGGTATATCTATTGTTTTCAACGCCATTGCCTCTGATGTTGAAAGGGCACCTGGAAATATTGGTGGTAAAAATGACAATGAATACGATGTTATTCGCAAATGGATTTCGAAATACCAAGCTGGAAAAAGTGGGCGGGCGAGCCGAAGATTCTCAAATCCACCTGGCACAGTTGCCGATCCAATTATTGAAAAAATTATTGGCGCTAGGTTAAGTGGTCTCTCTCAAGATGATTTGCACCGAATTAATTATGCCCACAGGCTGGGTATGTCTGCTGAAAATATTCTAGGTCTAATTTTAGAGGAGTACTTAGCAAATGAATTGGAGCCTTTTCGTTGGCATTGTGCATGGGGAGAAACTGTAAAATCTGTTGATTTCGTGAATGAGGATGGAAGGCTTCTCCAAATTAAAAATCGGAGTAATTCTGAAAACAGCTCAAGCAGTGCTGTTCGAAATGGGACACAGATTGAAAAATGGTTTCGCATAAAGGCACGTAGGGTTGAGTATATGTGGGGCGCCTTAAATGATATTTGCGGCACCTCTTCTCTTTCAGAAGAGTCTTTTGTGAGCTTTGTGCAAACCACCCTTGAAAACAACCCTGCTTGTCTAGCTATAGAGCCTGAAAATCCTTGGAATTAACGAGGGAAGCTGGGGTTAACCAAACCCCATCTCTTTCTGAAATGCGTTTCCGTTGTGGCGCTTTAACAGGTCTTCGAAGTCTGAGGTCCACTCAATATCAGACGTGCGTTTGTAGCGAGAGTACTTAAAGCCCTTAAATTGGATGGTATCAATGCCACTTAACAGGCCTTTTACTAAACGACCTACGGCGTAACCCAAGCTGATAGGTACTGCGTTACCAACCTGCTTATACCGTTGAATAAGTGGGCCCGCGAGCTCCCAATTGTCAGGAAATTCTTGAATCCTTTTATATTCCTGAATGGATAATGGTCTATTTTCTACAGGATGGGCCAGATCCGTTGCGGGCATTGCTGGGTGAGTGACAAGCGTCGGAGAAGGCTTATCCCACGCTAATCTTCGAAGAAAACCTGTCTTCCCACCTCCAGAATAATAAGATTTTCCCATAGCTTCTTTTTGCAAATCGTCTGGTAAATTTCTCCAATTCTGCCCGGGTTTTAGCAACCGATAATACTGAAGCCTTTTTTCTGGGAAGTTCAAATGATCGTGCTCTGGGATATTAGATAGGCATGACTTTAACGTCTTCCATTTCGGCAATCCGTGTTCTCCATTCTCAGAGTAGGTGGGAACTAGGTAAGGAGGTTTTTTTCCGTCTCGAGAACAAACGATTATCACTCTTTCTCTATTTTGCGGTGTTCCAAAGTTAGCTGAGTTATATAAATTGAATGAGAACCCGTAACCTGAATTATTCAGCCGGTTTATTATGAAATTTAAAGCACCGCCTTTGAGCTCGTCTTCGCTGAGGTCTGGATATCCTTCACCTCTTTTATCATGTGGTCTGTGATCCATTGGGCACGACAATAAGCCCCGAACGTTTTCAATAACAAAATACTTTGGTTTCAGATCTAGGCAAAGATCTAAATATTTTATAAATACGTTTCCCCTATCATCATTGAAGCCTTGTCTTTTACCTGCGGTACTAAATGCTTGGCAAGGTGGGCCACCGACAATCAAGTCTATATCATCTTTTTCTGATAAGTCTGCTGACTCGCGGATATCGTTCGCATTATAATTGTTTATGTCAGATAGCAAGGCTGCGTTAGGTTTGTTGAGAGCTATAGTTTGTCTGCAGTATTTATCAACTTCGCACGCAAGCCTGATTTCAAAGCCAGCCTTCTCAATACCTAAATCTAGACCCATAGCACCTGAAAAAAAGCTAAGGGCAACAGGTCGCTTTTTGTTGACATAATAGGCTGGATGATCCTCCGCCACTTTGTGAGAAGTTTTTAATCCATATGATTGTAAGCTTTCGCTATTTATAACCCACGAGCTGCCTATTTTTCGTGCACTTAATTCGTTGTTTCTACATAGAGTTCGGATGCGCTGCTCACTGATATTTAGTTGTTTAGCAGCTTCTTTTATCGTAATTTCGGTACCCATTTAGTGTTTCCTTTACGAAACCTTAGATAAGTACCAATATAGCTGTATAAAAACACATGTCAAGCCATAACAAGCGTAAGTTGACTGACTGGTTTTCAGCTGCGCTCCATACCAAACGCAAAGGCGAGATCTTAGGAGGTCCATAAATACTAGATTAAGCAAGCCCAAGATGAAAACTTAGCAATGCTTATTGATTAGATTGGGCAATATTCGGAAAGAAACGATACATTTTCTTATGCGGCTCATAAACAGTTTTTCGAAAGCCCATCATGGTCAGAAAAAGATGAACTAAACAAGACAGGCATGTTTGCGTAGGCATTCAGCACCGCGAAAAGTGCTAATTACTTGTGCAGAATGGAGTGATATACCAGGTGACTGGAAAAATGGTACACTAAACAAGACAGGCATGGACTAAACAAGACAGTCACTTTCGCACTTTTTCAAAGAATCGACCTATAGAAGTTAACGAACTTTTAAAAACTACAATAGGGGTTTAAATGGCATTGCACTTACTTTGGGATGAGTTTAGGTCCTCTTTCGTTAAGAATTTAGAAGCTTTACCTGTTTCTCAATTCAATGAGGCTTGGAAGACATCGAAGAATCGTACTCGCCTATATGAGCATACTATCTTAGAGCCAGTTTGTCGTGAAATAGGCTTAAACTACAAAAAAGAACTCTTTAAAATCGACTATACATTTTGTCGAAAATCTAAAAATGGAACAGATGTTCCACTGGTTTTTATTGAATCGGAAATGTTGCGCTCGACGCTGAGCACGAAATGAGAAAGTTATGTTGCCTTTCAGCACCGCTAAAAGTGCTAATTACTTGTGCAGAATGGAGTGATATACCAGGTGACTGGAAAAATGGTGGTTATAAAGAGCTGTTAACCAATAGGTGGTCCGAAATGATTTCCGCGCACAATTCAATATGGCCTCAACCTGCATTGACAGGCGTGTTAATAGCAGAGGCGGTAAATGAACGTTTGCGTTACTACAGCATACTTTTCGGTCCAAACGGTTCTATAGAAAAAGAAAGCGAAATCATATTTGAGATTAAGCTCCGTTAAAAAATACTAAACAAAGCACTAAAAAAGACAGGCATGTTTATAAACTCTCTAATTAAGGATAATTAAATGAATAAATTACTACCACTAATCTCTTTTATGTTTTTACTTGCACTTCCTTCAACGGCTTATGCTAAGGATGAATTGATAGTTATCCAAAAAGAGAGTAGTGATGGTAAACAAAGAGAGGATTATTTCTACTTGATAGGTACTCAATCAAGAGGAAAGCCCGCCAACTTCACCTTGTGGCGAAATCAGTTTGATTTTTATAAAGCTTGGGATGGTAAAGGTAATCCTAAACTTACAATCGAAAATGCTGCTTTAAAAGCCAAGGAATTTTATAAATCTGAAGGCGCATTTCAACTAATCGGACTTGAATTACGGTTAGGTTATTCATTTGATTCTAGTGTTTGGTATTATTTAATTAGCCTTGCAAAGACTAGCGATATAACAGAGCGAGGAGTTGAAAGTGATAAAATTTATAGGGTTGTTGTATTAACAAGTGGAGAAGTTCTTCCACCATACACTCCAAAATAAAATACTAAACAAGACAGGCATATTCGTGGCTATACGGAATCACCATGAAAAGTAAACTCTCACTTGCACAATATGTTAAGAAGCGAAATGGGGTTCCATTAGGGGCAAGTGGCTCCATGACAAACATGCTTTCGCGCTCTTTCGGCGCCGCATCTTTTCCGGTTTTTTGGCACTATTGGAATCCGATCTGGGGTTACTATTTATCACGCAATGTCATGCGTCCACTTGCGAGTTTTCTTCCTGTTTCGTTAGCCACTTTTCTTACATTTCTTGTTAGCGGGGCGCTTCACGATTTAGCGGTCTCTATCGTCAAGCTGAAAACCATTTTTTTCTTCACCCTTTGGTTTGGATTAATGGGTTTGATTGTTGTAGTTTCTAAAGGGGCAGGGATCTCATACGGCCATGTAAGTTGGCCTGTTCGTGCGTTAATAAATTCGTTGTTTATTTTAGTATCGTTAGGTTTAACGTACTTTTTGGAAAAGTTGTACGCATAAAGGAAGCTTCTAAAGACTAAATAAGACAGGCATATTTGTGTATTTTACACTGACCTTAGACGAGGGAATACGGCCATAATGAAGGGGCGTCGCTCCACGTTTCTCTTCACAATACGCAACTTCGTGAGACTCTTTATGCGTATCCAACCCTATAAAAATCATGCTATGTTTGTTCATGCTAGCCTCCAAATTGATTTAGTATTGAACAAACTAATAATGGACTCCGGCCGGCGCTCCGGTGGCTGACAAGTTAACCCACGAAAATGCGGGGGCTAGCACTTATACGGGGAGTCATAGTGTCTAGCGAGATCACAACAACAAGGAAAGTTATGCTTAAACATATGCTCACTGCGATTCTGTTTCTACATTATCCTACTTTTGCAAAAGAGAGTGTGCTGATTGAAAATGTGACCGTCGTATCATCGCACCTTCAGGAGCCATTACTAAAGGCGCATGTTCTTATTTCTGATGGACGGATAAAGACAGTATCGTCATCTAAGATTGAAAAAACATTTGATGTACAGGTAATAGACGGGACTGCTTTATACCTAGCTCCTGGAATAATGGATAGCCATGTTCATGTTTCATCTATTCCTGGCATGGGATTTGGCGTGGAGCCTGTGGCGCAAAAGAATGAAGCACTTGCTGAAGAATACTATAAACAGCAACCCTATAGCTTCTTGTACTACGGTATAACACAGGTTGTCGACCCAAACCCCGGGCTTGAATGGAAGAAATTTACTGCTTCTGAAATACATCCTGATTACTATCGTTGCGAAGTCATTACCTCACGCTCAACGTTTCCTTTGGTAGAGAAAAATGATGAGCTGTCGAAATCCATGTTTTCCTATATCGTTGAACAGGACGTTGCTGAGACAGCACAGAACTCTCCTGAACAAATTGGGAAACGTATTGCTGAATCCGGCGCATCTTGCATAAAAATATACTTTGAAGATGGCTATGGCGATGAAAGTCATTGGCCGTTATTGTCTGACGATACCCTGAAACGTATTCGAAAATCTGCATCACAACATAAACTACCTCTGGTAGCGCATGCCAATGCATTGGATATGTATCGAAGAGCCATTGATGCAGAGGTGGATGTAATTGCGCACGGGCTCTGGAATTGGGGGGAGTTTTCGCGTGAAACTGAAGTGTCCAAATCAATGCATGGCGTGCTCAACCAGTTAATGAGCAAAAGCACTGGGTACATGACAACCCAAAGGGTAATTGCCGGACTAGGTGAACTCATGTTGCATAACTCACATGGTGTTTCTGAATACAGTAAGGTAACGCCCGAAGAATTAATTGAATGGTATAAGCAACCTTCAGCACAATGGTTTAAAGAAGAATTACGCGCAGGATTTGACGGACTACCCGACGAGGTTATTGCTCGAATCTTTTTGAAAGATAGGGTGGGGAAAGGTAACAAAATTTTAAAAATCCTCACCGAGGCAGACTATCCGCTGTTATTAGGTTCTGATTTTCCGGGAAGTCCCAGTTTTTCCAACCAACCTGGTTTAACCACTTTCCTTGAAATGAAAGCAATGGCAGACGCTGGCGTATCTTTAGCTGCAATACTCTCAGCTGCGACCATTAACAATGCGCGACAATTTAATATTGATGAAGATTACGGAACGGTTGAAGTTGGTAAGGTTGCAAATTTACTTTTGCTAGAACAAAACCCTTTAAATACCGTGGACGCTTGGAGCAACATCCACCACATTATCCTACATGGAGAAGTTTTTAATCGATCAGATTTTGCTGCAGATACTATAGCTAACAAATCATTGCAGCGGACGAGCCGCTGAATGCGGCGTTAGGGTTAAAATGGAACTTCACGTCACAAGCGTAGATTACGCTCCAGAGGAACTACATGATCAAGTACCTTTGGTGTTTGAGTTATTAAGGGAAATTCCAGGCAGTGACCGTCCTGACTATTGGATAGGAAGGTGTAAAACTCCTATTCAATGGATCGAAGGCAATAAAGATATTACTTATGTAGTTGTTGCGGCTAGATGGCAAGGCACAAGAATCGAACCTCATGTCAAAAACTTGCCCGTTGGAATATCCTACGTCTTAGACGAATCTGTTTTAACTGACGAAACATTGGACTTTAAAAAGTGCAGCTATGTAGCTATCGGCATATCCCATGAAACTACGGGTGGCACACCGCCAGAGAAACACAAAGGCATATTGGCGGGTACTATTGGTAAGTTCTTTGGCAAGGGTAGTCAATAAAATGACTAAATCACCTAACAAACACATCAAAAATCGCCCCCCAAAAGGCGTGGGGAGACTGGTCAGTAAAAATGATCAGTAATATTTAACATTGACTAACGAAAAACAAATTTTGAATTTATCCCTATTGCACCAATGCAGGCTAATATGGGTGTTTTTGGCGCTCTGTTGTTTTGAAAGTAATGCAGTAGTTATGAGACACGATGTTTCTGCAGAAAAATATCGTGTTGAAAAAATGCCAGAATATGTTGTAGATATGCCGGGTGAGGGCCACGGAGTTCTCATCGCAGAGCAGTGGGTTGTTACTGTCGCACATAGTATCTTTTACGATTATACGAATACCAACTTAAAAGTTGGTTCTAAATACTATGAAATAGAAAAGGTTTATATTCATCCAGGTTACATAAAGCCAAGGGGCAATGAATTAAGCGGTGATTTAGCTCCGCTAATGCAAGTTTTGAAATCCAGCAGCGATATTGCGTTAATAAAACTATCCAGTCCAGTTTCAGACATTATACCCATTTCAGTCTATTCAGAAGCTGCGGAGAAAGGGCGTGTCATAACAGTTTTTGGTAAAGGCGCAACTGGAAATGGGTTAACAGGTGAGAACGTAGAAACTAAGTCGCTCAATCAGGCAAACAAATTTCAAAATGTCGTAGAAAGTGCAAATGGTAAATGGCTAACGTTCAAATTTGATTCTCCTAAAAATGCGCTTCCCCTAGAAGGAATGCATGGCTCAGGAGATAGCGGAGGCGCTTCTATTATTTATCAAGATGGCGAACCATATCTAGTGGGGTTATCGAGTTGGCAATTTGCGACTGGAGATATTTCTGAATTTAAAGGCGGACTGTATGGTACTACTGCTTATCAGACTAGATTATCAAATTACTACCATTGGATTCTGAATATTATTGGTAATTAAAAAGTAAGCTAATTTATTCGTGTGCTCGTAGGGCGCGAATACATTTACTTCGTAACGCAAGAAGATTGTTCAGGCTGTTTTCTCGCTATACTAAAAACTTTAATCAATGCATGCGTAGGCCAAATCAATAAGTCGCAAGTTTTACGATAAATAGGGAAATAAGTGAGTAACGATGAAAATAATAATCATAGCTTTTGTATGGCTTTTTGTTAGTAGTTCGTTCGCTGAAATCGTTTTAGATGAAAGTGCGTTTACTCAGCGCTATGCTAAAGCAATGAACATCAGAGAAGATGGCGTAAGGGCAGATATAAAGGGTCGTTTGGAAGTGGAAATGACTTACAGCAACGGAGAAACATCTACCGCGTACCTCGATAACGCCTACATGAATTACCGCTCAAGCCCAGGCGAACTAGACGCAATTATAAACGCTTACATCAATGCATTAACCAAAAGCAGTAGCGATGTTAAATCCAACATAGAAAAAGAGCATATCTTTCCCGTTATCAAGGACAGGGGCTATATGGAGCAAATAACGAAATTAATGAATCATAGCAGCAAGGGGGAACTACCTTTCTATTATGAAAAATTAAACGACGTCCTGTATGTTTTGTATGCCATTGATACGCCTTCTTCTATTAAATTCATGCCAAAGGAAGATATCAATGCTCTCGGAGTAGAAGAGGGAGAACTTAGAAACCTTTCAATGGCTAACTTGATGAATGCTAATGAGTCATTACAAATTCAGGGTGACCGGTCGACGGTCTCGATGGTTGTAGCTGATGGAATTTACGAAGCATCTTTTTTGCTTTATGACGATCTATGGACGAAAGAAAACTTTCCGGTGAAAGGAGATATAGTAGTCTACGTGCCATCCAGAGATGTGTTGATTGTTACGGGTTCAGAAGATACTGAGAGCCTTGAAACAGTGAGAGGTATTGTGCATAACCTTGAAAGTCAGTGGTCTCATGCTGTGACAGATATTGGATTTGTGCGAGAAAAAAATAAATGGGCTGAATTTCACAAGTAATAGGAACGTCTAGCTGATGCGGTATCTCTGTAGATGCGACTAATAAAGATACGCTACCTATGATTTGTCATCATCTACGTTTAGCAGTTAATAGGTTAAATGCGATAAAACAATCTACGCTGGGTGAAGTTACTGTTATTTGGTCTAAGGAATAGAACATTGGCAAAAATTTTAATATTTGGAAACTCTGGTTCTGGAAAATCTACGCTGGCACAGCACTTATGCAAAACACAAGGTTTGGCTCATTTAGATCTAGACACATTAGCGTGGAAACCTACTAGCCCTCCTGAGAGAAAGCCTATTGATGACTCTGAAGAAGAGATAAAGACGTTTATTTCTTCCAACGACAAATGGGTAATTGAAGGCTGTTATACAGACTTACTAAAAACTGTAGAACAGCAGTCTACTGAAATTATATTTATGAACTTACCCATTGAATCCTGCATTTCAAACGCAAAGGCGAGACCTTGGGAGCCCCATAAATACAAAACAAAGCAAGCCCAAGATGACAACTTAGCAATGCTTATTGATTGGATTGGGCAATATACAGAAAGAAACGATACATTTTCTTATGCGGCACATAAGCAGTTTTATGATGGTTATCACGGTCATAAAAAGATGATTACGCAAAATGTCCCAACTGAGCAATGTTAGGCAAAGTTTGGAACTTGAAAGATAATAAGTCACTATAGTTACTTGTTTGCGCACTCTGAAACAATAATACATAGACTCAGGTCGCTACGCTCCCAAGTATAGTTTACGTGCAATTCCCCCTTATTTAGGGAACTGCTACAAGGAATCCTCATGCTGCAAACGCTGGTCATTTGTCTTTTTATCCTGTCTATTTGGGCGTTGTTAAAAAGCGCTACCGATTTCGTTAATGTATGGAAAAGTGAGGCGCCACTTCATTGGCAGCATTGGGGAGAGCCAGAATTTGTGGATTTATATCGTGGTATGTTTGGAGAGCTTTGGCCTGTAATTTTTGGCAAAGCTTGTGAAGAAGCGGGTAGTGACCTGCTAGTAAAAAAACGAAATGATATCCGTTTTGTTCTAAAAATTATCGTTTTACTTTTTATCGCATCTACTGCTTTCAACGGGTTCTACTTTGAAGTTAAGCCACGCGGATAAGCGAATGTTCCCGTAATGGGTTGATACATGCCAGGAAAGACGACACAAATGCACGTAGCAATTAGTTTTAAAACAGCCATGTTCGATTTATCCAAAGAACATGAAAATATGATAAATCCAATATACGGTGAATCTTTTCTTATTTGGTTAAAAGAGCAATTCGATGGCGAGTTCAGTGTAACAGCGCCTTTTATGGAAGATTGGGGTTGGTACTGTAATGTCTTGTTTCAAGGACAGAAATACTTGGTCGGCTCATCAGTTTTTATCGAAGAGGATGATAGTCCTAAATCAGAACTGAAAAAATGGCTAATTCAAATTGATAAACATAGGTCTTTCATTGAAATCTTGCTTAGAAAAGCACACATATCGGAAACTGATGAATTTGTACTCCTCCTAAAGTCAAAATTGGAAGTTGAGCCCAAAATACAATCAGTAGCTTTTGAGTAAGGTTCCCATTAGTGAAGAGTGAAGTTTTTCATTGGTTGAAGCACTTTCCGAGCTATGGAATAGCGCGTTTAAAAATTTCGCATCTAAAGCTCATTAATTAAAAATAAAATGTATGAAATAAGTGAAACGGAGTTTCTAGTGAAAAAAAATCTACTTCTTGCATTATCACTTCTAGTGTCAGCTACGGTATCGGCTGAAGATATTAAAATAGATCTTAAGCAACTTGCCCAACAGTACTTCGACACAATGGTTGCAACTCAGGCCCCTGGCGCTACAAAAGTTGAGCTTGAAAATCACTTAAATTTGCTCGCGGATGATGTTGGTCATTCACATTTGCCATGGGTGATAGACGATACGCGATTACCTGACGGTAAGGAGCAAATGAGAGAGGGCATGACATTCTATTTAGGCGCACATACAGAATATAGTGCTGAGTTGTTAGATGTTTTTACATTTAATCATTCTGCTATTGCTATCAGATATAAGAATTATGCCAAGGGCGTGCACCCGCAAAACAATCAACCTATTGAATACAGTCAAGTAATGATGGAAGTATTAGAAATAGAGAACGGTAAGATTGCTGTAATTCGAAAGTACCATGAGTAAATTTCACATTCTGATAAGTTGCGTTGGGATGAGATGTCGATCGTTGCTTAGTTTCGTGGTAATGCGCCAGGCATTGACGCTTCTTATCGGTTTGATTTTACATGTATAATTCTTATTCAGGTACTGCTAGTATGGATTGTGTGGTGTCTAATGCCTATAACTAACATTCCCATTGCTTCTCGAAACGATTACCTGAGAGCTCAGCGATAGAACAGGGAGCTTTCTAGCTAGAAAGTAGGTTATTACATTTTAAAGGAACGGTATGTTTAAGAAGCTGTTAAAAGGATTTGGAATAGCGCTTCTAATCCTTATCTGTCTATTTGTGCTTATTGCTGTTTGGTCGGGCTATAAATCTTCTGAATACGAGAAAACGGCAATTCCTTACATGGATACTGCAATTGCTGACATCTCCTCTTGGGAGCTAGGTATCTTTAAAAGTTACCTCACTCCGTCTGAAGTAGAAAATATCAATGAAGATGACCTTAAAAGGCTTATAAAGGCGCTATCAAAGATGGGGGCGTTAGTTGAAATTGGCGAATATCAATTCAATACAGTTACTTCCAGAGCACTAACATCTGGTGGCTCAGGAACGTTTGTTACCTATACTGTTCCAGCAGTATATGAGAATGGCGACGCAGTACTAACGATCACTCTAAAAGAAGAGGGGGATTCCTTTTCAGTTTATCATTTTAAACTAGACTCCCTCGCGCTGTTTGACTAACGAAGTTGTTAAAGCTAATCGCGCGTCGACGCCAAAATGAAGACACCGACAAGCATATTTTTACAGAATATTAGGCCGAGCTTTAAGGACGGAGTAAAATGACGAAGAACCGAAGAACAACCATCATCAGGTTTCTTCTGCTAGTCAGTACTATTGTTTCCTTGTTTTTCGTTCCGTGGATATTAGTTAAAGCCTGGATCCTACCTTTGCCACACACAGTACAAGAACAAGTTGATGAGGCTATTAGCCATGGCTTTGACGGCATAATTGTTTACGTGGATGAGGCGGGAAAACCTCCAGCTTTCTACACAGCAGGCTGGAAAGACAGAGATAACAAAATACCCGCTGCCCCCGACTCTTTATTTAAAATTGCCAGTATCAGTAAGTTGTACACTGCTGTGGCTATCACCAAAATGGCGCGAGAACAGCGACTATCCCTAGACGATTTACTCGTTGATCATTTACCCGAACTCAAAGACAGAATTGAGCATTCAGAAAAAATAACGCTTAAAATGATGGTGCAGCATAAGTCAGGAATCCCTAACTTTACTGATAATGCTGCTTACTGGGAAAACGAACCGGAAAACGGCAAGCGAGCGCTCGACTTTGCGCTAGATCTTCCGGCGAGTTTTGAGCCCGGTGATGGATATGAGTATTCCAACACGAACTATCTGTTGCTTCGCAATATTATGGATAAGGTTTTGGGGAACAGTCACCACGAGTACATTAAGCAAAACATTTTACTTCCGCTTGAATTGAACAACACCTATTTTTCATTGAGCGAAGTCAATATGGACGACGTGATGAGCGGCTATTACGTTGGTTACAAGGAAGATGTTAAAGCGCGCGACTACGGTATGCTAGCGACAGCAGAAGATGTGGGTAAGTTCTTACGAGCGCTAAACAACGGCGCTATTTTCAATGAAGGCGAAGCGGAACTTTACCCTTATGTGTTCGAGCATGGAGGCTTGGTTATCGGTTACCAGAGCCTTGCAGAATATGACAAAGACCTCGATACCGTGGTTGTTCAATTTATCAATACCACTGACTTTGACGGTTACGAATGGAACTTGTCTGAAATCACAATTAGCCGAATTTTTAAAATACTAAGAAAAGCAGAAAACGAGTAGGTGGTAGGCTTGGTTCAACGCTTTTTCAGTGTAGGCCAATCATTACAAGTTAGAAAATAATGGGTGGCAACAGAACGGTTTTTATTATGTGCTTAGTTTATTAATTCGCCGTTTTTACTCTATGCTTTTAGTGATTATTTTATCTCTTCAGCTGCTCGGCAAAAAAAAGGGGCAAAACGTGAAAAAACTCTTCTTAATGTTATCTGTGCTTATATCGGTTTTGTGTTTGCTACTGGCCGCTGCGCCATTTACTCCGGCAGTTGCGGGCTCGTTTTTAATGCTTATCCTCGCTGGAGTTTTAGGCTTTAAAGGGTATTCAAAAATAAGCTTGCTTTTGCTTTGTATCAACACCTTTTCGATAGTTGTCAGCCCCAACATAAACGAGTCTAGTTTTGCCGGATTAACTGTAATATCGATTATCTTTATTTTCTCTTTCACCGGTGTAGCACTTGGTCTGCCGAAAGGTGTTCAAAGATATGATAGTTGCGTTGATTGACGTTTGAGTATTCAAATATTCAGATGTTAGAGTGGATAATTAAAGGGATTAAAAAAACGTTGCCCCGTTTTGTTTCAACCGCTAGAGTTTAAAAACTCGACGCCTACAAAAGCAAGGATGTTATTTATGGTCAGGTATGAACTTCCCGCCAGAATTGTATTATCGCTATTTACTGTCATTCCTCTTTTTTTCGCTTATTCCACGCTTCAAAGCAGTCAGCCATTGCTATTCATTTCAATGCTTCTTGCATCGGTGCTGTTTTTGGTAACGCAACTAAACATAAAACAGTTTTTAATGCCTAAACGCCAACCCAATGCCAAATTACTTAATATGCAAAAAGCTTTAGGAACCGCTTCGGTTGTTTTATTGATGTTAAATATTGCGTTCAAAGACATAATGTTGTTCTAGAAGAATTTACTTTTTTGCCCAGGAAAAATAAAAAAACAACGCCAAAGGAAGGCCAATGAAGAAGCATTTAGTATCGCTTTTAATCTTTTCAATCCCTTTTATCTGTCTTTCTGAAGAGTTACCCAGTGAATTTAAGAATAACTTAATTTACCTAAAACCAAAGCTCGCGGACGGAACTACCCTGACATTTTTTACTGATACTGGTGGTGGTTGGAATGCGATCTCACGAGAGCTCAGCGAAAAATATGGTTGGGAGATAAGTCAAAAAGAATCTGAAAATGGGGTGATCGATGTTACTGATATGCCTCAGTTTGATCCAGAAGCGTCAATCCCCATGGCGGGATTGAATAATTGGTGGGCTGGAAAATTACAAGTAGTACCATCCGAAGAATTTAGTTCGACTAAGAAAAGCGACGGAACGCTAGGCGGACGTTGGCATGCTGAAAAAGTAATTGATTTTAATTACCCTGAGAAAAAAGTAGAAGTGCTAGATGAAACTCCGACATCAACTGAGTTTTCGACGGTTCCTTTGGGATTTCAAAAAGGCCTGGATGGTGGTTATACAATGGCTTTTCCAAGTATCGATATCTCAGTTAATGACAGACAGATTCCAATGTTATTAGATTCAGGTGCTTCGGCATGGCCATCGACAGAGGCGATGGAAAAAGGAGGGCTAGAAGGTGGTCAAGTTGCGACTTCTTTCATTGTCGCTTCAATATTCGATGAATGGGTGAAGTCTAACCCGGAATGGTTAGTGATTGAGGATGCATGTAATTTTTCTCATCAACCCATGATTCGTGTTCCTCATGTAAGAATTGGAAATAAAACCGTTGGCCCAGTTTGGTTCACAAGAAGAGCAGACAGTAGTTTCCACCAATTTATGTCTTCGATGATGGATAGGCGCATTGATGGCGCGTTAGGAGGTTCAGCGCTTCTGTACCTAAGACTCATTGTTGATTACCCCAACGAGCAAGCGTTGATAGCTAACGAAATTTGATAACAACGAGATAATTAAACCAAGATGTCTAATTTAATAACCCTTATGTTTATGCACATTCTTCTTTGTGCATTGCTCTACGTATTTCTCACGCTAGCTCGCGCGCCTTCGGTATGGGGAGTAGGGAAAAACAAAGATGGTTCAAACCCGTTTGCTGATATACAGCCTAAAGTAAGTGCGAATCTGAGCAATCAGTTTGAGTGGCCGTTATTTTTTCACGCTGTTTGCGCCTTGCTAATTGCCTTAGGTGAGCCAATCTGCAATTCACAAGTCTTCCTTGCGTGGGTATTTGCTATTGGCAGGGTGCTGCATAGTCTTGTACAAATATTTACTGACAATATTAGATTGCGTGGTTTGGTGTTTACTATCAACTTCGTTGCCGTTCTTGCAATGTGGTTGTTGCTTTTTATAGAACAGGTTTTAGGTTAAAGAGCGTAAGGGTTATGGAAGAAGTTTTTGAACCGCTGGGCCGCTTTATGCTTCGAGTAATAAAGTGGATTATCATAGACGCTATTATGGAATTCGTTTTGAAGGGCACGGGCCATGTGGTGCTTAAATTGCTTACCTTCGGAAAATATCCAAGAGCAGGTCGTGATGAGGGAAGGACCGTTGCTGTTGGTTTTATAAGCTTTGTGGTGGTTTTTGTCTGTCTTGCAATGATTGCTTAGTATTGAAAAAGGATATCTGCGATGAAATTAGAAAAGTGGGCGAGAATAAGAGAAAAAGGAAAACAGCGCTTCGTTCTAGTTTACGGCGTTTTAGGCTGGGGAGTCTCTACCGGTTTATTATGGTCATTATTTATGGCGTTTATCGAGCCTTCCGAAAATATCTGGGGAAGACTCGCCATTGCGATGATCATCTTTCCCATTGCGGGTATCGCTTTTGGCCACTTAACGTGGAACAAATCTGAAAAAGCTTTTGCAAAAGAAACGACGAAAACTGTATAGAATTGCTAGAACATGTCTTGTAATAACCAATGAAGGGAAGCCGCTGTTGTTAAGTATCAAAAAATTATTTGTTGTTTCATTAACTTTGCTTGTAGTTAGTTGTGCCAATATACCTATTGCAACAGTGCTTGAGTTTCGCTCATTTGATGAGGAGAAATTTGTTGAACTCGACCCCAATCATTTACTTACGAAGATTCACTTAGACAAGCCTGCCGAAATAAAACCAGAAAGCACCTGGCTTACCTTGGGTGTTAGCTCCTCAGAGCAAGAAAGAAGTTTTAAGTATAATCTTGAGGTTATTTCAGAAAAAACACTGCCGGCCGAGTCAGGATGGCTGAGTAAAACGCCAGTGCGAACTGAGTACATTTTAGGGTTAAGTGCCGACGCAATAAAAGAATTCACTGAACTTCAAGAGTTCATGGGTTCTGCATCGCCAACGGGCTTTGAACTTCACGTCAATACTGGGTTTAAAGAGGCGGCAAATGAAATGACAAGCATCACTATGTCTATCTTTTTAAAGCTTTACGCTGATGAAGACTATTTTACGCTAATCGATAGAGCGGAATTAGATATCGAGAAAGGAAGCGAGTAACTTCTATTAGGCTGGCTTTTTACCCATAACAAAGTAAAGTAATAATCTTCAGCTCTTCAAGCTTATTTAGAGAAGTACATGGAAGTATCTAAAGCCAGTATTCAAAAAGCAGTAGCTAACAATATCATCTCCGAGCAACAGGGCATTGCTCTGTACAATTTCTTCCAAGAAGAAAATCAGCATACTCCCTCTTTCACCTTCACGCATATTCTGTACTACTTAGGTGGCCTTATTGCAATTGGCGCCATGACTCTATTTATGAATTTAGGTTGGGAGCAATTTGGTGGTGCCTGCATCGTATTTATCTCTATGCTTTATGCTGGCGTGGGCTTAAAGCTTGCCAATTCCTTTGCGCGTAAGCATTTAATAATACCAGCAGGGATCTGTGCCACGTTCGTAGTTTGTTTAACGCCAATTGCTATCTACGGTGCGCAGCAATGGCTAGGGCTATGGCCCGACGACAATACGGTTTTTCGCCAGTTTCACCACCGCATTAAATGGCTATGGTTATATATGGAACTTGGAACGCTAGTAACTGGACTTATCGTAGCATGGCGATATAAATACCCGTTCTTAATAATGCCGATTGCGGTAACGCTCTGGTATATCAGTATGGACGCTGTGATGCTCATTATTGACCATGAGGACTTATGGAACAGCTACACGTGGCAATTCCGAGCACTTGTGTCGATGTACTTTGGCGCGTTGATGACGCTATTGGCGTTCTGGGTGGACATAAGAGCACGGAACACAGCAGATTACGCGTTTTGGCTTTATCTTTTCGGCGTTTTAGCGTTTTGGGGCGGCCTTACCAGCCAAGATTCAGACAGCGAACTGTCTAAGTTTATCTATTTCTGTATAAACCTTGCCATGATTGGCGCTGGTGCTCTGTTGGTTCGACGTGTATTTGTCATATTTGGTGCTTTGGGATGCTGTTTATATTTTGGTCATCTTGCTTCTACCGTTTTTGAAGATAGTTGGCTTTTCCCTGTAGCGCTATCAGCGATCGGTTTAGGCGTCGTATATTCGGGAATTTGGTGGCAAAAGAATGAGGCTCGCATAACAAAGAGTGCGCAAGCGATACTGCCGAAAGCGCTACAGGAACTATTAGCTAATAAAGCTTAGTTCACCTAGGCAGTAAATAAACCAGTAACTAACTCAATACAAATAACAATTAACAAAAGATAACGCTTACGCAGTAGTAAGGGGAAAGAGGTAAATGGAGATGTCGGAAAATAACGTAGAATTTAAGGAGCCTGGTCGCCTCACTACGTGGATAAAGTATTTATTGTACGTACAGGTGGCTTTAGCGCTCATAGCCATTGGTTCCAACTTAATGGAGTATCAACTTTTAACAGATTTTCAAAATGGCGTTTATTTCAATCAAGAAATGGCCGTTGCAGACGCTGAATCCAATGACAAAAGGCAGCAGATAATTGCTTTTTCGTATTTGGCGGTGTTTATCATTTCCGGCATCTTAATTCTTAAATGGATTTATCAGTCAAACCAAAATGCGCGTTATTTAGGCGCTAAAGATATGACGTTTACACCTGCTTGGTCGATAGGTTTCTATTTCATTCCTATTGTGTCGTTATGGAAACCTTATCAAGCGATGAAAGAGATTTGGCAAGCCAGCCAAAACCCTAACAATTGGCAGTTAGAAAAAGCAGGCCCTATTTTAGGCATATGGTGGTTTTTCTGGATCGCCAACAGTGTGGTTGGACAGGTCGTTTTTCGTATGTCCAGAAGGGCACAAGAAATCTCCGAAATAATGAATGTTAATCTGGTTTCGCAGGTTTTTGAGGTCCTATCCATTTCACTAGTCATAGTTACTTGGTTATTGATTAACAACATCTCTAACATGCAAAAAGCACAGCTTGAAGGTGACGTGGAAAAAGCAGAAACCGCAGAAGGTTCTGATTTACAACCCGCAAAATAGTAGTATCCATTTCGCTTGTTGCTCTGCCACAAAGGTAGAGCAACTGTCTTTATAAGACTAAAGTCTTACTCCATATGTAAACATTAAGTAAAAATTAAGTTGCGCGACAGTATCGTTATACTTAAGTATAACAAAAGGTCAGGATGACGCTGGCTCACGTACACATCTTCGTTTCTATACCTTTGATTTAATACAATAATGGGAGCCATACACCCCCAGTAATAAAGCGGCATAGAAACGCGCACAATACATGTAGGGGAAAAATGTATGTCAACTTCAGGAACGGGGGCGCTTGCTTTCTTACGCAAAGAAAACATTGTCGCACCAGATGGTTATAACCGCTGGCGGGTTCCGCCAGCATCTATCGCAATCCACCTTTGTATCGGGTCTGTTTATGCGTGGTCAGTTTTCAACACGCCGCTAACTCGAGACTTGGGCGTTGTTGCGTCTTCTGCTAACGATTGGAGTTTATCTTCGGTTGTTTGGATCTTCTCAGTGGCTATTGTTTGCCTTGGTTTAGCTGCCGCATTTGCGGGTAAATGGCTAGAGAAAGTAGGGCCGCGTTTTGTAGGCGTGGTTGCGGCTTTTTTGTGGGGCGGTGGTTTTATTATTGGTTCGATAGGTATCTCTTCCCATCAACTGTGGCTGCTGTACTTGGGCTACGGCGTACTCGGCGGCTTCGGGCTTGGGCTCGGTTATGTATCACCGGTCTCAACACTCATACGGTGGTTTCCCGATCGACGAGGTATGGCGACAGGCCTCGCAATTATGGGGTTTGGTGGAGGTGCAATGATAGGCGCTCCGCTTATTAGTGCACTGCTTGAAACCTTTCAAAGAGCGCCAGAATACTTAGGTGCAGAAAACATGGTTGCGCTGGTTACCGAAGAAGGGCGTCGTTTTGCAGAGACGGCAGCAGGAAAAGTAGAAGTGGTTATTGCCTCTGCAAATCAAGCAGCCTCGTTCGGTGGCGAAGCCGGTGTTTATGTCGTTGGTACGGGCGAAACTGGTGCGGCATCGACTTTCCTTACCCTTGGTATCGCTTATTTTATTGTAATGATGTTTGCGTCTTTCCAGTATCGCGTACCGAAAGAGGGGTGGAAACCAGAAGGATGGCAGCCTAAACCTGAAGCATCATCGAAAGGGATGGTATCGAAAAATCACGTCCATATTGATCAAGCCCTTAAAACGCCTCAATTTTGGTTGCTTTGGATAGTTCTATGTTTCAATGTTACCGCGGGTATTGGCGTTATTGGCGTAGCCAAGACCATGATCAATGAGATCTTTGGAAACTTAGCTATTGTTACCGCAGGTTTTGCCGGTACCTATGTATTGATGATCTCGGTGTTTAATATGGTAGGGCGCTTCTTCTGGGCGTCTACGTCTGACTACATTGGCAGAAAGAATACCTACCACTGCTTTTTCGTAATAGGTACGCTGCTTTACTTGTCTATCCCATTTTGGGCTGGAATGGGGAACACCACCGCGTTAATTGGGTTCTACATTGCAACAATGATAATTTTCACAATGTATGGCGGTGGCTTTGCAACCATTCCTGCATACTTGGCAGATTTGTTTGGTACCTTACATGTAGGCGGCATTCACGGCCGATTGCTAACAGCATGGTCTACTGCCGGCGTATTAGGGCCATTCGCTATTACTTATTTGCGCAATATGTCAGTAGAGAATGCAATTGCCGATTTAGCGGCAAAAGTCGACCCTGCCGCGTTTGCAAGTAAGTTTGGTGCGCCAATGGCTGACTTGCAAAAATTGGTAGAAGCTAAAACGGTAACGGTTGCACGTTTGCTGGAAATTGCGCCAGCCGGAACGGTAGACCCAACCTCTACGCTCTACAATACCACTATGTATGCAATGGCTGGGTTATTGGTATTGGCATTTATTGCTAACTTACTTGTAAAACCTGTGCGAGAGAAGCATCACGTAGAGAACACGCACCCCGAACTGGAGCCCGCGCAAGCAAGCTAATTTACCAATCGAGAATACCCGCTTTATAGCGGGTATTTTTTTGCAAAGGTGTTTTAAAATACTCTTTATTGATTAAGTTGAAACGTTCTGGCTTACTAGTGCGCTATTTTCTCATGAGTTGTCAGCTATGCTATTTAAGAAGAATCCTCTTGCCTCCATTGTTGTTTCTCTATGCTGTGCGTTTAGCCTCAATGTTAGTGCAAATGCGCCCTATGAATTAATGGGGGTGACAACAAAAACGGGGCAGAAAACGTCATATCTTGCTAAAGAAAACAACATAACTTTGCCAGTGACGGTTATTAACGGAAAAAGTGACGGTCCTGTATTGTTGCTTACCGCTGGTATTCATGGCGATGAGTTTCCATCTATGTATGCGTTGCAGCAACTACAGCAAAGCATTGATCCTAAAGAGATGAGCGGTGTGTTGGTTGTGTTGCACTTGGCAAACTTAGATGGGTTTCACGCAAATAGAATCGCGTTGAACCCTAAAGATGAGAAAAACCTAAATCGGGAATTCCCAGGGAGCGTTGATGGCACACCAACAGAACAGATTGCGGAGCTGCTAACCAGAGAGTTTATTGGCAAAACAGATTTTTTGATCGACATGCATTCTGGTAGCGCAAACCAAACGTTGCTGAATCATGTGTATTCTCCTTTTGTGGGCGACGAAGAACTTGATGCGTTAACATTTGAATTTGCCAAAGCCACGGGCATGCAGCATATCGTTATGTATGGCGACCGCCCAAGAGATCCCAACAATTCAATTTCATACCCTAACACAGCGATGACGAGAGGAAAGCCGGGACTGACGACTGAAATTGGGCATTTGGCACAGACAGATGAAGAATCGGTAGCAAAAGCGCTAGATGTGGCTAAAAACGCCATGTATTTTTTGAAAATGCTGCCAGAGACGCCAAAGCAGCACCCCGAGCCAGTTATCTATGAAACAATCAAATATCCTAAGAGCTCAAAAAACGGGTTCTTCAAAGCTTCTGTGGTGATAGGCGATAAAGTAAAGACAGGGCAGGATGTAGGTGCGGTCACGGACTATTTTGGAAATCACGTTGAAACCATTAAATCGCCCGTTGATGGCACGGTTATGATGGTTAATCAAATGCCAGCCATCAAAGACGGACAGTCTGTTATGGCTATTGGTGTTGAGGTTTCTGAATAAATAAGCTGGTGGCGTAGTTACAGTGGTGATCTAATTAACCTACTCAAACAAATAAATGTTAAAGTTATTTCACGAAATTGTGATTAGGGAATGATATGGACTTTCTTTTTAATGTTTTGATTTGGGTGGGCGTTGTTATTTTTGCCATATTTTTTATTGGATTTATGGCCGCTGCTAAGCTGAATAAACGCCAAGAAGAAAACCGCGCCAATCAGACGTCTGCAGAGCCTACTCGTGAAGGCGAAAAGCCGAGTAACCAAAATAAAAGTTAACCTTTCGTTCATTGTAAAACGTCAACTTTAAATAAAATCGTTCACATTTATTCACCCCTTTATATCAGTTCCCCCGTTTAGTGAAAAAAGGGGGAACATTATGCAAACAACAATTTTACCAAACGCCAACCCAAAGCACTTAACACACCAAAGTGTACTACCGTTTGAAAAAGCGCCTTTCGCTAAACGAGCTTTAGACGCGGCCACAATTGCTATAGCTGGATGTACCGTTACGGCAGGGCTTTTCGTATTAATGGCAGAGCTCATTAAGCAAGACAAAGTAAACATAAGCGAAGCCCCACCGGTGTTCTTTGAGCCGATCATTTACCAACCTGAAGACGAACGGACCATCACTAAAAAACCAATGGTGCCAATTGAGCAGGTAATTAAAACGCCACCTCAAAAAGTTATTGAGATTGACCCTGAGCCCAATGAAGGCCCAGGCGGCTTTGAGATAAAAACGCACATACCTAATACTGCGTTAGATTTGTCGATTAACCTAAATAGTGCGCAAGGTGATATGCAAGCCACACCCCAATTTAGGGTAGACCCCACTTATCCACCTGAGGCCAGTCGCGACGGTATTGAAGGCTGGGTAAAGCTAGGGTTTACGATAAGTGCTAGTGGCTCAGTGTCTGATATTACAGTACTAGATTCAGAGCCCAAGCGCGTGTTCGATAGAGCTGCGCGCAGAGCGCTTAAAAAATGGAAGTACAAACCCAAGCTGAATGGCGGTAAACCTGTTAGTCAGTCAGGTATGGTTGTAGTATTAGATTTCAAACTAGAACAATAAGGACTGCCTATGAGTATAGGCGCAAGCTTGCAAAGCCTGTTTCAAGGCAAGCGCGAAAAAGTGCTGGGAGTTAGCGAAAGGCTGATGCTGCGGTACAGCGCAAAAGGTGATGAAGCATCGTTAGCCGCGCTGTTTGACTTACACAGCCATAAGCTATTTTATTTTTTGAAGGTGTTAAGTGATAGCACTGTTGCAGAAGATATGTGTCAGCGCACTTGGATTAAGGTTATCGAAAATCGTCACTTATTTAAAAGCGGGGATAATTTTCAGGCTTGGCTTTTCACTATTGGTAGGCGAACGCTTATTGATGAATTCAGAAAAAACGCCAAGCTTGAATTTAACAACGAGACAGTTGAGTCGTTTTCGTTAAGCGAGTTACTTAAAAATGCACAGTCTTCGGTAGAGGACGATGTAGCAAAAGGGATAGAAAAAGACGTGTTTAAGGCATGTATTCAGCAGTTACCCTGCAAGCAGAAAGAGGCGCTTTCGCTACAGTTTGAAGGTTTTTCGTTAGCGGAAATCGCCACTATTTGCGGCGCTGAAAAAGAAACGATTAAAACCCGGATACGTTATGCCAAAGACAGCCTTAAAACCATGCTGGAGAAACTGTAATCATGTCTACATCAGATAAAGAGCTACAAGATGCGTTTAAACGCAGCCAGCAGGTACAAAAGCAAAATGATGGAATGAGCGAAAAGGCTAATGCTAGAATTCGTGAAAGGGTTCTCGCGTACAACAAGGCAATAGAAAGTGATAGTGGAATAAAACGCGTATTTGCTGCTACGGCAGCTAATATTCGAGCGTACTTCGCTTCTTCAACCTTACGTTTCACGGCTGTGGCATTTGCAATTGTCGCCATGTTGGGCGTTTACAACATAGGAACATTTCAACGTAACCATTCGTCGCCATTACAGACGGCAGCACACCGTGTAGACATTGTTCAATATCACGGATTCGAAGGGGAAGATAAGCTGCTAGCTGGTAAAGCCGGTACTGATTATAAAGCGCGATTTAATGCCTATACTCAACAATATCTTGAAAGCAATTTAGTCGCCAGAGCGGTTACGTTAGAGCCAGCCACGCTTACGGCGCAAAATGGGTATTGGCTCTTGGTGAGCTGCAAAAATCAGCAAGTTGTGGTTTCTGAAAACCTTATCGCATCATTAAATATTAACGGTCGCATAGAAGGGGATATCAATATTGGCACGCATGTAGCGCTCGCCTTTGATGCGCAAGGAAGAATACTTTCAATTAAACAGTCGAGTAAGCCGTTGATGTGCTGATTTATATGGCGTTTAGCTGGATGCGTTCGTAAACGAAGTAAGGGCGGTGAAACTCGCTCGAGCCTCGATTACGAACAATATTTTAGGAATGACTTATTTGTCTAAATCGTGTGCTCTAAAGGCATTTGGAAGTAACTCACCAATGGTGGTTTCGAATGTCTCGCCGTTTTGACTTACCATGGTAACGGGAGTTTCATCTGGGGCAAATTCAGCAATTTTCTGTCTGCATCCACCGCACGGAAAGCAAAACTCGTCGTTCGGGCTCGCAATAACGATATGCGAAATACGTTTTTGTCCCTGTGTGACCATATTGCCAATAGCTGTGGCTTCAGCGCATTGTCCTAATGGAAAAGCAGCACTTTCTACATTACAACCAGAGAAGGTTTCGCCACTTGGAGTAAGCACCGCAGCACCAACTTTAAAGTTGGAATAAGGTGAGTGTGAGTTTTTCTGTGCGTCAAAAGCAAGTTGTGATAGTTGTTCTAAATTATTTTTCTTCATAGCTACCTGTGTTAACCACCCAATACGCTTTACTTTTATCATCAAATGCGAGAAGGTTGGCGGCATTAGCGCCGCAACAAGCGTATACTTAATACTCAGGCGGTTTTTTCTTTTTTTATAGAATGCTTTTTTACCATGTGCAGAAACGTTAGTCTCATCTTTTTTTCTCTATTCGCTGCTATTTTAACCGGTTGTGCGCAAACACCACCTGTTTCAGAAAGACCACAAATGGGAAACCTGCTTTTAGCCGAACCTGCGCCCATTAATCCTCGTTCCGAAATGGCTATTGCTCGTTACAATCAGGTGCTTACCAGCCCTGCGTTATCAGATGAAGACAAAGCTGAACTGCACTTTCAGCGAGGCATGTTGTACGACAGCGTGGGCCTATCGGGCTTAGCGCAGTTTGATTACACCCAAGCCATTAATTTAAAGCCAGATTTGGCTGAAGCCTATAATTCTATGGGTATTCACTATATTCAGCAGAACGACTTTATTCAGGCTTACGACGCATTCGACTCCACGCTGGAAATCAACCCAGAGTATGATTTCGCGTTCCTAAATCGCGGTATTGCGCTTTATTACGGTGGCCGCGCCGAACTCGCGACCAACGATCTTAACCGCTTTTTTGAAAAAGATGACAGCGATCCATTTCGCGCTCTGTGGGCCTACTTTGCGCATCACGACGTGTCAGAGCTTGAAGGACAAAAATACTTGGCTTCTATTCGACCAACGCTGGACAACCAGCACTGGGCTACTACGCTGGTGGATTTGTTTTTAGGTACTGTTGATGAGAACGATGTACTTAACTCATTGTTAGACGGTGTGAAAAGCCAAAAAGCGTTAACAGACAGGTTGTGTGAAGCGTATTTTTACTTAGGTAAATTTCATACCCAGCGCGGCAACAGCGGTATTGCATCAAATTACTTCAAGCTTGCATTAAGCACCAATGTATTTGATTACGTTGAACACCGCTACGCACGAATGGAACTTAACCGTTTGCGTGAACTAGCTAGCAGCGATCTGGTTAGCGAAGAGTAAGCAGCAAGCGTTATGCGAGGCTTATTTTTAGCAGTGTTCGCACTGCTCATAGTTGCGGGCGATAGCGGACGCTATGTCCCGCAGCTAATTGCTAATGCAAGCAAGGTGCTTACGCCGGCAAGCCTAGTGTCAGATAGCGACCCAACTGAAAAGGCGAGCTCTGCTTCAGTAAATGCTGCCGACGGCATGGAACAGGACAGCACAGAATCTTCTCCCGACGCTCAAACTTCGGCTAATACCGAACGTTTCAATTATTCTAACTATCACCTTAAGCATGATGCACTAGCGCTACTTTGGTTAGCTGCAAAGCAGGGCAGTGAAAATGCACAGGCACGCTTGCTCGGTGAATTTGAGCGTGCGTATAACGAAGGCTTCATTGCTACTGACTATATCGATGAAGCCACTGCAACCTATTTTCTAGAGAAGCTAGTGAATCTTGAAAACGCAGACGCTGCATGGCTGCTGTACCAAATATTAGGTGAAGAAGGTGCGTCACAGCGCTTTATGCGCTTAGCGGCGCTCGGCGAGGTCGCAGAAGCACAGCTTGCGTTTGCAATGTCTACCGATTCGCCAGAAAAACGTGAGAAGTGGCTGGTACGCGCGGCTTCACAAAACTACGTACCCGCACAGGCCGCATTGGCCGATTGGTATCTTCTACACGGGCAACAACAACTAGCGAAACCACTGCTCGCAGCAACAGCAACCTTAGACATGCAAAGTGCATTTAAGTATGCTCGCCTTCTGTGGGACGAAGGGGAATTTTCTGAGGCCAAGCAGCATTTTAGCTTTGCCGCGAAGAAAGGGCATCTTCAAGCGGAAAAAGCCTTAGAGGCCATCAATCTCTACACGCCTTACTCTATAGAGCAAGCATTAAAGCAGTCTCCTTCATTTAACTGGGAGAGTGAAGGGAAGTGTCTTCAGCGTATACAGCCTTTTGCTACCAGTTTGGCTACTATCATGCGTGCGCACAGTCTTTACAACTCATTCAATAACGACAAGCGTCTGCAGAACCTTTCTATTTGCCTGGCCCCGCCTATTTGGCTTAAACCCGATGTACTAAGCTGCGATCCGGATTATAAGAACGCTGGGATCTTAGGCTGTAGTATTACTCCTTTGGCAAGCATTGCGAAAAAGCAGAAATTTAGTCATGCAGTAGTAGTGGCAGAGCAGGGTAAGGCAAATGTTCAAAACGGCGTAATGTACTTAGACATCAGTGACGCTTATTCAGTGTTTGTTCATGAGCTAGCGCACTTCGCAGGCTTCGCTGACGAATATCCTATTGGCAAGGGCATGGCGAATAGGCTGTGCGATGAAGATGGAATAAGCGATTTTGCACCACCAAACCTAATCGTAGATTCTGAGTACTGGTATGCACCTCACAAAACGGTCGAAAATTGGCTAGAGATAGATCCTGCAACCATTATTGCACGCGCCAAAACGTGCACCGTATTGGGGGAAAACAGCTATAAGCCCAGCCGCAGAATTACCTTTATGGAACATCACGATAGCGGCGTGATCCCGCCTTTATATTTGGTACTGTGGCAGCAGCAGCTGGAAAAACAAAATGCCCAGCGAACTATTTCAATGAATTTCTTCCAGGCATTCCACAATAGCGGCAACCAAAAAGAAGCCGCACACTGGTTAGCTGAATACGAAGCGTTTACTGGTGGCAAATAACCGCAGTTGTCATTACTAAAACAATGCACTCGCCACTATTTGGCGAGTGTATCTTTAAGCTCTCTTACCCACATAGATGTTGCACCACAAATTGCTACGGGCATAACGATAAAGTTAACCACGGGAATAAGTGAGAATATATTCACCATCATTCCGAACGTCATCGCTTTCCCTTTGTGTTCGCCAAGGTGCAGGCGCATGCGCGTAAAATCTATTTTGTGGTTGTCGTATGGGTAATCGCAGTACTGAATTGCCATCATCCAGGCGTTGAATAAAAACCACAAGAATTGCCCAATAATGGGCAGGAAAAAGAACAATAACAAAAAACCAATAGCGCGAGGTAAATACCAAACGAGCTTTGTGAGTTCGCGGCCTACTGTTCGAGGAATGTCTTTAACTAAAGACATCACGCCCTCGTCACCTAAATCTTGACCCGTTAAATGACGCTCAACCTTTTCTGATAGAACGCCATTAAACGGCGCTGCAATCCAGTTTGCGAGTGTACCAAAGATGAGTGCGAAAATGAGCAATACGCTAATGACTGCTAGGGGCCACAAGAAAAAGCTGATCGCTGTTTTGATCCAGCCTAACCATTCAGGTACAAGATCTATTACATAAGCGATGCCCATTTCTATTTGGCCAAATAAGAAGTAAAAAGCCACAGAAAAAAGCACTAAGTTTATTGTTAGGGGTACAAAAACAAAACGCTTTAATCCTTTGGTTTTTATAAGCGAAAAGCCTTCAAAGAAATAATGTACTCCGCCTGAACTCATTCGTACTCCTTCGCGTTTGAAACGCTGTGTTTGTTAACTATCTGCTCTATCATACGCGCTTGGCGTATTCTCTGCCTATCTCAGTGAAATGGTAATTGTTACAAGCTGTTAGATTTGGTAGAGTCGAAGCATAATAACAAAAGAATCTTCCGTGTGATTGCATCATTTCTACATCAACTGCTATTTCAGCCGACGGTTAGCTGGTTTCTGGCTAATATCAAGGCGATACCGCGTGCAGCTTTGTGTTTAAGAGGGATGATGTGTGAGGCTTAAAAAGATTAAGCTCGCGGGTTTCAAGTCCTTTGTTGAGCCAACTACTATTCCATTCCCCGGCGAAATGACCGCCATCGTAGGTCCTAACGGCTGCGGCAAGTCGAATGTCATTGATGCTGTACGTTGGGTTTTAGGTGAAAGTTCTGCCAAAAACTTACGCGGCGATGCAATGACCGACGTGATTTTTAATGGCTCTTCGTCTCGTAAGCCAGTGGGGCAATGTAGCGTTGAACTTGTTTTCGACAACAGTGCAGGGCGGATAGCGGGTGAATTTGCCAACTACAATGAACTGTCTGTTAAACGCTTAGTTACACGGGACGCCACCTCTACCTATTTTCTAAACGGCACTAAATGTCGCCGGCGTGATGTCACCGATCTATTTTTAGGAACAGGGCTCGGCCCCCGTTCTTACGCCATCATTGAGCAAGGTATGATCTCGCGGCTTATCGAGTCAAAACCACAGGACTTGCGTGTATTCATAGAAGAAGCCGCGGGTATTTCAAAGTACAAAGAGCGCCGTAGAGAGACAGAAAACCGTATAAGGCACACGCAAGATAACCTTGAACGCTTGAATGATGTGCGCGATGAATTGGGCAAGCAACTCGAAAAATTACAGCGTCAGGCGGCCGCGGCTACTCGTTACAAAACGCTACGTGCACAAGCCAGAGAGCTAAAAGGCCAGTTAGCAGCCCTTCGTTTTCTGAAAAATAGTGAACATATTGAAGCGCTGCAAAAACAGCAGCAAGCACTACAGTTAGAAGTGGACGACTTAGTTGCTCGGCTACAGGGCGATGAAGCGGGGCTTGAGTCGTACAAAACCAAGCAGCTGGAGACAAAGCAAACGATAGACGATCTTCAGCAGCAGCTGTTTACTACCAGTAACGCAATAACACGACTAGAGCAAAATGCGCTGCACGCAAAACAACGCAAAGGGCAGGTAGAGCAAGAGTTAGCAAGAATTCGCGAGCAACATGAATTGCTTAACCACTCTATTGACGAGGCACAGGAAGCGCTTGCAGTATCAAATGAGGCGCTTGAAAACATTGAGCCTGAATTTGCCCTTAAGGAAGCAGAGTTAGAGCATGCCAAAGAGCGTTTTGAAGACGCTGAACAAGCGCTAAGAGAATTTAACGCACAAGCGCGAGCGCAAGAACAAACCTACAATCAACTTCGTCAGAATGTTCAGCAATGCCATAGCCAAATTCAGTCAACGATGAGCATGCAGTTACGCACTTCTCAGCGTATCAGCGAACTACAAGACGAGCTAAAACAGCTAGATGAAGAAGATTTTGCCAGTCAGATTACGCTTTTAGAAGAGCAATGTAGCGAACTCGATTTTGACATTGACGAAGCTAAACAATTGCTTCAAGAGGCCAATCAACGGGTGTCGCAGCAACAAGGCGAAGTCAATGCTTTTGAAGCGAAGCGCCGTGATGTGCAGGGCCAGTTACAAACTGCACTGTCCACAAAAGCTGCGCTAGAAGCGCTTCAGCAAGATGCCTCAAATAATGAAGACGTAACGTTAGACGGAATAGAAAAGCTGTGGCAGCAGTTTAGCTCTAACCAAACTCTTGCACCTTGCGTAGAATCGATTTTACAACACACCAAAGACCCCGTTGTTGCTAAAAGCCATGACATACAGGCACTGCTGCAAAACCAAGATAACTTGCCAAGCGGCATTAAAGTGTTTACCGATAAGGCGTTTGTAAGCACTGCCAAATCCGGTTCATTAGCACACGCTTTATTAACTGAATCTAGCACTAATGAATCGTCAACACAGCGTGTTCCCGCATTTTTTAATGACATTTACCTTTGTAGCAACGATGACGAACTTGCGGAAACGATTGAAAGTGCTTTTGTAAGCGTTCTTGATAAAGAAGATGAACCTGAAGGCCTAGCTAAGGGGTTTACTAGCGCAATCTCGCCTTCAGGGTTGTGGGCTAGCTCGCAGTGGGTAGTGAAACCTGGCGAAGCAAGCGACGGTGCTTTGCAGCGGGCGAACAAAATTAAGGCGCTGGTAGACCGCATTGAAGAAACTGAAAGCCTTATAGATGAAATTGAGCATTCATTAGAGCGCGCCAAACAGGCACTTGAACAGAGCGAAGCGCAAAAGCAGGCTATTCAGAGCGCCTTGGGTGAAAAAGAAAACCAGCGTGCACAGATTAAAAATAAACTTTCTTTGCTTGAAATGCAGCAAGAGCAACAGTCTACACGCACTGCCAAACTTAATGACGAGTTAGCAAAGCAAGAGTTAATGTTAGCGAAAGAAGAAGAGCAGTTAGCTCAGCTTTCGGAAAAGTTAGAGCTTCAAGAGGCACAAATTCTTGAACACGAAGTACACATTGACGATGTGAACGCTAAGCGTGATGCAAATGAGCGAACTACGTCAGAGCTGCGCGCGTTAGTTGATACATTAACGTCGCAAAATCATGAGCTTGCACTTAAGAAGCAGCAACTAGAGAACCATAAGAATTTATATGGCCAACAGGTTACACGTAACCTCCAGCAGCGTGAAGAGTACATAAAAAACAAAGAAAGATTACAAAAAGAACTTACACAGCTGACGTCTCCTGAAGAAATTCAAGAAGCAGAGCTACAGTCGTTGTTAGAGAATAAAGCGGAATTAGAACAGCTGAAAAGTGCTAAGCAAAGTAGTCTTGAAGATATAGAGCAGTGGTTGCGAGAAGCCGAAAAAGGGCATCAAGCTCTGGGTAAAGACATTCAAACGCGACAAAGCAATATCGATAAACTCAACATTGATATTGAAGGCTATCGGGTACGTGCGAATACGATTTTAGAACAGCTTGATGAAACGCAGCAGTCGCTGAAGAGCATTCTAGAAAGCTTACCTGAAGATGCCGAAGAGAAACGCTGGCAAGAAGACCTTGAAAAAACGCAGGCTAATTTGCAGCGCTTAGGTGCAGTGAATTTAGCCGCAGTTGAAGAATATGAAACCCAGTCGGAAAGAAAGTCACATTTAGATACACAGCACAATGACCTTACTGAAGCCTTGGAAACGCTACAATCGGCCATTCGGAAAATTGATAAAGAAACCCGCACGCGCTTTTCTACCACCTTTGAACAGGTTAACGAAGACCTTAAAACGTTATTTCCCAAAGTGTTTGGGGGCGGTTCGGCGTATCTTGCGCTTACCGATGACGATTTGTTAGAAACTGGGGTGACGATAATGGCTCGCCCCCCTGGTAAGAAAAATAGTACGATTCACCTCTTAAGCGGTGGAGAAAAAGCACTAACCGCTTTATCATTGGTGTTTGCTATTTTCAGATTAAATCCGGCTCCATTTTGTTTGCTGGATGAAGTAGATGCACCATTGGATGATGCAAATGTAGGGCGCTTTTGTAACTTAGTGTCAGAAATGTCACAAACAGTGCAGTTTATTTATATCACCCACAATAAAATAGCGATGGAAATGGCCAGTCACCTCACCGGTGTTACCATGGCGGAACCGGGAGTTTCGCGCATGGTGGCGGTAGATGTGGACGAGGCTGTAGCCTTCGCAGAAGCATAACAAAGGGCGAAAGAAATTAAATGGAAGATCAATTACGTCTATTTTTACTCCTTGGAGGCACGGTTTTTATTATCGCAGTGCTTGCCCATGGTATTTGGAAAATTCGTAAAAACAGTAAGCCTTCGGAAAAAGAGCGCTTAGAGCCCCGTCAGTGGCAAGATGATGACAATGATTTCGAGTCCGACGAGCAAGAAGGCTTTGACGAGCTTGGCATTGGCGCGGTGCGCGTGGTTAGCAAATCACAAAACCAAGAGCGTGAGGCTGCAAGCAACGTATCGACGAATACGGCAAAAAGCCCTGCGCATCACGATATCAATGAAAAACATGCTTACAGCAGCGAAGAAGCTGATGACGACGATAGCTTGTCTCAACATGCCACGTCAAAAGAGCACGGTGATGGAAAAGAGGGCGCACACGGTGAGCATGCGGGTAAACGCCCAAGCAGCGTTGGTAATTCCGCTATGCCGTCTGACGGGAAAGAAGAAGCTGAGAAAGCACCAAAGCTCTATGGCTCTGTGGTTACGAATCCGAAGCCACACATGAAAGGGCAAGCTCGTCCCGATGGCGCATCTACAAAAGGTGCTAACAGAGGCGACGAAAACCTTGCCGCGTTCCCTGAACCTCCTGGCTTCTTACTTCGTGAAGGCGAAGAGCAAGAGGAAACGTCTTTAGCGTCGCATGCTCAGCGTGAAGAAAGCGAACAGCCAAATACTCCAAGTAATCAAGAGAGAGCGGATAACGCGCAATCGCATGATCCAATTCAGAGTCAGGCGGGCGGTCATCAAGAAAGTGGGCGTGCAGAGCCAGTTCGTCCTGCACAGAAGTTTTATATCGACCCAACGCTGGAGGAAGAGCCTGAAACAGTGCAGCCGCCGGCTAAAAACGAAAGAGAAGTTGCTGATTTTAGTTTAGATGCACCCGAAGAGTCTGTTTCATCCAGCGATGTTCATGAAGAAAATGAACAGCCTCGACGTTTTGCACGTAATAAACGAAGCAAAACGCCAGTGAGAAGACGTGAAGAGCCGAATTTTGGCGACGATCAAATGCGTATTGATTTTGACACCAGTGAAGCAGCTAGCGCTGATTTTGGCGATGAAAGCTTTAGTGCTAATGAGTCAGGTAATGATGGTGCTGGAAGTACACCAAAGACCGCTAAGTCGTCGATTGAACCTGAGGTTTTAGTATTAAATGTAAGAACGCCAGAAGGCGAGCCCATTTCAGGTGCTGCACTATTACCTATGCTATTAACATTAGGGTTTAAATTTGGCGATCAAGACATCTTCCACCGCCACGTAAACTCAAATGGCAAAGGGCCAGTATTGTTTAGCCTTGCTAACATGTTTAAGCCTGGGGTTTTCGATATTGATAACCTAGAGAACTTTGAAACCCAAGGTATTTCACTGTTTATGATATTGCCTATTGAGGGTGACCCTCATCAAGTGTTTAACATGATGCACAATGCAGCCCGCAAATTGGCAGATGAGTTCGGCGCACAGGTACTTGATGGACGCCGAAGCGTATTAACGAAGCAGGGCTTACAGCAATACGTTGAGAAAATTCGTGAGTTCGAGCGCAAGCGTATGATTGCGCGCAGCTAGCGTTAATTTATCACTTGCGCCTCAATCTTATGGATTATTCATGTAGGTGCAAAAACAAAAAAGGACTTGGCTCATACCCAGGTCCTTTTCTATTGATTAGGGTCTGTTGATCTTTGATGTATAACAAGGGCTAGCAAGCCATAGCATTGTAGCGTGGCTGTTCGTTTCACAACCTGACTGAAATAGATCAGATTTTTGCAGCCCATTTGAAACATACAGTGGCTTGGGCGAATAGGCCTTGGCAACGAATTGTAATACTTTTAACTATTTAAACGGCGTGACAACAACTCCATGTCAGATTCTTTAGAACAAGCAAAGCAACAAATAGCAATACTTCGCAACACACTTAATGAGTACAACTATCAGTACTATGTGATGGATGACCCTTCGGTTCCTGATGCAGTATATGATAGAGATATGCAGGCGCTTATTGCGCTAGAAAAACAATATCCTACGCTTCAAAGTCCGAACTCTCCTAGCCAGAAAGTGGGAGGTGCAGCGTTATCGGCCTTTGAACAAGTTACCCATGATGTTCCTATGCTGTCGCTGGATAACGCCTTTGACGAAGAATCATTGCTTGCCTTTGAAAAACGTTTAAAAGACAGACTAAAAGATTCGGCAACGTTAGATTTTAGCTGCGAACCCAAGCTAGATGGTTTAGCGGTAAGTATTCTGTATGAAAATGGCGAATTAGTGCGTGCTGCAACCCGTGGTGACGGCCAGGTAGGCGAGAATATCACGGCTAACGTGCGTACCATCTCTAATGTTCCGTTAACGCTTCGTGGTGAGCATTATCCTGAGCGCGTAGAAGTGCGCGGTGAAGTGTTTATGCCTCGTGAGGGCTTTGCAAAACTCAACGAACACCAAAAAGAAACGGGGGGTAAAGTTTTCGCCAACCCTCGTAATGCCGCGGCCGGCAGTTTACGACAGCTAGACTCTAAAATTACGGCCAAGCGCCCGCTGATGTTTTATGCTTATTCGCTAGGCGTAGTGCAACCAGAAAGTTTTGAGCTGCCCACAACACACAGCGAGCGCCTTAAGCAGTTGGGTAATTGGGGGCTGCCGCTGTGCCCCGATATCGATACCGCCGAGGGCGGTAAGGGCTGCTTGGCGTACTACAACCACATTTTGGAAAAGCGCGATAATTTGCCGTATGACATCGATGGCGTTGTGTTTAAGGTCAACCGTATTGACCTGCAAAATGCCCTTGGATTTGTTGCTCGAGCGCCTCGCTGGGCGATTGCGCAGAAGTTTCCTGCACAAGAAGAAGTGACTAAATTACTAGATGTTGAGTTTCAAGTAGGAAGGACTGGTGCAATCACGCCGGTTGCCCGTTTAGAGCCTGTGTTTGTAGGTGGAGTAACTGTGTCGAATGCTACGCTTCACAATCAGGACGAAATTTCCCGGTTAGGCGTTAAAGTTGGCGACACTGTGGTGATCCGCCGTGCGGGTGACGTTATTCCTCAGGTGGTGTCTGTGGTAGAAGCTAATCGCACAGGTAGCGAAACTAACATTACCTTCCCAAGCCAATGCCCGGTTTGTGACTCGCAGGTTGAAAAACTAGAAGATGAAGCGGTTGCTCGTTGCACCGGTGGACTAATTTGTGCCGCACAACGCAAACAGGCGCTTAAGCATTTTGCTTCGCGTAAAGCATTCGATATTGATGGTCTGGGCGACAAGTTAGTCGATCAGTTAGTTGACGCTGATCTTGTGCACAGTCCCGCCGACTTTTTCACGCTTTCGTTAGGCGATGTTGTTGGGCTGGAACGCATGGCTGAAAAGTCTGCCAGTAAGCTACTGACATCGCTTGAAGCTTCAAAGCAAACCACGCTTGCCAAGTTCCTATACGCATTGGGGATCCGTGAGGTTGGCGAAGCTACTGCGGCAAACTTGGCTGCGCACTTCGAAACCTTGGAGGCTATTCGCGAGGCGTCGCTTGAAGCACTGGTCGAAGTCCAAGACGTTGGTGAAGTGGTGGCTACCCACATATTTAATTTCTTCAACGAGTCGCATAATACCGATGTTATTGATGCGCTGTTAAAAGAAGGAATTAATTGGCCAGCTATTGAAAAGCCAGATTCGGATAATTTGCCTCTTGAAGGCAAAACGTGCGTTATTACCGGTACGCTCAGCGAAATGGGGCGTTCTGACGCGAAAGCCCGTTTGCAGTTACTTGGTGCAAAAGTGGCAGGCTCGGTAAGTAAGAATACCGACTTTCTTGTTGCAGGTGAAAAAGCGGGTTCCAAATTAACTAAAGCACAAGAACTAGATGTGGAGGTATGGGACGAAGCTGCGCTTATCGCTTTTTTATCTGAGCATGAAAAGTAGCCTGCTTGGCTTAAATTCAATAAGAGAGCTCGGCGTAATGGTTTTCCTGAATAAATTAGCGCCGAACTCATATTGATTGTTACCAATAAAAAACGCCACTTCTACGAAGTGGCGTTTTTTGTAATTCTTGCTCTGTCTTTTACGGCGTACTTTGTACTGAACGTTGTAAGGGGCTTGAGAAAAGGTAAACATTTCTACAAACCCTCAAGTGTAGGGCTCTCACGCTAGTGGGCTTCTTGATTCCGCATTTGTCTGCGTCTTTCCCAGGCTTTTTTCACTTGAAAGCGCCAAACCCAGTTCAAAGAGAAATAACCCGCTAGTCCAAACACAACCGAGCAAATTCCACACCCAACTAGAAATGCAGGGCCGATGGTATTAATGCTTTCTACAACCCACTGCCAACTAAACTGAAATTCAAAATGCTCAGGCTTGGTCCCAAGTACAGTAGTACCAACCTTGTAAGCTCCATAGAATATAGGCGGGATAGTAAATGGGTTAGTCACCCAAACAGTTGCAACAGATAAAGGCAGGTTTGCTCGAAATGGAATAGCTAAACCGGCAGAAAGCCACATTTGAAACGGTACCGGCCAAAACGCGAAAAATAAACCTATGCCAAATGCACCAGATGCAGAACGACGGTTTAAGTGCCAAAGATTGGGCTCGTGCAATACGCTACCAAAAATTTTTAAAGCTTTGTTTTGCTTAATGCTTTGGTGATCTGGCAAAAAACGTCGGATAAATTTCTTAGGCATAAATATCAATGCATCTCGAAAATAAAATCAAAAAAGACAGAAAAAATAACAGTAAATGGAATTGCGCAACATGAAATTGCACCACCCACATTCACTCACTGTCAATTGCTACGTGAAAACATGGTCAATCGTATCACAATTTGCTTAAGCTGTTTTTGCGCTAGCGCAATAAGTGCAGTTTTCTGGCAAAAACTTCCAAGTACTCACAGCATGGCATTGATGATTGCCATTTTAATAATATCTGTGACTATCATTTTATTCATTTCGACGACAAAGCCCGCTGAACATCATGCATTTCCAGAGGTGCTGCTGTGTTGGGCAGTGAGCGGGCTGCTGTCTGGAGTACTTTGGGTGGCGAGTGTAGGGCATTTTTACTACGCTTGGCAACTGCCCCAAGGGAAAATTCAACAAGATGTCACAATTTCAGGTCGAGTTGTGTCGGGGGGATGTGTCTTCGGCACAGCTAGGGTGCCGGAAGCGACTTATCAGTATGTTGTCGCTATTGAGTCGGTCAACCGTGAAAGCACAGCGACATTTCTAGACAGCGGTATACTTTCCCCCTTGCCTAAGCGTGTTTTAACTAGCACGTTTAGTTTCAAAGCTCGTCTTACTCACCAACGTTATGAATTCCCAAATGATCGAAAAAGCGAAGGCTTAGCCAACAAGAAAATCGCATATGCTCAACAGGGAACTAAGGGCGTGCGGCTTCAATCAGTTTCTCCGTCCCAGGTGAAATTAAACTGTTTGCACAACGGCGATACCTTCACCGCAATTGTAAAACTTAAACCTGCATACGGTACGGCTAATCCTGTTGGAGCTAGCCGACAACAGCAGTTGGTTAGCCAATTTATTCATGCAACTGGCTATATCAAGTCGATAGAGCACGATAAAACAAAGCATAATCACTCAGTGCGTTATGAACTTGCTACAACATTGCAGAAGCTAGACCTTGTTCATGAAAAATGGTGGCGCGCATTGCTGCTAGGGGATAAAACGGGCTTTACGTTGGGTGATTGGACGCTGTTACAACGCACCGGCACTGGGCACATGTTTAGTATATCAGGCATGCATCTATCACTTATCGCTGGGGTCTGCTTGTTGTTTTTTAACCCTGTTATATTTTTACTCACGCATGTTACTAGCCTATTAGGCAGAGCGAAATATTGGTTAGTACGTTCAGCCTCCATCAACTATCCGGCAACAGGACGAAAGAACAGAGAGCGGCAAACAAGTAAGATGTTTCAAACCAGCGCGCCAATTAGAGCCTCTGTGCTTTGTGTGCTTATTGCTGCTTGCTCTTGTTACGCGTTGCTTAGTGGAAGCGCATTGCCGGTTGTGCGTGCGCTGATACTGATAACTATGGGGTGCGTGCTGTCTCTTTCTCGACATGCATGGCGGCCAGTAAATGTTGCGCTCACAATGCTTACTTTGAGCTTGTTGCTGTTTCCTCTTTCTATATTAAGCGCTAGCTTTTACTTGAGCATAGGGGCTGTACTGTGCATTTGGTTTTTAGTTGTTGTTTGGGGGCTACAGCGAGCACCCTGGTATGTGTCTTTGTTTAAACTACAAGTAGCGCTTACCGTAATAATGATGCCCCTAACCCTAATATGGTTTGGTAGCGCCAGTTTTGTTGCAATTGTTACCAACTTAATCGCCTTGCCCGTAATAACGTTACTTTTACCTATTTGTTTAATTTCGTTGCTGGTCATTCACTTTGTTGAGTTTAGTTTCTCACAACAAATTATGGGCATGCTTATGCATTATAGTGATGCGTGTTTAGGGTATTTGTTATCGCTTTTGAACGTTCTTAGTCAGTTTTCTGGAAGCGCTATCAATTTTTACGTAAGTAGTGGTGCGGCACTTTGTCTAATTGTCGCTTTTTTTATTTTTCTTTTGCCAACATGGCGGTACAAAGCTATCTGCGTGGGGCTTCTCTTGCTCCCATCGCTAAGCATTTTCCAAAAGTGGTTACCTACCAATGAATCGATATGGGCGCTGCATGTATTTGATGCGGGCCAGGCCAGTGCTATTGCAGTGACTGCGGGAGGTCGGGCTATGATTATTGATTCTGGCGCTCAGTTTAATGGCAATGCTCATACTGCAACGAAACACCTGTTACCTTTTTTAGAAAGTAAGCATATTTCGAATATAGATGTTGTAGTTCATACGCATAGTGACAACGATCATGCAGGTGGCGCATTAGCCATTGAACAACACGCCTTAGCTAAAAAAGCCACTTTCTACACACCAACATTAGGTTGTGAGCGAGGAAAGCGTGTACGCTGGCAGAATTTAACAATCAATTTTCTATGGCCGCCAAATGGCAACAAAGAAGACAACAATGCCATGTCGTGTGTGGTTAAAATAACAAGCGACTCTGGTAGCGTGTTAATTCCTGGTGACATTGAGAAAACAAGCGAGTACGCGTTGATAACCCGTGAAATCATGGATGGTTTTTCAGAGGGGTCTTCAATGGATACTTTAGCGAGTTCTACAAATCTAAGTGCCGACATTCTGATTGCGCCGCATCACGGAAGCAAAACGTCGTCTACCAATGTTTTTATAGAACACGTTGCACCAAAAGCTGTGATCTTTACGCAAGGTTATGAGAATAGATGGCAGTTTCCTGCGTATGTTGTGGCTAAACGTTACGAGCGTTTGGGCGTAACGCAATATTTAACAAGCTATCACGGATATATAAGCGCAACCTTCGATAAGGATTCTTTCCATATAGATTCCCAACGTGGAACGTTGAATAAACGCTGGTATTTACCAGGCATTGCACCACGACACCTCAAAGACTAAGTAATATCGCCAAATGCCAAAAATATTAGCTTGTAACGAAACGAAGATGTGCACGAATACCTTTAAATAGGTATGAATTGGCCACACATTATTCACTTAGTTGGCAGACTAACCAATTTTGCCGCTATATTAGTGAATTAGAGCGAGAACGAGTACAATACTTTCAACGCGTTTTTGTTAACGTTTCAAACAGGTTAAAAAAACTACATGCAACAAGCCGACAACTCGGATTATCAAATTAAGCGCTTTTTACAGTATCTTAAAGCGTATAAAGTGCCTTTCGTTTTTGCCATCATCGGTATGATTGGTTATTCCGCGGTAGATACCTTCGTATTTTCCCAGCTTCAGCCAATGATTGATGAATCACTGGGGAAAAACGACCATGACTATCTACGTCTAGCCGCCTATGCGATCGTGCCGCTCTTTTTGTTACGGGGTGTTTTCAACTTTTTAGGTAGTTACACGCTAAGCTGGATTGGTGCTCAGGTGGTAATGCGCATGCGCCAGCAGTTGTTTGAAAAATACATTCACCTTCCAGTGGCATTTCACGATAATCATGCGGTTGGCGGGCTTATCAGTAAAGTCACCTACGACACAGAGCAAGTGGCTAATGCATCTGGTAAGGCGCTGCTAACATTGGTGAGGGAAGGCGCACTGGTCATCGGTTTGCTGTGTGTCATGTTCTATTACTCATGGCAGCTTTCGCTCATATTTCTTTTAATTGGCCCAATTGTGGCGGTGATTGTTTCTATCGTCAGCAAGCGTTTTCGCGTTGTAAGTAAAAACATCCAACAGTCAATGGGCAACCTAACATCATCGGTAGAGCAAGCGGTGAAAGGTCACAAAGTTGTGATCATGTTTGGCGGTCAAGAAATAGAGCAAAAGCGTTTCGAGCAGAAAAACAATCACAACCGTCAGCAGTCGATGAAACTGAATGTCACTTCTATTTTGAGTGTGTCTTCAATACAGGTAATAGCGTCAATTGCCCTTGCTGTCGTTCTGTTTATTGCCAGCACGCCCGGTATGCTTGAAAAGCTTACAGCAGGCGTATTTATTAATGTGGTCTTTTGTATGGTGATGCTGCTTAAACCTCTTAAACAGCTCACTACCATTAATAACCAATTTCAAAAAGGTATGGCAGCTTGTGCCAGCATTTTTGAAATTCTTGATGAAGCTGACGAAGACGACAACGGGAAAACTAAAGTAGAGCGCGCGACAGGAAAAATTCAGTTTGACGACGTTACATTTTCGTACCCAGGTAAACACACACCCGCGTTATCTAATGTGAGCTTTATCGCAAACCCTGGGCAGTCGATTGCTTTGGTAGGGCGCTCAGGAAGTGGTAAATCGACCATCTCGTCGCTGCTTACACGCTTTTACGTCCCGCAAGAAGGTGAAATTCGCTTGGATGACACGGCGCTCAACGATATTGATCTTAAAGATCTGCGAGCGCAGTTTGCCGTGGTATCGCAAAACGTTACGCTATTTAACGATACCATAGCTAACAATATTGCTTATGGTGCTCGTCAGAACGTATCTCGCAAAGATATCGAGAATGCGGCAAAGATGGCGCATGTTGAAGAGTTCTTATCGAACTTGCCTGAAGGGTTAGATACGGTTATTGGTGAAAACGGCTTAATGCTTTCAGGTGGTCAGCGTCAGCGTATCGCCATTGCGCGGGCGATACTTGCCGATGCTCCCATACTTATTCTTGATGAAGCGACATCTGCCCTTGATACAGAATCTGAGCGTTTGATCCAAGACGCATTAGAAACGCTGCAAAAACGATGCACCAGCATTGTTGTGGCGCACCGCTTGTCTACCATCGAAAACGCAGATTGCATTATGGTAGTGGAGCAGGGGCGCATTATTGAAAAAGGTAAACACAACGAATTGCTTGAAAAGGGTGGTCACTACGCGCAACTGCACGCGTTGCAATTTGGTGAGACTAAGTGAGTCAATCTCAAAGTAAAACCAAGCACGATAAATGGTATTTCGGCCATCCTTTAGTGTGGCTGCTCTCACCATTTGCGCTGCTGTTCTACTTTATTTCGGCAATTCGCCGGTTACTTTTTAAAATTGGATTCAAAAAGGCCTTTAAGGCTAATGCTCCCGTGATTGTTGTTGGCAACATATCAGTGGGCGGCAACGGAAAAACGCCAGTCGTATTAGCTTTAGCCGATTATTACCAGAAGCAGGGCATTAAGGTTGGCATTTTAAGCAGGGGTTATGGTGCTAAATCACCAGAATACCCGCGATTAGTGAAAGGCGAAGATGATGCGTCTGAAGTGGGTGACGAACCTCGTTTACTGGCCATTAGAAGCCAGTGCGACGTTGTTATCGATCCAGTCCGCGCGCGCGGAGCCGCGTACTTAAGTGACGAATTACACTGCGATTTAATTATTTGTGATGACGGCCTTCAACATTACGCACTTCATCGCGACGTTGAAATTGTAGTGATGGACGACAGAAAAGTAGGCAGTGGTTATTTGCTGCCAATGGGGCCCCTTCGCGAAGGACAATGGCGCCTTGGTACCGTTGATGCGCTAATACATAATAGCCGTTCGATGCCGACATTTGGCCATGCTGTAGCGCCTCAATATTTAATGACCTTAATAGCAGGGGACTTCACCTCTGTTTCAAACAGAGTAAGAACCAGTCCCCTTGAAGAGATACAAAAAGTGCCGTGCAGCGCAATTGCTGGAATAGGTTCACCTCAGCGTTTTTTCTCTCAGCTTAAAGAAATGGGTATCCAGCTTTCTTCGGCTACACCGCTGGCGGATCACCATGCGATCACACGGTCAGACATACCGAATGGCAGAGTATTAATGACAGAAAAAGACGCCGTTAAAGCTGCACCTTTTGCTCATAACGACTGCTGGTTTTTACCTGTTACCGCGCATTTAGCGCCAGACTTTTTTAATTTAGTAAATGTGAAACTTGCCAAGGCAGGTTTGAAGATCAACCAAGACGGACAGGAATAATAACAATGGCCTTTGATAAAAAGCTTTTAGAAGTTTTGGCTTGCCCAGTGTGTAAGGGAAAATTAGTTCTGAGTGATGATAGCACCCAGTTAGTGTGTCGATTTGATAGATTGGCTTTCGATATTAAAGATGGCATCCCTGTACTTATCGAAAGTAAAGCAACAGCGTTGTCGTTAGACGATGTTGACGCAACGCGGTAATAAAACGTTAAACTAAGTGGTAAATAAGGGCGAAATAAAGTTATGTCATTTACAGTTGTGATCCCTGCTCGATACGGCTCAAGTCGGTTTCCTGGCAAGCCCTTAGCGCTTATTGACGGAAAGCCGATGATTCAACATGTGGTTGAACGTGCTAAAGAAGCTGGAGCCGATAACATCATCGTTGCCACGGACGATGAACGTATTCAAAACGTTGTGCTTGGTTTTGCTCAAGTATGCATGACGTCTGTCAACCACCAATCTGGAACAGAGCGCATTGCCGAGGTTATCGAAAAAGAAGGCATTGCGAGTTCTACTATTGTGGTTAACGTACAGGGGGATGAGCCATTTATTCCTGCCGAAAACATCAGGCAGGTTGCAGATAATCTTGCCAATGCGCCCCAGTGCCAGATGGCTACGTTATCTACGCCTATTGAACGTGTTGAGGATGTGTTTAACCCCAATATCGTTAAGGTGTTGGTAAACGAAAAGGGTGAGTCTATCTATTTCTCACGTTCTCCTATTCCTTTTGAACGCGATCACATGATGGCAAACCCGCAATCTGCAAATACGTCGCTGTACAAACGCCATATAGGTATTTATGCCTATCGTGCTGAATACGTTAAGCAATATGTTGCCTATGCGCCTAGCTCTCTGGAGCAAATTGAATCCTTAGAACAGCTTCGAGCCATATGGTATGGCGATAAGATTCACTGTGAGGTGGCGATAGCGCCACCGCCAGTTGGAATAGATACCCCGGAAGATCTAGAACGTCTTTTAAAGACTATAAGTTAATAAGAAATGAGTGCTGAAATAGGGCTGATGCTTTTTAGTAAATTAGCAAAAGCCCTTATCTAAACAGCCAGTTCTTATAAAAGGTGAGTGAAACCTTTTAAACGCATACACATAGTAACAAGGGAACCGTTATGAACGTAGTTATTACCGGTGGCAACAGAGGCATAGGCCTTGCGCTCACCAAGCAATATAAAGCACGTGGTGCGAAAGTTTATGCTACCTGTCGAAACAGTTGCGACGAACTAAACAGTGCAGGTGTGACAATCATCAAAGGTGTGGACGTATCTCAACCAGAAATGTTGGCTGAAAAGCTTGCACCTTTAATGGACGTTAACATCGATTTGCTCATTAATAATGCCGGAGTGCTCGGCCGCGAGAGTATTGACGATTGGGATCCAAATACCATCGATTATCAATTTAGGGTTAATGCACTAGGTCCATTGTTAGTTACTCAAACGCTATTACCTGCAATGGCAAAAGACGGTAAAATTGCCATGATTACCAGTCGCATGGGTTCAATGGCAGACAATGGGTCAGGCGGCTACTATGGCTACCGAATGTCCAAAGCCGCACTAAACGCGGCGGGAGTTTCCATGGCGAATGATCTGAAACCCAAGGGAATTGCAGTAGGTATTTTTCATCCTGGATTCGTTCAAACAGAAATGGTGAATGGAGCGGGAGATATTGATGCTGATACCTGTGCTGAGCGTTTGTCACAACGCATAGATGAGCTAAATGTATCTAACGCAGGTCGCTTCATCCATTCAAATGGTGACGAGTTGCCTTGGTAGGTTTAATGCTGGCTTGCCACAAACTCAATCAATAATGCATCACACCAAGAGAGCGCTTACGAAAAGCGCTCTCTTACTTTTAAACTACACCTGTCTTTAACTGCACGTGTCCTTAACTGGACGTGTCCTTAACTACACCGTTCCAATGCGCCCTAGCTTTAGCGCGTCAAATCATACGTATCAATAATTTGCTTAATAGACCCGTCTTTTAGACGAGCGCTAAGGGCTTGGTTAAACTCAGGAAATAGTGATGCGCACTTTGATTTGGCGGAGATAGCAAAATGTACATTGTTTGAAGATATAGGTGACTGGCTTATTCGCATGCCGTCATTTTCTGGGTCGTTCAAGTGGCTTAGTGCTGCGCTTTGTGGTGAAACTGCGTAGTCAGCACGATGTCGACGCATCATTTCATACATTTTATCGTGGTCTTTAACTTCTATTATATTCAAGCTTGATTTAATGCTATCGAATTTTTCACCTAAGCTTATTCCTCGAGGCATCACACCAATATATTGCGCAAGTGCGTTAAGCGAAAGGTCGGTACCTCGCGTTTGAGAAAGTGAAGGAGAAAGCACAACGTAAACCTCTTCTGCTGCAAACGGTGCGGTGATAAGCCATTTTCGACTACGAGCTTCGTTCCAATAGTTTCCCGCCAAAATATCAAGCTCGCCCGCGTCGAGTTTGGATTCTATTCGTTTCCAGGGTAGCCCGGTTTCTATCTTTAGTGTGACACCTAAATCCCGTGTTAGCAGGGTTAGAACGTCAAATGCTATCCCCGTAGCTTTCAACTTTCCTTCAAACTCGTTGAATGCGTAGGGAAACCACTGTTGTGCTCCCGCGGTGTGTAAAGTCTTACACTCTGTACTGGCAAGTGCTCGAGGGTTGAATACAAAAGTCAAAATGAGCAATATGCCAAATGACAAGATGTGGCGGGAAGAGTGTTTCAGTTTGGAGTAGGGTAACATTGCCATATTTTTTTCACGTACCACAGAAGATGGCATTGGTAGTTTTACTTGTTTAATTGTGTATAGGGTCTGTTATACATAAAACCCTATCGACTGGCAATTAGCCGATAGGGTTACAAAAATAACGAATAGATGACTTTCGAGTATAGAGTGCAGTTAATCGAAAGTTACAGCGCGGGATCAGCGACTTCGCCTTCGTCTTCTTCGTCTTGGTCTTCAGACAATACTGCCCATACGTCGTGTTCGTTAGCGTGAATAACTTCAGCCCATACACGATCGCCAGGTTTTACGTCATAAACACCGTTTAAATGAACCAGACCATCAACTTCCGGTGCGTCTGCATAGGTACGGCCGACGGCACCTTCCGCATCAACGCTGTCGATAACAACTTGATATTCGTTACCGATTCTCGCTTGAAGTCGCGCTGCGCTTATTTCGCCCTGTACTTCCATAAACCGTGCAAGGCGAGCTTGTTTCACTTCTTCTGGCACTGGGTCAGGGAGGTCATTTGCTCTTGCACCTTCAACAGGGGAATAGGCGAATGCACCAACACGATCAAGCTGCGCTTCGCGAAGGAAGTCCAATAACTCTTCAAACTCTTCTTCCGTTTCGCCCGGAAAGCCGACGATGAATGTCGAACGAATGACTAATGATGGGCACTGTTCGCGCCACTTTTTAACGCGCTCTAGCACGCGCTCAGCACTACCTGGGCGTTTCATTAACTTAAGAATACGTTTGTTGGCGTGTTGAAACGGAATATCCAAGTAAGGAAGGATTTTACCTTCGTTCATTAGTGGAATTAGGTCATCCACATGCGGGTAAGGGTACACGTAATGTAATCGGACCCAAATGCCCATTTCGCCCAGCTTTTCACACAACTGTTGCATGTGTGCTTTAACCGGCATGCCGTTCCAAAAGCCCGTTCTATGCTTAACATCAACACCATAGGCGCTAGTGTCTTGTGAAATAACCAATAGCTCTTTAACACCAGCATCTTTCAAACGCTTAGCTTCATCGAGTACGTTACCCACTGGGCGGCTGACAAGGTCGCCACGCATAGAAGGAATGATACAGAACGTGCAACGGTGGTTACAGCCTTCTGAAATCTTCAAGTAAGCATAATGACGAGGCGTTAATTTAACGCCGTGATCAGGAATAAGGTCTTCAAACGGATTGTGCTGGGGTTTTGGAAGATGATCGTGTACTTGCTCAACTACCGTTTCGTAGGCATGAGGCCCCGTGATAGCCAGTACATTTGGATGAAGCTCTCTAATTTCGTCTTCTTTAACACCTAAACACCCGGTAACGATAACTTTGCCGTTTTCTTTAAGTGCTTCGCCTATAGTGTCTAATGACTCTTCTACCGCCGCGTCAATGAATCCACAGGTGTTAACGATAACCAAGTCGGCATCGTTGTAGGTAGGGACTACGTCATAACCTTCGGTGCGAAGTTGAGTAAGAATACGCTCTGAATCAACTAAGTTCTTAGGGCAACCTAAGCTAACAAAACCAATTCTGCTGCCATTGCTTTGTTGCGAAGGTTTGTTGTCACTTAATACCTTCACTGGCGTTTCTAGCGTGGTGGTTTTATTTACTACTTTGTTTGGATTAAACGTTTCTACTGTCATCTAAAATATCACCTGGAAAATGACTGAGCTTAAAATGGCCGCGGATTATACAGGAAAACACGCTTGTACGCAGTATATATAATTAGCGACCAAGATATAAATTATTGACGCATTCTCACAGTACAGCCGTAATTTAGGCACTAAACGTGAAAACAAGTGTAAACGGCCACGGGTTTCATTGTAAAAGCGGCACGAACAAGGTTTAAAAACACCTTACTCACCCCCACATTTATCACTTCTTGAAAGTAAACATATCAGAGTTGAATGCGCTTTAGGGTTCAAATTAATAAAATAGAAGTGAATGCATGCTTAAATTACCGCTAACTTTTTATGATGAGTCAGGGCGAATTCTTCCTCCCCGTTGGCTTTACAGCGTGTTTATACTTCTATGCATTGACTGGCTCGCGTTCGTCTTTTCTCTGGCTTCCCGCACTCAAACTAGTGAGCTACTTACGTTCTTTTACCCACAAAAGGAAACGTTAGGGTTGGGGTTAGCGGCAAGTTTACCTGTGTTAATTGCGTTATCTTTGGTTAGTCAACGAGATCGCTTGTGGAAAAAAGGCTTTTTAGCATGGCGCCGATGGGTTATTCCGCTGGCTCAATTGGGGGTGTTGGCATTGTTGAGTGTTCAGCTTTACTACGCTATGCATCATCACTGGGGGTTTGAAACTATTACGGGTGTAAAAATCGTTTTTTACAGTATAGCCTTGTACGCAATTTCAAAAAGTCGTCATTTAAAGTGGATGGTAGAGGATTGGGAAACACCTAACCCCTGAACCTCATTCTCCAAAAACATCTTTATCGGAAATATATTTAATGCACTCAATTGAACAGACGTTAGACTGAGTGCAAAATCTGTGAGAACGTTAGTGGCTGCGTAAGTGGTTCCCCAACGCCTGTTCATAGTAGGCAAATACGCTGATTTGACTGTCGTTAACCAGACGTTCATAGCAAATACCCGCTAAGGCATAGGTATTTTCACCAACCTGAAGAAAAACGGCAGGTGCTTTAGGATTTGACTGATCGTAAATCCATTCACCATCTAGCTTCGCTTTTAAAATTTCTCCAACGTAAGCGCCAAAGATATTACAGATGGTGAATACTGCTTCATCTTCTAACGCTAAATCGTGATATTTATCTACGAAACTAAGTAAAATGTCGTCCACCAGTGCTACGCTAGCGGGTGAGTGGTCGAGTACAATATCGAACTCATCAGCTGCTGTTACCACAGCGTCCTTCGCGCAATCTGCCATTAATTTATTGAGTTCATCAGGTGACATGTTGTTCTCCTTCTCACCGATACTTTTGTTATAACAAGCTAACGCTTAAAAAGTCGTTAAGACAAGGTGTTATAAGTTTTTGACTATTGTGCGCAAGTTATCGGCCAAAGTCTATTTTTGTCCAGTTAATCTATTTATTACACTTGCAGCGGCAAACATACCAAAGGTGGCGGTTACCGTGACCACAGCACCAAAGCCGCCTGCACAGTCTAGTCGAGTACCACCTTCCATTGCAGATTTGTTGTAACAAACCGAGCCGTCAGGTTGTGGGTAGCGCAATTGCTCTGTTGAATAGATACATTCAACGCCAAAGCGGCGTTTTGGGTTTTTACTAAAATTATAGTTACGTCTAAGCTCACTGCGTAGCTTAGCTGCTAGGGGGTCTTGTGTTGTTTTAGCTAAATCGCCTTTAGTGACTTGAGTTGGGTCTATTTGACCGCCCGCACCGCCAACCGTAACAATGGGAATTTTATTGCGTTTACAGTGAGCTATCATCGCCGCTTTAGCGCGAATACTGTCAGTGGCATCGACTACAGCGTGCATTTCTTTGGTTAAAAGCGTGGCCGTATTTTCTGGAGTGACAAAATCCTCAATACAGTTCACTTTGCAAGCAGGATTTATCAAGTGAATTCTCGATGCAATGGCGTCGACCTTTGCTTCTCCTATGGTATTGGAAAGCGCGTGAATTTGGCGATTTGTATTAGTTACGCAAACATCGTCTAAATCAATAAGGGTTATAGTACCTATGCCCGAACGAGCTAGTGCTTCTGCAGTCCAACTTCCCACACCGCCAATGCCGACTACAGCCACATGACTGTTGGCTAAATTATTAGTTTGCTGTGCGCCATACAAACGCACAATACCGCCTAAACGTGGATCATCAGACATGTTTCACTTCACTTAAAAATAAACTAACTCAAAGGCGTGTGTTTACACAAAAACGTGCAAACACGCAAACAGGGCGCGCATCATCTCAAAAGTGGACACTAAAGATCAATACACTCCAGTTTTTTCGAATAATAAATCCGATTTTAAGCGACGTACGTTCTACCCAATACATGTTTAAATGAATTCATTGTTTAATGAAGTAATAAAAAGGGGCAGGCATATGGGCTTACTTGTTGATGGAAAATGGCAAGACAAGTGGTACGACACCAGCAAAAATGGTGGGAAATTTGAGCGCCAAGCATCTAAATTTCGTGACAAAGTCAGTAACGAAGGTGGTTCCACGTTCCCCGCTGAATCTGATCGCTATCATCTTTATGTCTCGTTAGCTTGTCCTTGGGCCCACAGAGCGCTCATATTTAGAAAGTTAAAGGGATTGGAGGAGCATATTGATGTTTCGGTGGTACACCCTGAGATGCTTGATCAAGGCTGGGAGTTTAAAGATTACCCAGGATCAACGGGGGATAAGCTTTATAACTTCGATTATGCGCATCAAATTTATACTAAGGCAGAACCTGAGATAACCACCCGTGTCACTGTTCCAATCCTTTGGGACAAACGAACAGAAACTATCGTTAATAATGAATCAGCTGAAATTATCCGTATTTTTAACAGTGGGTTTAATTCACTGACTAATAATGAAGACGATTATTATCCTAACGCCCAACGTGAAGAAATTGATGCCATCAACAATATGGTGTATCACGACATAAATAATGGCGTGTACAAAGCTGGATTTGCTACAACGCAAGAGGCCTATGAAGAGGCAGTAACTGCATTGTTCTGCGCCCTAGATAGGGTTGAAGAAAGGTTGAGCAAACAACGTTATTTGGTTGGCAGCAAAATAACAGAAGCAGACTGGCGCTTATTTACCACGCTGATACGCTTCGACGCTGTGTATCACGGGCATTTTAAATGCAATAAAAAGCAAATCGCAGACTATCCAAACATCTACGGCTATATGAAAGAACTTTATCAAGTTCCGGGCGTTGCTGAAACGGTAAACTTCGACCATATCAAAAGGCACTATTACTACAGCCATACTATGATAAATCCAACCCAGGTAATCCCCGTTGGGCCAGAGCAAGATCTTATGTCGCCTCACGGTCGCGATAAAATGGGACGTTGAAGCACCCAAGGTCGGTAATACAAAAAGCTAAACGTGAAGCTCGTAAAAGATAGTGAAGGTTAAGATTTAAGGTAGATACACATTATGTCAGTGGTAGTGAGTGAACAAAAATCGATAGAGAAAGTGGTTACAGGTATGCCAACAAGTGATGGCGCGGGGGTGTCGCTTACTCGTATTATCGGACAACCTGATCTACCTCGCCTCGATCCCTTTTTAATGTTGGATTTTTTTGGTTCAGATAATCCAGGTGAATACATTGCTGGTTTTCCACCACATCCTCACCGTGGTTTTCAGACAGTTACTTATATGCTTGCAGGAAAAATGCGCCATAAAGACTCTGTAGGCAATGAGGGGGTTATTGATGCTGGTGGCATTCAATGGATGAATGCGGGCCGAGGCATAATACATGAAGAAATGCCAGAGCAGGAGGAGGGCTTGTTACAAGGCTTTCAGCTGTGGGTGAATCTTCCGGCCGTAGAGAAAATGTCAGCGCCGAACTATCAAGACATACAGCCAGATAGTGTACCTACAGTACACATTCAAGATGCAGTAATCAAAGTGTTAGCAGGTGAAATTGACGGTGTGAAAGGGCCTGTGAAGACAACGGCGGTTGCTCCTACTTTTTTAGACGTTGCACTACGAAGCGGGAGTTCGGAAATTGCACTGGGTTCGGATGAAGCTGCCTTTATTTATGTGTACGAGGGAAACGTGGTCATTAATAGCGGCGAACTTAGCAAAGAAACAATTGTGTCGCAGGGAGAGCTGGGTGTTTTGTCACAAAGTGGCAAGCAGCTATCTGTATCCGCTGATACAGGTTGTAAGTTTATAGTGGTCTCAGGTAAACCTATTGAAGAGCCTGTGGTCCAATATGGGCCTTTTGTAATGAACACTCAGCAGGAAATTGTTCAGGCATTTAACGATTACCAAAGCGGTTCATTAGCAAAGTAGATACAAGGTTTGCCTGATTTGATTCGACGATGGGTAATTATCTATGCGGACTGGTAGTAGACTGGGCTTTTAGTCAATACCTCTTCATTAGGTTCAGCAAGGAGCTGCACTGCCAATGCATTTTGAAAGCGTCGCCGAAAAACATGTGCTATCACTTTTAGAATTTGAGCGTAGTAACAAAGCCTATTTCGAATTGTCTATAGCACCAAGAGAGGCAGCGTTCTATTCATTGGATGGCGTTGGCTACCACATTAGCGAATTGCTTTACTTTCAACAGCAGAAAGTATCGACATCAAGGCGCTTTCCATAACAGTATCTACTTCGAACTCGCGCTTTAAACTCATCGATTGAAAACAGCGTGAGCAAAAAGTTGCGCTGTACAAATTGAATTAGTAATTCACTCCCTCTAATGATTTAATATCGCCATGTCTAATCTCTTTTATGACAATAACAAAGGGGCGTATGCGCTTTTTTGTTGTAAAAGGCGATAATGTAATCATTAATAGTTAAAACACAGGGAATTTCGATCCAAATGGCAACCCCAATTACCTGCTTTAAAGCGTACGATATTCGTGGCGAATTGAACTCGCAACTGACTGAAGATGTAGCGTATCGAATTGGCTATGCTTTTGCGCAAGAATTAAATGCGAAAACTGTTGTTGTTGGTAGTGATGTGCGTCTTACGTCAACACCGTTAAAATTAGCGTTAAGCGCAGGTCTTATAGATGCTGGTGCAACAGTAACCGATATTGGTATGGCAGGAACAGAAGAAATTTACTTCGCTACCAAACACCTTGGCGTTGATGGTGGTATTGAAGTAACGGCAAGTCATAACCCCATTAATTACAACGGTATGAAACTGGTGAAGTCAGGCTCTGTTCCAATTAGTGGCGACACAGGCCTAAACGCGATAAAAGAGAAAGCGGAAGCACTAGAAGATAGCTTCGTGTCAGAGCGATTAGCACACTACACTGAGGGTGCGTTGATTGATGCTGATGCGTTTTTTAACGGTACGGCCCATGTAAAAGAAGACAAGCTTTCTGAAACCGATAAATATGCGGTTAAGTCGTGTATGTCTGACTATGTTTCTCATATGCTTTCTTACGTTAATTTGAGCAATTTTACGCCGTTAAAAGTGGTGGTTAATGCAGGTAATGGTGCCGCAGGCCCCGCGCTAGACGCTATTGAAAAAGAAATGAAAGTGCAGGGTGTTCCGATAGAGTTTGTGAAAGTACATCACAATGCTGATGGTACATTTCCAAACGGCATCCCCAATCCATTGTTACCTGAAAACCGTGCTGACACGGCTGACGCTGTTAAAGCGTCGGGGGCTGATTTTGGCATTGCATGGGATGGTGATTTCGACCGTTGCTTCTTGTTTGACGCTGATGGTGAATTTATTGAAGGATATTATATCGTTGGCTTGCTTGCTGAAGCCTTTATTGAGAAAAACACCGACAGTAAAATCATTTATGACCCTCGCGTATACTGGAATACAGAAGATATCGTAGCGAATGCAGGTGGTACACCTATTAAGTCGAAAACCGGCCATGCGTTTATTAAGGAGCGTATGCGCAAAGAAGATGCGGTCTATGGCGGTGAAATGAGTGCGCACCATTACTTTAGAGATTTTGCCTACTGTGATTCAGGCATGATCCCTTGGTTGTTAATTGCCGAATTGGTGTGTGTGAAAAAGCAAACACTAGCGAGTATGGTAAAAGCGCGAATTGAAGCGTTTCCATCTTCTGGTGAAATTAACAGTAAACTAAAAGATGCTGACGCAGCGCTGGAACGCGTTACAAATAAATATCAGCCACTAGCCAGCGTAATCGATACTACCGATGGTTTGGGCCTGGAGTTTGGCACATGGCGCTTTAATTTACGTAAATCGAATACTGAACCAGTTATTCGTTTAAATGTTGAAAGTAAAGGCGACATTGCGTTGATGGAACAAAAAACCGAAGAGCTACTTTCGCTTATTCGCGCTGAATAATCACGGTACTTTTCGTTATTAACGCTAGGGCCTGTTGACCTTTGGTGTACGAGTTTTGGTCTAAATGGAAGCCTTTCAATCGCGAAACAGTCCTGCAAGCCTAGCGGGCTAAGTTAAAGGACTGTGACAAAGAGTAAAAGGCTTCCATAACGACCCCTTCGGGCAGCGCCTTTGAGCCATCTATACTGCGTTGAATGTTTTCGATTTAGAACCACTAAACCGCCAAACATCCGCCTTGTCTACATGGCACATAGACCGCTGCAAAAATGTACAGCAAAGGTCAACAGGCCCTAGATAAGTAAAAAGCGAAGGCGATAATATAGCGATATTATCGCCTTTTTTGTTTTCGAGATTTATACCTGCTAAATCTTTGTTTATCAATTGCTTGTAAAGGTTATGCGTAACCGCTTTGATTGAGTTAGACACTCGCTTAATCACTGCAGCCTTTTGCCTCTATTACTTTTTTTGCAATTAACTAATGTCATGCCTTTAACGCTAAGCTGTTAGTAACAACGTTAGACGAGCAAGTAAATCATCCAGGCGTGACAGATAACAACGACACTTGTTAATCCCATCCGCAAGCTTATGTAACTTACAATCTGCTCTTTAGGAAGACTAAGGATAAACTTGTCGTAAATAAGTACGGCGACGTAGCTTAGCGATAAAACGCCAAACACCTTCACGTCGTGAGAGAACACTAAACACAACCACCCAATTATGGTCGGCAACATAGCGACTAGCATTTGCTTGTCGTAACGTTGATTACTTATTGCGTCCCACCAATGGATACCACCAAAGAAAGACAATAGCACGGCTGAGTATTGGACAAAGTAAACGGCGCTTTGTGTAAGCGATAACAGGTTAAGCTGATAAGCCAGTGGCATAGCCACAAAAGGAATGAGACCGGCAATACCTAGAAAAACCGCTGAATAGGGCATTGTTGTTCCTTGAAGTAATCTTGTATAAACAAAAATAGCGCCTTAAAGGCGCTATTTTTACTATTAAGCGTAATACTTAGTTCAGTATTTACTAATTTACTACTTAATTGGCGTGTACTTACGCTGGTTATGACCAGTGTAAAGCTGACGAGGACGACCAATTTTTTGTTTAGGGTCGCTCATCATTTCATGCCAGTGTGAAATCCAACCTACTGTACGAGACAGGGCAAAAATACACGTAAACATGTTCGTTGGAATACCAATCGCTTTAAGTACGATACCAGAATAGAAGTCTACGTTCGGGAACAGTTTCTTCTCTGCGAAGTATGGGTCACTTAACGCAATCTTTTCTAGTTCCATCGCTACTTCTAGTAGCGGATCTTTTACGTTAAGCTCGCTTAATACTTCGTGACAGCTTTCACGCATTACTGTTGCACGTGGATCGTGGTTCTTATAAACACGGTGACCGAAGCCCATAAGACGGAATGGGTCATTCTTGTCTTTAGCGCGTGCAATAAACTCAGGAATACGATCAACTGTGCCAATTTCTTCTAGCATGTTCAGACATGCTTCGTTTGCACCACCATGAGCAGGACCCCAAAGTGAAGCAACACCAGCAGAAATACATGCATATGGGTTCGCACCAGAAGAACCGGCAAGACGAACGGTAGACGTTGAAGCATTCTGCTCGTGGTCTGCGTGAAGCGTAAAGATACGGTCCATCGCACGCTCAACAGCTGGGCTGATTTGATATTCTTCTGCCGGTACAGAGAACATCATGTTCAGGAAGTTAGCTGCATAGCTTAAGTCGTTTCGTGGATAAACAAACGGCTGACCTACATTGTACTTGTAGCACATAGCAACAAGAGTAGGCATTTTAGCAATTAGACGGTGCGCGCTGCGAATGCGCTGTTCTTCATTAGAAACGTCTAAATCGCTGTGGTAGAACGAAGACATCGCGCCAACGGTACCACATAGCATTGCCATAGGGTGGGCGTCGTTGCGGAAACCGTGGAAGAACATGTTAATTTGTTCATGTACCATGGTGTGACGAGTAATTGTCTCTTTAAATTCTTCGTACTGTTCTTTTGTTGGTGCATCACCGTGAAGAAGCATGTGACAAACTTCTAAGTAGTCTGCGTCACGCGCTAGTTCTTCAATAGGGAAACCGCGGTGTAATAATACACCTTGAGCGCCATCAATGTAGGTAATTGAAGACTCGCAAGATCCTGTCGCCATAAAACCTGGGTCGTACGTGAAATAACCGTGCTGGCCTAACGTACGGACATCGATTACATCTTGTCCTTCGGTGCCAGACAAGATAGGAAGCTCGATTTCCTTACCGCCGGCTTTAAGAATGGCTTTCTGATCTGCCATAAAATGCTCTCCTCAGAATGGTTCTGTTTGCAGCGAAAACGGACGAAAATATCCGCTTCGTTGGGAAAAGTGGGCGTATTTGTACTTTATTATGCACCAACAAGTCAATTTAATTGCATATTTGCACAATAAATATTCCGAATTGCTTAAAAAAATACTAGCAATCAGATAACGATTAATTAACTCGTTGGGATTTCACTTTGCCCGATACGGTGCAATTATCAATGGCTTTTCGACAAAGGTAAACCACCGAACGATAAATATATTAACAGGTTAGTTTAAAAAGTAACCTTTTGATGAGGAATAAATACGCATACAGATTAAAAGTGCTTAATTTCTCGTTGCTATGCATAGTTATTCCATTTAGCTGCTGGTAAACTTCCTAACACTGTAATTGCGCTCGTTTAAACGTGTTGCGCTCAATTTTGATCTCTTTTTATTCAAAATAATTATCATAAAAGTGTATATAGCGACTAAAGTCTTACTACGGCACAAAAAATTGTAATTATATACTACGCTGGATATACTCAGCGGTGCTTTGGAAATGGAATAATTATTCTGTTACAGGCATTAAAGAATAATTCACAAATTGTTAACAACTCAATGGATGAGGCAATTAACAGGTTAAAAATCGAATTCACTTACTCAGGACATAATAAAGGTAAGAAATTCATTATCCCCTACGGATTAAACAGGCATACATTGTGAAAAAGCAAAGACCAGTAAATTTAGAACTCAATACTATTAAATTTCCGCCCTCTGCTATTTCGTCAATTCTCCACCGTGTAACCGGTGTTGCAATGTTCTTCGCGCTACTTTTTGTTATCTGGGCATGGGCAGTTTCTGTTCATTCGCCTGAAGGTTTCGCGGACGTACAAGCAATCATGGACGGTTTCTTTGGAAAATTTGTCGCAATTGGCACAGCTTCAGCGCTGACATATCACATTCTAGGCGGCCTAAGACACGTTGTTATGGATTTAGGTCACTGGGAAGAATTAGAGTCGGGTAACACAAGTGCAAAAGCAGTAATCGCACTTTGGGTTGTACTGACCGTAGTATTGGGAGTTGCATTATGGTAACCAACCAAGCAAGCATTAAGCGTGACGGCGTACAAGACTACGTTTCACTTCGCGCTACAGCAGCAATTATTTTCGCGTACTCGGTTTTCATGGCGTGGTTCTTTATTACCACCGATAACCTAACGTTTATCGAATGGCGAGGGTTGTTCTCTGGCCTGGCTATGAAAGTTTTCACATTGGCAGCACTAGTAGCAGTGATGATCCACGTGCGCATCGGCCTTTGGCAGGTGCTTACAGACTATGTTAAATCAGCAGGTCTGCGCGCGGGACTTCAATATATCTTAAATATCATCGCATTCGGCTATGTAGCTGTTGGCCTATTCGTATTGTGGGGAGTGTAAAATGAGTTTACCCGTTCACGAGTTTGATGCAGTAGTAATTGGTGCTGGCGGTGCAGGTATGCGCGCAGCACTACAGATTTCGCAGTCTGGTAAATCATGTGCACTGTTATCAAAAGTATTTCCAACCCGTTCTCATACTGTGTCTGCTCAAGGTGGTATTACTGTAGCACTTGGTAATTCACACGAAGACAATTGGGAATGGCACATGTATGACACCGTTAAGGGTTCTGATTATATCGGTGACCAAGACGCTATCGAATACATGTGTAAAACTGGTCCAGAAGCAATTATCGAAATGGAAAATATGGGTCTACCATTTTCTCGTTTCGAAAACGGTAAAATCTACCAGCGTCCTTTTGGCGGTCAGTCTAAGAACTTTGGTGGCGAGCAGGGCGCTCGTACAGCAGCTGCAGCTGACCGTACTGGTCACGCGCTTCTACACCTTCTTTACCAGCAAAACGTAAAGAACAAAACAAAAGTTTTCTCTGAGTGGTATGCACTTGACCTAGTTAAGAACCAAGACGGCGACGTTGTGGGTTGTACCGCGATTGATATCGAATCTGGTGAAGTAGTTTACTTCAAGTCTCGCGCTGTCGTATTAGCAACAGGCGGCGCAGGTCGAATTTACGCATCTACTACAAACGCACACATCAATACCGGTGACGGTGTTGGTATGGCACTTCGTGCAGGTGTTGCAGTTCAAGATATGGAAATGTGGCAGTTCCACCCAACGGGTATCGCTGGCGCAGGAACATTGGTAACAGAAGGTTGTCGTGGTGAAGGTGGTTACCTTCTCAATAAAGACGGCGAACGTTTCATGGAACGCTATGCGCCTAACGCGAAAGACCTTGCTGGTCGTGACGTTGTTGCGCGTTCAATGATGACTGAAATTCGTGAAGGTCGCGGTTGTGAAGGCCCATGGGGTACCCACATTAAGCTTAAGCTTGACCACCTTGGTAAAGACGTTCTTGAGTCTCGTCTACCTGGTATCCTTGAACTTTCACGTACGTTTGCGCACGTTGATCCAGTGAAAGAGCCAATTCCAGTAATTCCTACATGTCATTATATGATGGGTGGTATTCCTACCAACGTTGATGGCCAATGTCTAACGGTTGATGAAAACGGTAACGACAAGGTTGTTAACGGTCTATTTGCATGTGGTGAGATTGCCTGTGTATCTGTACACGGTGCGAACCGTCTTGGCGGTAACTCACTTCTTGACCTTGTTGTATTCGGTCGCGCGACTGGTTTACACCTTGGTAAGACATTGTCTGAAATGGCACCAACACGCGACGCATCAGAGTCTGACCTTGAAGCCTCTATGACGCGTTTCAACCGTTGGGAAAATTCAGAGAAAGGTAAGGGCGAAGACCCAGTACAAATTAAGAAAGACTTGCAGAAATGCATGCAGCTTAACTTCTCAGTATTCCGTGAAGGTGAAGCAATGGCGGAAGGTCTTAAAGAACTTAGCGAAATTCGCGAGCGTCTTAAGCATGCACGCCTTGACGACAAGAGCGCAGACTTCAATACCCAGCGTATTGAATGTTTAGAGCTTGATAACCTAATGGAAACCGCGTACAGCACAGCAGTAGCAGCGAACTTCAGAACGGAAAGCCGTGGTGCTCACAGCCGCTTCGACTTCCCGGACCGTGATGACGATAACTGGTTATGCCACAGCATCTACGATCCGAACACTGATAAAATGCTCAAACGTGAAGTGAATATGGCGCCTAAGCTTAGGGAAGCATTCCCGCCTAAAGTGCGTTCATATTAAGAGAGGCAACGATCATGCAATTAACTTTTTCGATTTATCGTTACAACCCAGAAGTAGATGCGAAGCCTCGCATGCAAGACTACACTCTAGAAGTAGAGGAAGGTCAGGACATGATGGTGCTAGACGCGCTACTTGCACTTAAAGAGCAAGATCCGACGCTTTCTTTCCGTCGCTCTTGCCGTGAAGGTGTGTGTGGTTCAGACGGTGTGAACATGAACGGCAAAAATGGCCTTGCGTGTATCACTCCTTTATCTGCACTGGGCAAAGGTAAAATAGTAGTACGTCCACTTCCAGGTCTACCTGTTGTACGTGACCTTGTTGTTGATATGACGCAGTTCTACACACAGTACGAAAAGATTAAGCCGTTCTTAATCAACGACAGTAAGCAGCCGCCAGCGCGTGAACACTTACAGTCACCTGAAGAGCGTGCGAAACTTGACGGTCTTTACGAGTGTATTCTATGTGCATGTTGTTCAACTTCATGCCCGTCATTCTGGTGGAACCCTGATAAGTTCATCGGTCCTGCCGGTCTGCTTCACGCGTATCGTTTCCTTATCGATAGCCGTGATACGGCAACTGAAGAGCGTCTTAACGACCTTGATGATGCGTTCAGCGTATTCCGCTGTCACGGTATCATGAACTGTGTAAGTGTATGTCCTAAGGGCTTAAACCCTACAAAAGCGATAGGCCAAATTAAGTCTATGCTTTTACAACGGGCTGTTTAGTACTATATTCTGATAACTTCCTAAAGTTACAGATAGTGATGCTCTAAATAGCCATCCCAAAAGGATGGCTATTTTTTTATATATTCGCTGTTATAACACTTGGTTATGCTGAGAATAACCTTATAATACATCTTGATTGTTAACTAGATTTTATAAAACGTAGCAAGGCAAATTAAATGCAAGAAAGCGTGATGAAAGCGTGGTGGGATTCCTCGCACATGGCAGGTGCCAACGCTGCCTATGTTGAAGAGTTGTATGAAACTTATTTAGAAGACCCGCAAAGTGTCTCTGAAAATTGGCGACAAATCTTCGATAACCTCCCCAAAGTCGATGGCGTAGAGTTAGAAACCAATCATACAACAATTAAAAATCAATTTAGGCAACTTGCTGCGTTAGGGCCAACCGCCCGCATGTCTAGTCCGTCTGTGCCTTCTGCAAGTGTTTCAGACGACAGGCAAGTTAAAGTTCTTCAGTTAATCAATGCGTTCCGCTTCCGCGGTCATCAGCACGCAAACCTTGACCCACTAGGTCTATGGAAACAAGAGCGTGTACGCGACTTAGAACTTTCTCACCACAGCCTTTCTGAACAAGATTTCGATTCAGTATTCAATGTAGGTTCGTATGCCATTGGCAAAGAATCAATGCCATTGGGTGAACTGTTTAAATCGTTAAACCGCACATACTGTGGCTCTATCGGTGCAGAGTACATGCATATTACCGATACTGAACAGAAACGCTGGTTGCAACAAAAAATTGAATCTGTTCAAGCAAAGCCTGAGATTTCTCGCGACGAAAAGTTAGGAATTCTTAAAGGTCTGACTGCAGCTGACGGAATGGAAAAGTACTTGGGTTCTAAATTCCCAGGGGCAAAGCGTTTCTCTCTAGAAGGCGGAGATGCACTTATTCCTATGCTGAAAGGTTTAATCACCAAGGCTGGCACTGCAGGCACCAAAGAAGTGGTTATCGGCATGGCTCACCGTGGCCGTTTGAACGTGTTAGTTAACGTATTGGGTAAAAACCCATCGGTGCTGTTTGATGAATTTTCAGGTAAGCACGACGACTCACTAGGTGCGGGTGACGTGAAATACCACGCAGGTTTCTCGTCTGACTTCGCAACACCTGGTGGCAATGTTCACTTAGCACTAGCGTTTAACCCGTCTCACCTTGAGATTGTAAACCCTGTAGTTATGGGTTCTGTACGTGCACGTCTTGCACGCCGCAATGATGACACAAATACAGTTCTGCCTATCACTATTCACGGTGACTCGGCAATTGCTGGTCAGGGTGTAGTACAAGAAACCTTCAACATGTCGCAAACTCGCGGCTTTGCTGTAGGCGGTACGGTTCGTATTGTGGTAAATAACCAAGTTGGTTTCACCACATCGAAGACTGAAGATACCCGTTCAACGCAATATTGTACTGACATCGCGAAGATGGTACAGGCACCGATTTTTCACGTGAACTCAGACGATCCAGAAGCGGTTGCCTTTGTTACGCAGCTTGCGCTTGAATACCGCAATAAGTTTAAGAAAGACGTAGTAATTGACCTAGTTTGTTACCGTCGCCATGGTCATAACGAAGCGGATGAGCCAAACGCCACGCAGCCGTTGATGTACCAAAAAATTAAGAAGCACCCGGTTCCACGTGTTCTTTATGCTGACCAGTTAATAGCTGAAGGTGTGATTGAGCAACGTGACGCAGACCGCTATCTTGAAGAATATCGTGAAGCGCTCGACCACGGCGCGTGCGTTGTTGAAGAGTGGCGTCCAATGACAGAGCACAGCGTTGACTGGTCTCCGTATCTTGGCCACGATTGGGATACACCTTATGACGGCGCATTGTCAGTTGAAAAGCTTAAAGAGCTGGGTGAATCGATTACCACTATTCCTGAAGAGCACAAACTTCAGTCTCGCGTCAACAAGCTGTATCAAGATCGTAAAGCGATGGTTGCTGGCGAGAAAATGCTTGATTGGGGCATGGCTGAAAACTTGGCCTATGCAACTATCGTAGATGCCGGCGAAGATATTCGCATTACTGGTCAGGATTCTGGCCGTGGTACTTTCTTCCACCGTCACGCGGTGTTACACAATCAAAAAGATGCGTCGACATATATGCCACTACAGCATATTCGTGAAGGACAGGGCGAGATCGAAATTTACGACTCTGTGCTTTCAGAAGAAGCGGTTATGGCATTTGAGTATGGTTATGCGACAGCGGAGCCTACGTGTCTAACTATTTGGGAAGCCCAGTTTGGTGACTTCGCTAACGGCGCTCAGGTTGTATTTGATCAGTTCTTGAGCTCAGGTGAAGCGAAGTGGGGCCGTTTGTGTGGTTTAACCGTTTTACTTCCACATGGTTATGAAGGCCAAGGCCCAGAACATAGTTCTGCGCGTCTTGAGCGATTCTTGCAAATGTGTGCTGACCACAACTGGCAAGTGTGTGTACCTTCAACGCCTGCTCAGGTTTACAACATGCTTAGACGCCAAGTGGTTCGTCCAATGCGTAAGCCGCTGATTGTAATGTCACCTAAGTCACTATTACGTCATCCAATGGCTGTATCTTCGTTAGAGGAACTTGCAGAAGGCAAATTCCATAACGTAATAGGCGAAATTGATGATATCGATCCGAAGAATGTGAAGCGTGTTGTTATGTGTTCAGGCAAGGTTTACTACGATTTGTTAGACCAACGCCGTAAAAATGAGCAAACAGACGTTGCAATCATCCGTTTAGAGCAACTTTATCCATTCCCACAAGAAGAATGCGCTAAAGTTGTGGCACAATACAGCCACGTAAAAGATTGGGTTTGGTGTCAAGAAGAGCCTCAAAACCAAGGCGCTTGGTACTGTAGCCAACACCATTTCTGGCAAGCAATTCCAGATGGTGCAAAATTAACATATGCAGGCCGTGATGCATCCTCGTCACCTGCAGTAGGTTATGTATCCGTTCACAACCAGCAACAGAAAGCCCTGGTTGAAAACGCACTCACAATTAAATAAGGAACAGTAATGACAATTGAGATAAAAGTTCCGGTTCTACCTGAGTCAGTTGCCGATGCCACCATTGCAACCTGGCACGTAAAGGCCGGTGACGCAGTTAAACGAGACCAGAACCTGGTTGATATTGAAACTGATAAAGTGGTTTTAGAAGTTGTGGCGCCAGCGGACGGTACAATTGGTGAGATCCTAAACGAAGAGGGTGCAACTGTTTTAGGCGAGCAAGTTATTGCTAAACTAGAAAAGGGTGGTGCTGCTGCACCAGCTGAAGCTAAAACAGAAAGCAAAAAAGAAGACGATTCAAAATCAGATGCGGCTCCAGCGGCTTCTGGAAAAACATCTGATGTTAAAGTACCAGTACTTCCTGAATCTGTAGCTGACGCGACAATCGCAACGTGGCACGTAGCTGTAGGTGAAGCAGTTTCTCGCGACCAAAACTTGGTTGATATCGAAACTGATAAAGTAGTACTAGAAGTTGTTGCTCCTGCAGACGGTTCTCTTGCTGAAATTATCGCAGAAGAGGGCGCCACTGTAACAGCTGAAGAAGTGATTGCTAAATTTGTAGAAGGTGCAGCAAGCGGCGCTTCTGCTCCTGCAGCGTCAAGCGAAAGCGATGACAGTGACGAGAGCAGCGATGCGCTTAGTCCTTCTGTTCGTCGTTTACTTGCAGAAAAAGGTGTTGACGCAGCTAAAGTGAAAGGCACTGGCAAAAATGGCCGTATCACTAAAGAAGATGTAGAGAAATACCTTAAAGGCGGCGACAGCTCAGCGAAGGCAGCGCCTGCTGCGTCTGAATCTGTTTCTGCTGACTTACCAACGGGTAATCGTACCGAGAAGCGTGTTCCTATGACGCGTCTTCGCAAGACAATTGCTAACCGTCTTCTTGAAGCGAAGAACTCAACTGCAATGCTAACAACGTTTAACGAAGTAAACATGAAGCCAATCATGGACCTTCGTAAGCAGTACCAAGACAGCTTCGAGAAGCGTCACGGTATTCGCCTTGGTTTCATGTCTTTCTACGTGAAAGCGGTAACCGAAGCCCTTAAACGTTTCCCTGAAGTTAACGCGTCTATCGACGGTGATGACATTGTTTATCACAACTACTTCGATGTATCGATTGCTGTTTCTACACCACGTGGCCTTGTAACACCAGTACTTAAAGATACTGACACACTAGGCATGGCAGGTGTTGAAAAAGGAATTAAGGAACTAGCACTTAAAGGCCGTGACGGTAAGCTGTCATTGGCTGAACTACAAGGTGGTAATTTCACAATCACCAACGGTGGTGTGTTTGGTTCACTAATGTCTACACCAATCATTAACCCGCCACAGAGCGCTATCTTGGGTATGCATAAAATCCAAGATCGCCCAATGGCGGTTAATGGCAAAGTAGAAATTCTACCAATGATGTACCTAGCGCTTTCTTATGACCACCGTATTATCGATGGTAAAGAATCAGTAGGTTTCTTGGTAACCGTTAAAGAGATGCTTGAAGATCCAACACGTCTACTTCTAGACGTATAAGACTTTCGTCTCACGGAATTGTGGTTAGGCGTTTAGCTTGTGTATGCTTGCTTTGCGCCTAACGCAACGCTGATATTTGCCCTATAATATCAGTCAAACTAATCAAGTCGCATTTGCGGCTTTTGTCTTACTAAAAATCGGATAGAAACACCATGAATTTGCATGAATACCAAGGTAAGCAGCTATTCAAAGAATACGGTTTGCCTGTTTCTGAAGGATACGCAGCAGACACTGCTCAAGGTGCTGTAGAAGCCGCTGACCGAATTGGCGGAAACGAGTGGGTAGTTAAGTGTCAGGTACACGCGGGCGGTCGCGGTAAAGCTGGCGGTGTAAAGCTAGTTAAAAACAAAGACGACATTCGCGCTTTCGCTGAAAACTGGCTTGGCAAAAATTTGGTGACTTTCCAGACTGACGAAAACGGTCAGCCTGTGAGCAAAATCCTAGTTGAATCTTGCACAGATATCGCTAACGAGCTTTACCTTGGTGCAGTAGTTGACCGTACAACCCGTCGCGTTGTATTCATGGCATCTACTGAAGGTGGCGTTGAGATTGAAACTGTTGCAGAAGAAACTCCAGAGAAAATCCTTAAAGCTGAAATCGACCCAATTGTAGGTCCTCAGCCTTATCAAGCGCGCGAAATGGCGTTTGCTCTAGGTCTTTCTGGCGTACAAATCAAGCAATTCACTCAAATCTTCCTTGGCCTAGCTAAGATGTTTGAAGAGCTTGACGTTGCGCTTATCGAAATCAACCCGCTAGTTATCAAAACTGACGGTAACCTACACTGCCTAGACGCAAAAGTAGGTATCGATGGTAACGCGCTATATCGTCAGCCTAAGCTGAAAGATATGCAAGATCCTTCACAAGAAGATGCGCGTGAAGCTCATGCTGCTCAGTGGGAACTAAACTATGTTGCGCTAGATGGTAATGTAGGTTGTATGGTTAACGGTGCAGGCCTAGCAATGGGTACTATGGACATCGTAAACCTACACGGTGGCAAGCCAGCTAACTTCCTAGACGTTGGTGGCGGCGCAACTAAAGAGCGTGTAGCTGAAGCATTCAAAATCATCCTTTCTGATGACAATGTTAAAGCGGTATTGGTTAACATCTTCGGTGGAATCGTTCGCTGTGACATGATTGCAGAAGGTATCATTGGTGCGGTTAAAGAAGTTGGCGTAGAAGTACCTGTAGTTGTACGTCTTGAAGGTACCAATGCAGAGCTTGGCCGTGAAGTTCTAGCGAACTCTGGTCTAGATATCATTGCTGCTGAATCGCTAACTGATGCAGCGCAGAAAGTTGTTGCTGCAGCGGAGGGCAAATAATGTCTGTATTAATTAATAAAGATACTAAAGTAATTTGTCAGGGTTTCACTGGCGGTCAGGGTACTTTCCACTCTGAGCAAGCAATTGCTTACGGTACGCAAATGGTTGGTGGTGTAACACCAGGTAAAGGCGGTACTGAGCACCTAGGTCTTCCAGTATTTAATACTGTACGTGAAGCGGTAGAAGCAACTGGCGCAACTGCAACAGTTATCTATGTACCAGCACCTTTCTGTAAAGATTCAATTGTTGAAGCTGCAGATGCGGGTATCGAGCTAATCGTATGTATCACTGAAGGTATCCCAACGCTAGATATGCTTTACGTTAAAGAATACGTAGAAGCGAAAGGCGTTCGCATGATCGGTCCAAACTGCCCAGGTGTAATCACTCCTGGAGAGTGTAAAATTGGTATCATGCCTGGTCACATCCACAAGCCTGGTAAAGTAGGTATTGTTTCTCGCTCTGGTACACTTACGTACGAAGCGGTTAAGCAAACCACTGACGAAGGTTTTGGCCAGTCTACTTGTGTTGGTATCGGTGGCGACCCAATTCCTGGTTCAAACTTCATCGACATCCTTCAGATGTTCCAAGACGATCCACAAACTGAAGCTATCGTAATGATCGGTGAGATCGGTGGTACAGCTGAGGAAGAAGCAGCAGCGTTCATTAAAGCTAATGTAACTAAGCCTGTTGTTTCTTACATTGCTGGTGTTACTGCTCCTCCAGGTAAGCGTATGGGTCACGCTGGTGCAATCATCGCAGGCGGTAAAGGTACTGCTGATGAGAAATTCAAAGCACTAGAAGACGCTGGCGTTAAAACTGTACGTTCACTTGCTGAAATCGGCAAGGCGCTTCGCGAGACTACAGGTTGGTAAGCTAGCGCTTAACAATTGTGTGATAAAAGCCCGCATTAAGCGGGCTTTTTTGTGCGCGCTTATTAACAACTCTGCAGAAATGCTTGTAACAAAATTACAACTATCTGCCGTAAAAGCCCCGTATAATCCATTTTGTGTTGTTAAATTACATAAAGGCCTGCATATCCTTTGTTAACGGCGTGTTGCACATATTTTATTGAATACGTATGCAGGCAATTGTGCAAACCCTAGGTCCTCTATAGCATTATGCCGACGAGATGTATTGTCATTTAATTGTCATAAGAACAACAAAAAGACAACAACTATAACCGTATGGGACACCCGTTTTATGAAACAATTTAAACCCAACCTAATTAAAGCTGCGCTTATTTCAGGCGGTATGGCGTTTGGTAGTGCACCAGCATTTGCACAAGATGCAAACACTGATGCTGTTGATGAAGCAAATCTTGAAGTAATTCAAGTTAGCGGTATTCGCGGCAGCTTACAGCGTGCTCAAGCAATCAAAATGGATAACACCTCAATTGTTGAAGCGTTATCAGCAGAAGATATTGGTAAGTTACCAGATACCAGTATTGCAGAATCAATCGCACGTCTTCCTGGCGTAACTGGTGAACGTCGTAACGGTCGTACAAGTGGTATCTCTGTTCGAGGTTTTAACGAGAACTACGTTGGTACGTCACTGAACGGTCGTGAGCTTCTAGGTATGGGTGATAACCGTGGGGTTGAGTTTGACCTTTATCCAACGGAAATCATTTCAAACATTCTGGTATACAAAACACCAGAAGCGGGCATGACTACCCAAAATATCGGTGGTTCAATTGACCTTCAAACGGTTAAGCCTCTAACAGCAGAAAGCACGTTTACCGTAAACGGCACGTTCGAGAAAAATGCTGAAGACTCTCCAAACCCAGATTTTGACAACGACGGTCACCGCATTTCTGTAAACTTTGTCGATCAATTTGCCGACGATACGATTGGTTTAGCGCTAACTGTTGCGAGCATGGAGTCTCCACGTCAGGAGCAACACTTCCGCGGTTGGGGTTATGCGGGTGTGAACTTCGATAACGAGCGCCGTGACCTAGACCCTGTAGAAGTTCCTGAAGGTACAGTAGTTCTTGGTGGTCACGATTCATTCCAGCGTTCAGCAATGCTAGAACGAGACTCAATTGCCGCTGTTGTTGAATGGGCGCCTACCGACAAGCTCAATATCCAACTTGATGCACTTTATATCGATTTCGTTGAAGACGACGTACGTCGTGGTCTTGAAGAAGGCGGTGCAGAGTGGGGAACAAGCGCTTACACTATCACTGGTGTTGAAAACGGTCTGGTGACTAGTGGTTACTCTGATGGTTTCTATAGCGTTGTTCGTAACGATGCGCGTCGTCAAGAAGCAGACCTAACCACAGTAGGCATTAATGCTGAATACCAAATCAACGACTCTTGGACACTAGAACTAGATTACTCTACCGGTAAAGTTGAAAAAGAAATTATCGATGTAGAAAGCTACTCAGGTGTAGGTCGTGCTGGTACTGAAGGCCGTCCAATTACTGCACGTAGCTGGGAAATGACATCTTCTGGTGTAATGTTCTCTGACCACCCAACTATTGCACCGGTTGACCTTACCGACCCAACACTTATTAGCCTTGCAGGTCCGCAAGCATGGGGCGCTCGTCCGTTACTTGAGTCTGATGCACAGGATGGTTTCGTAAACCAGCCGCTTTTCGAAGAAGAGCTTGATACCCTTCGTTTCGACGTTAAAGGCTATGTAGATTGGGGTGTGGTAACTGGCCTATCTGCTGGTGTTGTATATTCTGACCGTTCTAAATCTAAAGACAATAACGGTGCTTACCTAACAGCGCCTTCATATCCTGGAAATGCTCCTATTCCTGAAGTGCTAGGCGTAACGAACCTTAACTTTATTGGAATTGACGGCGTGCTAGCGTACGACTCGCTAGGTCTTTTCGAAAGTGGTTATTACGATGAAAGCGATGCAAGCCGCGTTCAAAACGATCGCTTAGGTGATACTTATACCGTTGATGAAGAGCTACTTACCCTTTACACCAAACTAGACTTGGAAATGGAAGTTGGCGATATTTGGGTGCGCGGTAACGTAGGCCTTCAAGTAGTAAGTGCAGATCAAGAATCAACAGGTTTCTCTGCAACGTCTGACCGCGAGGGTTACACCATTGCTAGCCCTGTAACAGGTGGCGCAGACTACACAGATGTTCTTCCAACACTTAACCTTTCAGCAGAAGTGGCTGAGGGACAATTCGTACGTTTGGGTTTGAGCAAGGTTATTTCTCGTCCGCGTATGGATGATATGCGTCCTAATACTCAGGTTACGTTCTCATTCAACGACAACCAAATCACTAGCCCAGACATCGAAAATGGTCCATGGGGTGGTAGTGCTGGTAACCCTGAATTGCGTCCACTTGAAGCAAACCAGTTTGACCTAGCTTATGAGAACTACTTTGCAGATACAGGTTATGTAGCTGTGTCGTTCTTCTATAAAGACATTAAAAACTGGCACCGCAGCACATCAATTGTGGCTGATTTCACAGAGTTTTATATTCCTGAGCTACATCAGGGCTCTGAAGGTCAAACTCCTGTATTGTTCACAGGTCAAGTAAGCAGTGTATTAGATGGGTTCGAAGGCTTTGTTCGCGGTTACGAATTACAAGGTTCACTTCCATTTGACATGATCCATGATTCACTTGAAGGCTTCGGTTTGTTCGCAAGTGCAACCTTTATGGATGGTGAAGTTGACGCGGCTCCGGGTCAAACTGAAACACGTATTCCTGGACTATCTGAAGAGTCTTACAGTATGACTTTCTTCTATGAGAATGCTGGTTTCGAATTCCGTCTTGCGGCAACAAAACGCGATCAGTACCTAACTGAAGAACGTGGTGTTAGTTTGGCGTTAGTTGATGCAACGAAGCAAGGCGGTACGCTTGTTGATGCGCAAATTGGCTATGACTTTAGCGAGTCTGGTATCGAATATCTAGAAGGCCTACGTGTTACTTTACAAGCACAGAACCTGACCGATGAAGATGATATTCAAGCGTCAGCGGCTGACGGCCGTCAAATCACGCAGTTCCAAACTTATGGAACGAACTACTTGCTAGGATTTAACTACAAGTTCTAATTTCTTCGTGTGTGTAAAGCCACCTGCTGCTTTTTGTTTTAGCTTGTGCTAAAAGAGAGAGCAAATGGTGGCTTTTCTTTTTGTATGAAAGGAACCCTTCAAAATTTTTGGTACGAATTGCGAGAAGTTTATGCAAGATCCTCATAATAAACCGATAAAGCATGTAGTGATTGCCGGCGGTGGAACGGCAGGTTGGTTAGCTGCATCATTAATGAAAAAGGTGTTGGGTAAAGCAGTTGATATTACTCTGGTTGAATCTGAAGCGATTGGTACGGTCGGTGTTGGTGAAGCTACCATCCCCCCAATACGCCTAGTAAACCAAGTGTTAGGTATCGACGAAGCACAGTTTCTTCATGATACTAAAGCAACGATAAAACTTGCTATACGGTTCGAGAATTGGAAAACGAAGGGTGAAAGCTACTATCACACCTTTGGTGCGCCGGGCAAAAGCATGGCGTTTTGTCATTTTCATCACTATTGGGTAAAGGCGCGCCAGCAAGGCCTAAAAGACGATCTGTGGGATTTTGACCTAAATTACCATGCCGCTGAAGCGGGACGATTTGCGCAGATAAATGCCAAAGACCCAGTCGTTGAGCTACCTTTCGCCTATCATTTTGACGCCAGTTTATACGCTCAGTATTTACGAAAGCTGAGTGAAAATATGGGGGTTGTACGCAAAGAAGGTAAAATTTCACGTGTTCAACGTTTTACCGACAGCGGTTTTATTCAAGCACTTCACTTAGAAAGTGGGGATGTGGTCGAAGGGGACTTATTTGTTGATTGCACGGGCTTTAAGGGGCTACTGATAGAGGAAGCGCTGGGCGCTGGTTACGACGATTGGTCTCACTTACTTCCTTGTGATAGTGCCATTGCAGTACCGTCTGAGCGACATGAAAAAACCGCGCCTTACACGCGCTCTATTGCCCACGATGCGGGTTGGCAATGGAGGATCCCACTGCAACACAGAAATGGTAATGGTCACGTATATAGTTCACGCTATATCAGTGATGATCAGGCCTGTGACACCTTGTTGTCAAACTTAGATACCAAACCATTAGGCGACCCTAAACTGATAAAGTTTACGACGGGCAGACGACGTAAGCAGTGGTACAAAAACGTAGTAGCAGTAGGTCTATCAAGTGGATTCTTAGAGCCACTTGAATCTACCAGTATTCACCTCATACAATCTGCAATTGTTCGCTTAATTCAGTTGTTTCCCCACAACGGCTTTGCACCGAGCTTGGAAACGGAATATAACAAGCAGTCTGAATTAGAGTTTGAACAAATCAGAGATTTTCTTGTTTTGCATTACACCGTAAATGAGCGAACCGATAGCGCCTTTTTCAATGATATGCGAAATATTACTTTGCCCGATTCCTTAGCACATAAAATTGCGTTGTTTAAAGAAAGCGGAAATCTGCTACGAGAACAAAATGACCTATTCCTTGAAAGCTCATGGCTACAGGTCTTGTACGGTCAGGGGATTACTCCTAAGGATTATCACGGTTTGGTAAACAGTGTGCCTGAAGTTCAGTTAAATCAAATGTTAACAAGACTGTTGGAAATCAAAAAAGAGCCCATTGCTAAGTTGCCGACACATGACGAGTATATAAATGGGATGGTTGCAAAGTATAAACGCGCAATGAGTTGAATAATTTCATATGGTTAGAAGTGCTGCGAGCGAACGCATTAGCTAACTAAACAGGTAAAGGATAAAGCAGCCAAAAGGCTGCTTTATTCGTTTTTAAGGATGAATTGTTACAATTTTGCTGGTTTTTTACTAGCAAATTAAAAATATGTTGCGCTGATGTAAATGAATACGTATGCATAGCATTGCTCCCTTTTTATACAAAACAGTAGTATTTGGTGTTGAACCATAAGAGGCATTTTTGGGTGTGGTAGTCCTAAAAGTGTCGATAATAAACAAGGAATGGGACACCAATGAAAACATTCAAACCCAGCACTATCATGGCGGCCTTGATAAGTAGTGGGGTCGCGTTTAGCGCAGCTCCACTTTATGCCCAAGAGTCACCAGACACCTCAATAGACGAAGTTGAACGACCACAAGAAGATACCTTAGAGCGTATTGAAGTACGTGGTTTTAGTACCAGCTTGATCCAATCACTAAACCAGAAACGCTTCTCCGATACGGTTTCTGAACAAATATCTGCAGACGATTTGGGCGGACTTCCCGATGTGTCGATGGCGGATGCACTGACCCGCTTGCCGGGTATCTCTGCGGTAAGAACCGGAGGGCAAGCCGCGCAGATAAACATTCGTGGTCTATCCGGTGACTTTGTGTTTTCTACATTAAACGGTAGAGAGCAGGTATCGACCAGCGGAAGTCGGGCAATTGAGTTTGATCAGTATCCTTCAGAGCTTATTAGTGAGGCAGCGGTTTATAAATCACCCAAGGCATCGCTTATTGAGGGGGGTATAGCGGGTACGGTGGAACTTAAAACTGCATCACCGCTTGCCATTGAAGAGCAGCATAAATTCAGCGCCAACATGCGTGGCATGTACAACGATAGAGCGTCAGAGGTGAGTGATGCTACAGAGTATGGACATAGACTGAGTTTTTCATACCAAGGTAAATTCCTTGACGATACGCTAGGTGTATCACTAGGTTATGCTCGTTTATTCCAACCGAGTGTTTCGACTCAATTCATTGGTCTTGCCTACAATGGTGTAACGGACGTAGACGGGATTTACACAAATTCTGAGTGTACCGAAGAGGAAATAGCGCCTAACTGTGAACTCATTTCAGAGGGTTTTGAAATGCAGCACAAGGGCGGGGAAGAGACTCGTGATGGTTACGTTGCGGCGTTTGAATGGTCACCTATCGATACCTTTACACTTAAAGCTGATGCTTTCATTTCTAAATTTGATTCCGAAGCCTTTGCCCGTGGCTTTCGCGTTAAGCTAGGCGGAATAAATGCCGGTATAACTAACCCTGTAGTAGTTAACAGGAGCGTAATTGGCGGCACATTTTCTCGTACAGACAATAGCTTTACCCGTGTTGAGTTGGTAAACGACGACAATCAAGATTTCGACAGTGTTACCAACTTAGGCGTGAATGCTAGTTGGGAGATATCGCCAGATTTAGCGGTTCAGTTTGACGTCTCCCGCTCAAGTGCTGAAAGCGACTTCAGAAACGGCTTACTGTGGTCGCTTGTTGGCGAAGACGCGACAGCGGCAAACCCCGTGTTCGACGAAAACGTCCAAATATCTTATTTGCTCAACGGTTTAAACTTACCTGATATCGGTTTCAATCAAAGTGATGCTTTCACAGATTTAGACCGAGTAATGGTAAGTAAATACGGTATTTATCCGTATGAAAATAAAGATGAGTTAGACGCCTATCGCGTAGACTTCCAATATTATGTCGATGTGCCAATCATTTCTGGCTTTGAATTTGGCTATCGTTACTCAGACCGAGAATATAGCAACGACCGCTCTGTATTTGAATACGGAAACGACAGTGCATTTTCAGTAAGCGAGCCACCGCTAAGATTAACATCTGACATGGTCGAAGAGGTAAATTGGAGCGGTGATTTTGGTTATTTTCCAAGTTATCTTTCCGTTGATCTAGACAGTGCACTTAATGCTTGGTTCCCAGGCGGTAGACCACAGCCTGTTCAAACGTGGGGGCCAGGTGCTGCCGGTGTAATTAACGCTCCAGAAACAGGTACTGCTTCAACAGCATGGACACTACAAGAAAGTGGGGATGTATTTGAAACTGTGAATTCTGCTTACTTGATGGCAAACATTAATACAGAAATTGGCAGTATTCCTGTTACAGGTAATGTTGGTGTTCGTTACGTTAAAAGTAAACAGAGTTCAACGACGCTACAGCGTGCTACTCGGTTTATTGAAGATTTAGAGACCGGAACATCGGTTGAAGTTAGTGATCCTACGGCTGGAGCACAAAACATTACCGACGACGTAGGGTTAATCAATAACTTTTATCGCCCAGCGTTGATAAGTCACGAATATTCTGACGTTTTACCTTCAATTAACCTGAACTTTAAACTTACAGATGACACGCAACTTCGTGTAGCTGCTGCAAAAGTGATGGGCAGAGCGCCAATAAACCGTTTTGCCGCGAATGCGTCAACGACTATTGAACCTGTTACTGCTTTCCAAGACAGAGATTCGGGCGAAATTACGCTTTCCAACCCTACAGCAAGGGTTAGCGGTAACGCTCGTAACAGCCCTTATTTAGAGCCATTCTATGCAACTCAATACGACGTTTCGTGGGAGTATTATTTCTCAGATACGGAAGGCGCATTAGTTGTTGCTGGCTTTTACAAAGACATTGAATCGTTTGTAGAAGACATCGAAATAGATCCTTATGATTTTGAAGAAAACGGCATTATTATTCCTGACAATGTAAGCGTGCCGGTTTACTTGACGCCAGAGTTTGCAGGGCAGGAAGCCGAACTAGCGCTCGATGAAAATGGCGACCCTATCTTTATTACCGTCCCCACTGAAAATGGTAGCTACAGCACAGCCGTAAACAATGCCGAAGGTGGCTATATTCGAGGTTTAGAAATCGCCTATACGCAAATTTATAGCATGCTGCCTGGCATGTGGTCAGGCTTAGGCGTTAGCGCAAGTTACTCTTACACCGAAAGTGAAATTCAACGCACGCTAGGTGATGACGTGTATGCCGCTAACTTACCAGGTCTTTCTGAAAACGTTGCTACGCTAACCGTGTTTTGGGAATACGAAGGTTTTGAAACTCGCTTGTCCAGCCGATATCGCGATGCATTTGTTTCGCAGCAAGTAGCGGTAAACGACCAGGTGGTTAACTTTGATGAAGAATTGGTTATTGATTACCAAGCGTCGTACGAGATTAACGACAATTGGAGCGTACTATTTCAAGTTAATAACCTAACAGACGAGCCAACGAAGAGCTATTTCTCATCAGAAGAGCAAACCGGCACTATCCAATACTTTGGAACGCAATATTACCTAGGGATGACATATCAACTATGAAAAACAGCATCTTAGGTAATTTATTTAGCAACACGACGGAATATTCGGTTGCCAAAAGTAGCGAAAATATTCAGGAGAATTCTATGTTTACTAAAAAAAGAGTAGTGCGCGCTGCGTTACTCGTAGTAGGCGCATATACACTTGCAGGTTGCGGTGGCTCGGGCGTAGAGTCGGGCACCAACGATCTGCTTACCTGTGAGGTTCCAAATGTACCTAATTCATCAGGTACGGCTTGTGAACCGTCACCACCTATTCAATGCGATGCGCCGCTCGTACCTAATGAAGCGAACGATGCATGTGAAGCCGGTGCTGATCCAAGTTTACCTGCACCTGTATTTACCCCTTCATCTAATCAAGCTGTACTTTATTATAATCGGGCTGCTGTTGACGCTGATAACTCAAGTAACGATGCAGCTTATGAAGGCTGGAGACTACATACTTGGAACAATGACGAGTGTGATGCTTATGCTGACGCAGACACGGATTGGGCCAACGGTCGCATTCATAGCGGTATCGATCCAAACTATGGTGCGTATTGGATTCTAGACCTTAAAGACGGGTATGGAAGCTGTCACAACTTCATCATCCACAAAGGCACTGACGATGCCGGAAAAGAAATGGGGGGCGGAGACTTCCAGGGTTCTTTAGTACAAGATGATGAAACATTTGTACGCATGAATTTTACCCTTTCAGGCGAGGCAACCATATTTGAGTTCCCTATCATGTCTCTTGGTCCTCAGCCTGTTGATATCGAGGGTTTTGGCGCGCATTGGTTAGATGCCAACACTATTTTATGGGACGTACCTGAAACCGTTTCAGAGGTGAAACTTCACTATTCAGCACAGGCTGACTTAGAGAGCACGCTGGAAGAGGGTATTAACGGTACTCAAGTAACGTTAATGAGTACAACACTTACCGAAGAGCAAACTGCCCGTGCGCCGCACTTATCGGCTATGCAGGCTTGGGAAGGCGACTGGTCGGTTGAAGATGCTAAAACCGTGTTGACGACACAAGCCGTAGTAGGGGGTTACGATGCTGACGGTGCGCTTGTTGTTGCGACCGGGATCCAACTGGCTAACGGAATAGACGCACTATATACGCTCGGTGAAGACGACGCCGACGAAGCTCAACTTGGTGGTATCTACTCTGATACAGGTATTACTGCCGCATTGTGGGCGCCTACTGCTTCAAATGTTGATCTTCTGATTTATAACGACAACAAGACATTAAGCCAGCGTATTGATATGGTTCGCGATGATACGTCTGGTGTCTGGCGTCATGAAGGCAATATGTCCCTTGACCGTCAGCTTTACCGTTATGAAGTTACCGTCTATCACCCTATTACGGGGAATGTAGAAACGCTGCTTGTTACAGACCCATATTCTGTGTCACTAAGCACAAACGGCCGTTTCTCTCGCTTCGTAAATCTAGCTGATGATGATTTAAAACCACAAGGCTGGGATACTCATACTATTCCGACGGTTGAAAATTATGAAGATGCAGTCATTTACGAAGGACACGTTCGTGACTTTAGCGTACGTGATATGTCTACGTCTGAGGAAAATAGAGGTAAATACCTTGCCTTTACTGAAGAGGGCACAGCACCGGTTGAGCACCTTAAAAAGCTTGTTGAAGCAGGGCTTACTTACTTCCATATACTTCCAGCAAATGACATTGCAACTATCGATGAGGATCCAACAAAAACGGTAGATTTATACGATACGGTAGGCAAACTGTGTCGCTTAAATAGCAGTGCTGCGGTATGTGAAGAAGAAAGCGCTGATGCATTGCTAATTGACGTTTACAACGGTTACGATCCTTTATCTCAAGCGGGTAAAGCCCAGCAGCTTACTAATGATTTACGCAATCTAGACACATTCAACTGGGGCTATGATCCTCATCACTTTAACGCGCCGGAAGGCAGCTATGCGTCGAGTGCAGAGGGAGTAGAACGCATTGTAGAAATGCGCGCCATGATCCAAGCACTTCACGAGATGGGGCTACGTGTTGCACTTGATGTAGTCTATAACCATACCAATGCGTCTGGTGTTTTCAGTAAGTCAGTATTAGACAAAGCGGTACCGGGTTACTATCACCGTTATGAAGTGGATACTGGTGCGATTGTTCGTGAAACGTGCTGTGATGACACAGAGCCTCGCAATGTCATGATGGAAAAGTTCATGGAAGATTCGCTGCTAATGTGGACTGAGCATTATAAGTATGATTCATTCCGTTTCGACATCATGAGCCAAGCTACAAAAGACACTATGGTACGCTTGCGTGATGCAGTCCAAACTATCGATGCTGACAACTATTTCTACGGTGAAGGCTGGACTAAAATAGACCGCGGTTACGAGCAAGCGAGCCAGCTCAATATGGCTGGTACCGAGATTGGTACCTATAACGACCGTATTCGCGAAGCTATTCGCCAGGGCGCTATCTTTAGACCGGAAGATGAAGGGCTATTAAGCGCGCAAGACCGTGTAAAAATGGGCATGATCGGAACGTTAAAAGACTATGTTTTGGAGACGTCTTCAGGAAGTGCAGGCGCTACCAGTAACTTAGGCGGCTACGCAGAAGATCCTGCGGATATCATTAACTACGTGTCGAAGCACGATAATGAAACACTGTGGGATCAGTTAAACTACACGCTTCCACAAGATATTACTTTAGAACAGCGGGTTCGTGCCCAAAATGTAGCAATGGGTATTAATCTTGTGTCTCAAGGTATTCCATTTTTACAAATGGGCGGCGACATGCTTCGCTCAAAATCAATGGATAGAAATACCTATGATGCGGGCGACTGGTTTAACTACGTCGATTTCACCTACGAAACGAACAACTGGAACGTAGGTTTACCGTTGGCACAAGACAACGAAGCCCGTTGGGAAGAAATGGGTGAATTCATTTACAATCCAAATCGCGCGGCCTCAATGGCAGATATAATGTTTGCCTCTGATGTGTTTGCAGAATTGCTTAATATTCGAATGACAAGTCCGCTGTTTAGATTAACCACCGCAGAAGACATCATCGACCGTGTAGGTTTCCACAATATTGGCGAACGCCAGCAGCGTGGTCTTATAGCGATGAGTATTGATGACGGCATATCTGAAAACAGCGAAGTACCTCGCCAAGATTTAGACATGATGAATGATGCGGTTATGGTGCTTGTGAATACGGGGTATGAAGATAAGTCTATCACGGTAAACACAGCAACAGGCTTTTCGCTTCACGCCACACAAATGAATTCTGTCGATGCAGCGGTACGCGGCGCCACATTTGTAGAAGGTGAAGATGGTAATGGAACCTTTACCGTTCCTGCACTAACTATTGCTGTTTTCGTAAAACCACAGTCTGGAGCTCAAGGTTATGGTCTATCAGCGTATGCCACGTCTGGTGCGCCTGATGTTGTTCCTTACGGCGACACCATCGCTTACCTGCGTGGAGATATGAATGGTTGGTCAACGGATGATGCATTTACCTATCAGGGTGACGGTAAGTACACCGTAACAGCTACACTTGAAGGTGGCGTTACATATGGATTCAAATTCGCATCTGAAGATTGGAGTACAGTGAACTTTGGCGCAGCGGATGGTGAAGAAGGTACAGTAATAGCGGGCGAAGAAAAGGTTCTTGCACGTACTAATACCAACCTTTCATTTACACCAGCGACGAGCGCGACCTATCTGTTTACTATTGATGCGACTGATAGCGAAGCACCAATCCTTATGGTTGAGAACGAAGAGCCCTATGTTGGCACACCAGTGTATCTTCGTGGTGCAATGAACGACTGGGGTACGGCTGAGGAGTTTGCTTACCAAGGCGGACGTATTTACACTTTCTCTCGTGATGTTGAGCCAGGGACTTACGAGTTTAAGGTTGCTTCAGAAGATTGGAGTACCGTGAACTTCGGTGCGATATCAGCCGATGATTCAGATCGCAACCTTGCGCCTGGCCAGACTTTGGGGCTCGCCGCTACCAACGACAATCTTATTTTGAACATTGAAACCGCCGACCGCTACGTGTTCGTATTCAACGTCACTGATTTAGTTGCGCCAACCATTGGTGTATTTAAAGAAGCGTTTTGGGGCGACACTCAAGTTTATATCCGTGGTGGTATGAATGGCTGGGGAGCTGTCGATATGTTTGAATATCAAGGAGAAGGTGTTTATACCGCAGACATTGAATTGAGCGCAGGTAGTATTGAATTCAAAGTCGCTTCTGAAGACTGGTCGACAGTAAACCTTGGCAACCCGAACGATGCAGCAAGCAACGTAGTAACGCCTAGCGAGCCGAAAATACTTGGCGCAAGTAACAATAATCTAATGATTGAAGTTGCAGAGTCTGGTCTATACGAGTTTAAGGTATCTGGCCCTGATGGAAATGCACCTACGTTAACGGTTACGAAAAAGTAAGACCGAACAGATGCTAACTTGGTAAATTTCTAATAAACCAAGATTTAAAAACCGCGACGTAGTTCGCGGTTTTTTGTTTTTGGCATATCTCTTGATTCTCTAGTAGTATCACCAAGAAAATAGTGGTCGTACCAGAATGGTTGAATTTATTCAAAAGGAGATGAAAATGAAACGTGCACTTGTTGTTGAAGGTGGCGCTATGCGCGGAGTTTTTGCAGCAGGCGTGTTAGACAAATTCATGGAGCATGACTACCATTCGTTCGACTTCGCGATTGGTGTTTCAGCTGGCGCAACTAATCTTTCAACCTACGTGTCGAAAATGCATGGGCTTAGTAAAACCATCATCACGCAATACGCCACAAAGAGGGAGTTTTTTAGCCCGCTTCGTTTCATAAAAGGTGGGCACATGACAGATGTTCATTGGCTATGGCATCACTCTAAACAGTCCATGAATATTCCTGCACCAGGTGAAAAAAGCAGCATGCCACTGTATGTTGGAATTACTAATGCAGAGTCAGGTGATTGTGAATATATACAAGCCACCAAAGATAATGTTGATGATTTAATGGTAGCTTCCTGTGCGTTGCCAACTGCATACCGAGACGAAATTTCAATAAACGGTACGCGATACTTGGACGGGGGAGTGGCAGATGCAATACCTGCTATTCAAGCATACAAAATGGGTGCGAAGGATATCACGGTTATTCTTTCTCAACCGTTAGGTTTTACAAAACCAGAAGTAAAGTCTGTTTGGCTAATGCAAAAGATGTATGGCAACCAGCCTGCGCTACTCGATAAGATGTTGCAGCGTGCCGCCATTTATAACGAAACGTTAGCTTTTCTCAATAATCCACCCGACGACTGCACAATCCGTGTGATAGCGCCTGATGAAGCTTTTTGCGTTAAGCGCCTAACTATGGATAAGAAGAAGTTATTGCGAGGCTACGGTCAAGGGCGGCGCATGGCAAGACGCTATCTTAAACATTGTTATGAGAATTCAGTGGAAAGACAGCGCAAAAGCGCATAGCTACCAGACTGATTTTTTCTTTCTGTACAAAGCCTGTATGCAAATCGCAACAAATGGCTTATAAAGCTTGGTTTTTTTTCCAAGCTTTTTTTTATCTCCAACAAAACTTTAATTTTCAGTATCTTACCCTGTTTCAATTTGGCAACAGTTAAAGCTTAAGTTACTAATTCTTACTTCTAGTACCAGTCTTACACATCGTGAATTGTTGAATTTAGCAACGCTATTTCCCTTACATCGCTTATAACTAGCGCTGTTGACTTCCCGCTTGAACATAAGTTGCCATTTTTCCTATTTTAGTAACATTTTGAAAAAAATGAATTTTATCGAGTTCATGAAGCATTCTTATGTAAACTTTGCAGGCAATGTGCAATATTTTCATTAAACTGGTCTGCATCTTGCTGAACAGGTGGCAATAAACGCTGTTTTTTTGAAGATGCGAAGATTTCAGATGGTTCATTTATCTCAACACTCAATTCTTCTTAAAAAAGGGATTGAGTAAATAGACCAAACTGTCACACGTTATTAAAATATAGAAATTATAATCGACCACGCTTTGCAATATCACGTGCTTCTCGATAACAAGAGGAGACCAATGCTCATTGGCAGAAATGCTTATTGGCATAGTTGAATCGCGAGTTTTGTGTCTACCGCTTTTTAGATAAATTTAATCATACTTAAGGTTAGTTTACGCTAACCTGTCTAGAAGCGTGAGAAAGAACGTGGCAATATCAAATGCTGAATAAAAAATAAAATAAATACAAACGTGCAAATTGCGAATCAGAAAATGTCAATTGGGTTAATAAACCCTAAAAATCCCGTAAATGTTGCTTCTATACTGCGAGCTGCAGGTTGTTATGGTGTGGCCAGCGTTTTTTATACTGGTCAGCGCTATCGATTTGCTAAAGATTTTAATGCGGATACGAAAGCGTTTCATAAAGTCATTCCGACCATTGGGGTCGACGACTTAAAAGAAGTGGTGCCTGAAGGTGCGTCAGTCGTAGCGGTTGAACTGGTAGAGGGTGCTACACCACTACCTTTGTTTGAGCACCCGAGCAATGCGTTTTACTTGCTAGGTCCTGAAGATGGCAGTATTGGCGAAGACGTTTTGTCTTGGTGCGATCATGTTGTCTACGTTCCTACTTTTTCATGCATGAATTTAGCGGCCACAGCAAATGTGTTGCTGTATGACCGTCTGTCAAAGTCTGATTACGTAAGTGGGGATGCACTTATCAGACAAAGTAGAGATACGAATAACAAATCAAAGATTAAATAGTAATTAATTAACTAAGGCTGTCGTTGCGAACAGGAAGTTACCCACAAGCCTAATAATAAATTAAATCAGGGGAGCTTTGCGTTGAAGATGAGAACAATGAGCGCAGTTCGAGCGTTTAATGGCGCCGTGTCTAACAAACTGAGTCGACTACCACAAACATTTTCTAGGGTACTCCCTAGTCGTTTCTCACTCGAAGAGAGTATTTCTAATTTCTTCTTTAGCCGTTACGAACTTGTGATTGCTAACGAAGAAAGTGAAAAGCAGGTGAGTTATAAAACGCGACACAAAGTGTATTGTGAAGAAATGAACTTCGAGCAGAAAAATGCCACTGCATTAGAAAAAGACAAGTTTGATGATCGCGCGATCAATTGCTATATCAAGCATTTGCCAACAGGAGAGTGTGCAGGGACGATAAGGTTGGTCTTGCCAACTGAAGCTGGCTTGGCACTTCCATTAGAAGAAAAGTGTGCGGAAGTAATTGGCGATGGTGCATTGCTACCTTCAAACTTGTCTCCACAAAGCGTCTGTGAAATCTCTCGCCTTGCAATACCGAGAGAATTTAGAGTGCGGCAATTACGCTCTAAAATCCTACCCTCTGAAAAAATTGAAAAAGTTAAACAAAAGAAAAATGTTCCATTTAACGTTGAGCATTTTCCTTATCTTTCAATTGCGCTGTACTTAATGGCAACGAGTGTGTGCCTTCATTTAAACGTTAAGCATGCCTATGTGCTAATGGAGCCTAAGTTAGCAAGAAGAATGAAGGCATTCGGTATTCATTTTAATCCAGTAGGTGAAGCTATTGAATTCAATGGCAAACGTATGCCATATAGATTGTCACCGCATGTACTGCTTGATGATTTAGCAAAACCACTAAAAGGTTTTCACAGAAAGATTCATTCAGAACTAAATAGTGCGTTACAAGCTATTGGCGATGTGGCCGTTCCCACCATTGAGCATACTCGAAAGCCTCTTCGCATAGCTCATGCAGCATGACACCATGCTATCTGGAATACTAAGCCGCCTCGTCAGGCGGTTTTTTTATGTCTGAATACGTATGCATGTTTTTTAACATCCAGTTAACGCGTATCCTGTTGGCATAATTTACGTTTATCACAATGATTACCATGCCAAATTTCCAATTTCGTTTTTGTCTTAAACCCTTGTCAATTGCTATGCTGTCAATTGGAATAACAGCGTGTACAGGGCCGACCTCTCCAGTGAATAATCAAAAGCCGGTGACCAAAGACGCTAGCCTGAAACCATCTGGTCAGAGCGGCGAAAGTTCGACGCTAAACGATTCGGCTGAAAGGCAAGGTAAACCTGTCGTTTATCAAGTTTTTACTCGCTTGTTTGGAAACACGAATACAAATAACCAGCCTTGGGGCACAATTGAGCACAATGGGGTAGGTAAGTTTAGTGATTTTACTCCCGAAGCGCTAAAGGCCATAAAATCTTTGGGAACCAGTCATATCTGGTATACCGGTGTGCCGCACCATGCGGTGATTAATGACTACACTGATTTTGGTATTTCAAACGACGACCCAGATGTAGTGAAAGGCAGAGCGGGCTCTCCCTACGCAGTTAAAGATTACTACAACGTTAATCCAGACCTAGCCGATGATCCAGCCAAGCGTTTAGAAGAATTTGAAGCGCTAATTGCCAGGACTCACGCAGCGGGAATGAAGGTTATTATCGATATCGTGCCTAATCATGTTGCCCGTGATTACCATTCACTTTCTGCACCTGAAGGTGTAAGTGATTTCGGCGCGCACGACGACACGTCTGTTGAATACGCCCGTGATAACAACTTTTACTATGTAGTAGGTGAAGCGTTTCAAGTGCCCACAGCTGATAACTATCAACCTCTAGGTGGTGAAAAGCATCCACTATCTGACGGTAAGTTCGAAGAGTTTCCAGCAAAATGGACAGGCAACGGTGCTAGAGCTTCGAAACCGGATATAAACGACTGGTACGAGACCGTAAAAGTGAACTATGGCGTGATGCCTGACGGCACTTACGACTTTCCAGTTTTACCTGAAGAGTACAGTGATAAGTCCTTTGAAGAACATGCCGCATTTTGGCAAGGAAAAGACGTACCAGACTCGTGGTATAAATTCAGAGATATTGCACATTATTGGATAGATAAAGGTGTCGACGGTTTCCGCTACGATATGGCCGAAATGGTGCCTGTCGAGTTTTGGTCGTTTCTAAATAGCAGTATTAAACAAAAGGCACCTAATGCGTTCTTGCTAGCGGAAGTTTATCAACCAGATAAGTATCGCGAGTATATCCACCAAGGCAAAATGGACTACCTTTACGACAAGGTGGGTTTCTACGACACATTAAAAACGATTATGCAGGGGAGTGGAGAAGTAAGCAAACTGGTTACTATTCATGATGAAATCAATGATATCGCCCCGCATATGCTCCATTTTTTAGAAAATCACGACGAACAACGTATAGCCAGCCCAGACTTTGCCGGTAGTGCCCAGAAAGGTAAACCCGCGCTTGCAGTGAGTGCGCTTATTAGTAGTTCGCCTACGCTGTTGTACTTTGGTCAAGATGTGGGTGAAGACGGTAGCGAGGAGACTGGTTTTGGAGATCCAACACGTACATCAATTTTCGATTATGTAGGTGTTCCTGCCCACCAGCGTTTTATGAACGACGGTAAGTTTGATGCAGGGAAATCTACCGAAGATGAAAAAGCACTTCACCAATTTTACCAAGACGTGATGGCTATTGCTGCCACAAACCCTGCAGTTACAGGTGAATATCAAAGCCTACACGCGCTCAATCTTGATGTGAAAGATTCAGCCTATACTGAGCAGCAATTTGCTTTTGTGCGCGCACAAGGTGAGCACGGATTTGTGGTTGTGGCTAATTTTAACGATAAGCCTACAGGTGCAATGAAGCTTGTTGTTCCTTCAAATGTTTTAGGTAAAGATAGCGATCGGATCACGCTAGCGCCTATGCTTTCTCATGAAGGCATAACACTAGAAAAAGAGGGCATTAACTACAACGCTTCGTTCTCATTGGAAGGGCTTGAGACTAAAGTATTCGCCTTCTAATTAGGTTTTATTACATGCTGCTGAGTTAACGCGAAACACCATGTTTTTTTACATGGTGTTTCGTGAATACGTATGCAGAGCATTGGTCAGATCGGACGGGCAAGGTAGTATCTCATCACCATCTTGTACTTAACGTATTTTTAACATGGGGTTGATGTGCCAAAACGTAATCGTGTAACTAATGACAGTGGTCATAAAAAAATCCAAAAGCGCGCAATTCCGCTTCTCCTCAGCTGTATCACTACATTTCCTTTGTTCTCAGTTCAATCATCTGCAAACAGTGGCATTGATGTTTACCCGCCGAATTGGTGGGTTGGTATGCAAAACAGTAATGTAGAGTTGATGCTTTATGGTGAAGATGTTGCCGATGACACTGTTTCAATAGCGAAAGGCGATGTAAGAGTTAAGCATAGCCAAGCCCTTGATAGTGAGAACTATCTATTCGTAACGCTAGATACGTCGAATGTTAGTGCCCAGGAACTCGTTATCAGGCTTACTGACAGCGATGGTACGACCCGTGATTTCACTTACACGTTAGAAAAAAGAGCACAAGGCTCAGCGTCGCGCGAAGGCTTTGGGCCTCAAGATGCTATTTACCTTATTGCCCCCGACAGATATGCCAATGGTAATAAGGAAAATGATAATGTTAAGGGTTATGGCGATCCCGCAGACCGTTCATTCAAAGGTGGTCGCCACGGTGGTGACATTCAAGGTATTGTTGATAACCTCAACTACATTCAGGATATGGGCTTTACTCAAATATGGACAATGCCCATGCTCGAAAATGCCATGGATAAATACAGTTATCATGGCTATTCCACCACGGATTACTACAAAATAGACCCTCGATTTGGTTCTAATGACGATTTTATTGCGTTAAGTACTGAAGCTAAATCACAGGGTCTTGGCATTATAATGGATATGGTACTTAACCATATAGGCAGTAATCATTTATGGATGAAAGATACGCCGTCACACGACTGGATCAATAACAACGGTAAGTTTGTAGGGACAACCCACAAGCGTGAAGCTCTTCACGACCCTCACGCCATAGCAAGCGATATACAAGGGTTTAGCGATGGTTGGTTTGTGCCAACCATGCCGGACTTAAATCAGCGCAATCCGCATTTAGCGAACTACCTTATTCAAAACGCGATTTGGTGGGTTGAAAGCGCTGGGCTAAGTGGAATACGTGTGGATACGTACTCCTATCCTGATAAGGCGTTTTTGAGCCAATGGACAAACCGCATAATGGACGAGTACCCGAATTTCAATATAGTAGGGGAAGAGTGGTCAGTTAACCCCGCAATCACGGCATATTGGCAGGCGGGTAGCCACCGCCACGATGATTACGATAGCGCTCTACCATCGGTTATGGATTTCCCGCTTCAAGCCGCAGTCGTTGAAGCGTTGAGCAATGACGAAAGCTGGAATTCGGGCTTCATCTCTGTATACGAAACCTTAGCTACTGACTTTTTGTACGGCGACCCGAATAATTTGGTCATCTTTCCTGATAACCACGATATGAGCCGCATTTTTACTCAGCTCGGTCATGATAAAGACAAATGGAATATGGCTATGACGCTATTGCTCACTACGCGCGGTATTCCACAAGTTTTTTACGGTACAGAAATTTTGATGGGTAACGAAGGCAGTGAAGACCACGGTATTATTCGTTCTGACTTTCCAGGCGGGTGGCCTTCGGACAATGACAAAAACGCTTTTACTGGGCACGGTTTAACGGATGATGAGCGTTGGGCACAGCAGCGTGTGAAGGGGTTACTTCAACTGCGTAAATCACACCCTTTGCAGTTTAAAGGCCTGTTGAAGCATTTTGCACCGGAGAATGGGGTTTATACCTATATTCGAGAGGCAAATCTCGATTCAGCCAGTGGTGCAGATAAATCAAATACTAATCAGTCTGATAAAATATTGGTCATCTTAAATAAAAAGCCAGTGGACCTGCCTCTAAGCAAGTATGCAGAGGTGCTAAGCACACACCAGACGTTAACACGTGTTAGCGATGGGATAACTTTTAAGACAACGGATACCTTAAGCTTACCAGCAATGTCTGCTAGTGTTTTCATTGTGCAGTAATTGTATTAATTATAGTAAAACAATAAATAGAGCAAAGTATGCAAGCAACTCAACCACGCCTTTCTTTCTGGCAAATATGGAACGTCAGCTTTGGCTTTCTAGGTGTTCAATTCGGTTTTGCACTGCAAAACGCAAACGTAAGTCGGATCCTTTCAGACTTAGGGGCAGACCTTCACTCGCTATCACTATTTTGGCTAGTCGCGCCAATCATGGGATTAATCGTTCAACCAATTGTTGGCTCAGCATCTGATAGAACGTGGAATCGATTAGGTCGACGCCGCCCGTTCATCCTTGCTGGTGCAATCGCCGCAGTATTAGGTATGATCTTACTGCCAAATGCGCCGATATTTGTTGCCTTCTTGGCACCTATGGTAATGGGCGCGTTAATGGTTGCACTTATGGACGCGTCGTTTAACGTTTGTTTTCAGCCGTTTCGCTCATTGGTGTCAGACATGGTACCGCCGTCACAACGCAATGTTGGCTATTCGATTCAGTCGTTACTGATTAATATAGGCGCAGTTATCGGCTCAATACTGCCATTTGTACTTACCAATGTTATTGGCCTTGAAAATACGGCACAAATGGGTGAGGTTGCACCTTCTGTTGTTTGGGCTTTCTACATTGGGGCTACAGTACTGCTTGGTACGGTCATTTGGACGGTAGTTCGTACCAAAGAATACGCACCAGATGAATACAACCGCTATAAAGGGCTTACCGAAGAGCAGCCTGCAACTGAAAAAGCGCCTAAAGCACCGCTAGGACAACGCTTAAGTGAGTTTTTCACGTTAGTAAAAGATATGCCAAAGACGATGAAACAACTTGCTGTCGTGCAGTTTTTCTCGTGGTTTGCGCTCTTTATTATGTGGGTATATACCACACCTGCTATCACGCAACATATATGGAATGTAGATAAGCAGTGGTTTGACCCAGCTTATATTGCTGCAGCCCCGATGGTGCCTGAAACCATCATCATGGCCAAGGGAGCTGCTGGTGATTGGGTAGGGATTCTATTTGCTGCGTATTCGGTATTTGCTGCTATTTTTTCTATTTTCTTGGCAAAACTTGCTGACAAGTTTGGTCGCAAAACGGTTTACGCTTCGTCTTTAGCGCTAGGTGGCCTGAGCTACGTAAGCTTCTTGTTATTCCAAGACCTAACGATGATCAACGTAAACTTACTGATTACTGAAGTAACAGTACCTTTGGGCGCAGTGAAGCTGTTAATCCCTATGGTAGGCGTAGGTATTGCGTGGGCTGCTATTCTTGCTATGCCTTACGCTATGTTAGCTGGTGCGTTACCTGCAAATAAAACGGGTGTTTATATGGGTATCTTCAACTTTACTGTTGCCGCCCCTCAAATTGTATCGGGCCTAACTGCTGGTTGGATTCTAAGTTCTGTTTTCGACAACGACGCAAAGTACATTATCGTTGTTGCCGGAGTTTCTATGTTAATTGGTGCGGTTTCAGTTTTCTTCGTGAACGAGGCCGATAAGCAAGACATTGAAGAAGCGCAGGGAGCTTAATATGTCATTTAATCGTACAACAATCGCTTTAACGTTAGCTGGTTTATTTTGCTCAGCCTGCTCGAGTACATCTGTTCCTTCATCTAACGATACACAAGAAAACAGCCATGCTATCGTGGGTACCACTACGCCATTTGCTAGCGAAGCGGTGTACTTTGTTGTGACAGATCGTTTTGTAGACGGCGACCCTTCGAACAATTATGAAGAGCAGGGAGGCGATCACCCTACGTGGCAACTGCCTTTAGAAGGTCCTGAAGGTAAGAAAGCCTATGTGGGTTACATGGGCGGTGATTTACAGGGTATCTTAAACAACGCCGATTATATTAAAGAAATGGGGTTCACGGCAGTATGGATGACGCCTGTCCACGATAACCCGGACTATGCGTTTAATGGCGATGAACCCATTACTTATGGCGGTGCCTTTAAAGACGGTGGTAAAACGGGTTATCACGGCTATTGGGCAACGAATTTCTATAAAGCTGACGAGCATTTGGTTAGCGCCAATTTAAGCGTTAGTGACTATACGGCGAAAATGCGTCAGCATGGCCTCAAGTCCGTGTTTGATATTGTGGCAAATCATGGCACACCAAGCTTCACCATGGAGAAGGACTTACCTGGCTACGGGGAAATATATGACAGGGATGGAAATCTGGTTGCTGATCATCAAAACTTGGCGCCTGAAGAACTTGACCCTGAAAACAACCCACTTCATAGCTTTTTTCACAACTATCCAGATTTAGTTAAGCTTTCTAATCTAGATGACGAAAACCCCGCCGTACGCGATTATCTCATCAACAGCTATTTGTATTGGATTTCTCAAGGTGCTGATGCATTTAGAATAGATACAATCAGGCATGTGCCTCATGCGTTTTGGCGTGAAGCGTCAGATCGTATACGCGAACAAAACCCTGACTTTTTTATGTTTGGCGAAGCATTTGACTATGAGGCGAATAACATTGCCCAACATACGTTGCCGAAAAATGGGGGCGTCAGTGTATTAGACTTTCCTATGCAAAAGGCCATGGTGAATGTATTTGAAAAGCCGCTAGAGAGTGATTTTGCTGACTTAGAAACGGTGCTTCACCTTACGCACGGGCCATATAACAATCCATATGAATTAACTACGTTCTACGATAACCACGATATGGCGCGCATTAATGCCACTGATGAAGGCTTTATTAATGCGCATAATTGGTTGTTTACAGTAAGAGGCATTCCGGTTGTATACATGGGATCTGAAATTGGCTTCATGCGCGGTACGGCGGAACATGCTGGCAATCGTAACTATGTTGGCCAAGAGCGCCTAGACCAAGCCAAGACACATCCTATTCAACAGGCGCTTACAAAGATTGCCAACGTGCGTAAAAACACGGTAGCACTGCAGCGCGGTGTTCAAGTCAACGTTGAACTTGACGGTCATCAAGCGGCGTTTTATCGCGTTGTTGATACTGCAGAAACACAGCAGACTGCACTTGTATTACTTAATAAGGGTAATGCCGCACAATCTTTTGAGGTTAGTGACTTTATGCAATCGGGCGACTGGACGGAACAATTATCTGGAGAAACGCAAACGGTAGAACTCGGTGATGCGTTAACCGCAACGGTTAAGCCCAATGGCGTTCAGGTATGGGTGCGCGAAGGTCAAGTAAGTAACAGTGCATTACTTGCTCAAATTAAGCATCAGTTGGCCCGCCAATAAAAAACGTGTTTAGCGCACAATAAAAAAGCCCCGTGGTTGTTTAACGCCCGGGGCTTTTTTGTTAATCAGTGATTGCTTAATTTCTAGCGTGTAATTTGCGCACGCTTACTCACTGCCACATGACTGCCTAATAATAATATCCGCAGGCATTAAATAATCCTGGACGTCTTCGTTGTTAATGGCTTTTAATAAGGTGTTTACCAATAACTCGCCCGCCAGTTTGGTATTTTGCTGAACAGTGGTGAGCGAAGGCGTGGTGTAGGCTGAAACCGCAATATTGTCATAGCCAACCACGGCTACATCATCAGGCACATTCACTTTTGCCTGGCGCAGCGCTCTAAGCACGCCCATTGCAATAAGGTCTGATGCGCAGACAATTGCTTGGGGAAGTTCGCCACTTTGCAGCAATGATTTCACTGCTTCTGACCCCGCATCCTCAGTCGAAATAGCATTGCGTTGAACACTTGACTGATCAAGCCCATGAGATTGAAGTGTTTCAAAATAACCGTTAAAACGCGCTTTGAATTCAGGGGCGTGATCGCCGTTGTCGCCAATAAACGCAAAGGAAGTTTTACCCAAGCTAATTAAATGTGACGTTATGCTTTGGCCACCTTGATAGTTATCACAACCGATACTAACCCCTGGGTGGGCTTCATCTGGCGCACCCCAACGAACAAAGTGGGTGCCCTGCGATTCAAGTTGCGCGACTTTGTTTTGGTAATCAGTATAGTCGCCATATCCTAATAAAATAATGCCGTCAGCCTTATTTGAGTCTTCATATTCTGCGTGCCAGTCATCATCTAAATTTTGGAAGGACACAAGCAGATCATAGTTTGCTTGCGCACACGCGCGGGTAATACTGCCGAGCATCGCTAGGAAGAACGGATTAATCATCGAATCATCGGACGTAGGATCTTCAAACAAGAGTAGGGCAATTGTGCTGCTCTTTTGCTTTCTCAAGTTACTTGCGTTTTTATCCACTTTGTAATTGAGTTCCCGGGCAATACGCTGAACGCGATCTCTAGTTTCTTGATTAACTAGCGGGCTATTATTTAACGCTCGCGAAACCGTCGACTGCGAAACACCTGCCAAGTGGGCAATGTCAAAAGAGGTTGCTTTTTCTTTCATAAACACCATGATTTGCTGCTACGACCTTGTTGTCGCGAATTTAGATTACCATATTTTTATAATGACGCGCGCATTTTGAGACGGAGTCGCTCAAATGCCACGCAAAGTTACGATTTCGTTAGTGCTTATTTATATTTGGGAAGTCATAACGGCATTTAGTTTTAGAAGGTATTTGCAGATCGCTCTTAATTCAATCACTTGTCAGGCTTCTTTGAATAAAACATGGTTGAAGTAATTGCGAGAGTGTTATACTCAGCGAGATTTTGAAATATTACGTGCATAAGGGGAACAAGCGAATGGCCGAGACTGAACACCGTCCGACCAATTTTATCCGTCAGATTATTGATAAAGACCTGTCTAGTGGTCTACATGACGCAATTAAAACACGGTTTCCACCAGAGCCGAATGGCTTCTTACACATTGGCCACGCCAAGTCTATCTGCTTGAATTTTGGTATTGCTCAAGACTACACAGGTACGTGCAATTTACGCTTTGACGATACCAACCCTGCAAAAGAAGACATTACCTTCGTTAATTCAATTAAGGAAGATGTGCAATGGCTTGGATTTACGTGGGACGGAGAAGCGCGCTATTCATCGAATTACTTTGACCAACTACACGCATACGCCGTTGAACTTATTGAAAAAGGCTTAGCCTATGTAGATTTTTCAGCGCAAGACGTTATGCGCGAAATGCGCGGCACACTTAAAGAGCCTGGTCAAAATAGCCCTTATCGCGATACAGACGTTGAAACCAACCTCAGCGAGTTTGCCAAAATGACGGCAGGCGAATATAAAGAAGGTGAGTGTAGTCTGCGTGCGAAAATTGACATGGCATCGCCATTTATGTGTATGCGTGACCCGGTAATTTATCGTGTTAAGCATGCTCACCATCATCAAACTGGTGATAAATGGTGCGTGTATCCAATGTACGATTTTACACATTGTATCTCAGACGCCATTGAGGGAATAACGCACTCCCTGTGTACACTAGAGTTCCAGGATAACCGTCGTCTTTATGATTGGGTTATCGAAAACATTTCTATCGACTGCACGCCAAGACAGTATGAATTCTCACGTCTTAATTTAGAATATACGGTATTAAGCAAGCGTCGTCTTATTCAGTTAGTCGACGAAAACCATGTACATGGCTGGGACGACCCACGCATGCCTACCATTGCGGGTTTACGCCGTCGTGGCTACACACCGGGTTCAATCGTTGAGTTTTGTAAACGCATTGGTGTGACTAAGATGGACAACATGGTTGAAATGTCCATGCTAGAAGCGTGTATACGCGACGACCTAAATGCAAATGCTCCTCGCGCAATGGCCGTACTAGATCCAATAAAGCTCGTTATCGAAAATTATGAGGAAGGCCAGACAGAAACGCTTGTTGCGCCAAATCATCCTAACGATGAAAGTATGGGTACGCGTAACATCGGCTTCAGTCGCGAAGTGTATATAGAAGCAGAAGACTTCCGAGAGTCGGCGAACAAGAAGTTTAAGCGCTTAGTGCTTGATAAAGAAGTTCGTCTTCGCAACGCCTACGTGGTTAAAGCTAATCGCGTTGAAAAAGATGAGAATGGTAATGTAACAACCGTTTTTTGTACTTATGACGCGGATACTCTAGGTAAAGATCCGGCTGATGGCCGCAAAGTTAAAGGTGTTATTCATTGGGTAGATGCAGCAACAGCACAGGCAGCGGAGTTTAGGCTTTACGACCGCTTGTTTAACGTGCCTAACCCAGCAGCGGAAGAAAGCTTTACCGATGCGATTAACCCTGATTCGTTGGAAGTAAAACACGGTTGGGTAGAAGCCGGATTGGCAGACAATGTTCCTGAAGTAGGAGCATGGCAGTTTGAACGCACTGGCTACTTCTGTGTAGATAAAGACAGCACAGACGACAAGCCGGTCTTTAACCGCACTGTAGGTCTACGAGATACATGGGCCAAAATGGGCGAGTAGGCACTGGCCTTTAGCCATTTATGCGCTGTAAATAAAAAACCGCTTAAGTGCTGCTTAAGCGGTTTTTTTGTTTAATGGAACATTGCTTTCGTTAATTACTTTGGTTGGCAATCAAGTGACTGTCCGGTTGTTTCCTTACTGTCTTCGCCCATAAGATAAAGATACGTAGGCATAATATCTTCAGGTGTTTTTAGTGTATCAGGGTTTTCTGCTGGAAACGCTTGAGCGCGCATTTGTGTGCGGGTACCACCTGGATTAATACAGTTAAAGCGCAGTGACTTATTTCGATATTCATCAGCAAGGGTTTGCATAACGCCTTCTGTTGCGAATTTTGATACGGCGTACGTTCCCCAAAATGCGCGACCTTTTCTGCCTACGCTAGAGGTGGTGAAAATTACCGATGCACTTTCTGCCTTCTCTAGAGCGGGAATAAGCGCTTGTGTCATGAAAACCATGCCATTTAGGTTAATTTGCATCACGTCTTGCCATTCTTGCGCATCAATATCTTTAAATGCACTAAGGTGGCCTAAAATACTCGCATTGTGAAGAACACCATCTAATCGGCCAAACTGGTCAATAATGGTTTGCGTCATTTGCTGATAATGAGAGGGCGTTGCGCCTTTGATATCTAAAGGAACAATGGCGGGTTCTTGACCACCTGCTGCGACAATGTCGTCGTACACAGCTTCAAGTTTAGACACAGTGCGGCCCAATAAAATACAGATAGCGCCATGTGCAGCATACGTTTTTGCGGCTTGTGCACCAATTCCATCGCCAGCCCCGGTGATAAGAATAACTTTATCGCGCAATAAATCCGCTGGTGCGTTGTAATCGTTCATCATTTTCCTTCAAAAGGTTCATTTATATCGCAATGATTGGGGCCTGTAGACCCAATTAAGAATCAAACCCCAGATCATACTCAGCCTGACTCACAAGTAAAACAATGAATGAAAATTTCTTCAAACGTAAAAAAAGTTAACAAAAGTAGTTAACAAAACTTTGCAAAGTTGCAACAAAGTCAATAAGATTGAGGAAGATACAACTGGTCTAACATGTTTAAAACTATCATCTACGCCTGTAAAGACAGGGTAGACCAAGCTACTTTTAATAGAGTTAAGTTTTAGACACAGAATAACAACAATGCTTGTAGGGAGTAGAGATGAGAAAACTCGTATTAAGTTCCAGTGTGGCCCTTGCGCTGGGTCTAGCAGGCTGTGGTGGCTCCGATGAAACCCTTTCCGACATTCAGGCCGAAACAGAAGTCCAAACACCATTTTCACGAATCGTTTTTGACCCAGCTAATGGGAACTTAAACATTCCAAACGACCTTCTGATGCTTCCAGGCGATGATGGTTTCTTTGATTACACACTGAATATTCCGGTCGATGACCCTACAGATTTTGCTGACCCGCAAAATGCACTCAACGTGTTAGACGGTTGGTCAACTCAACACCCGTTTGTAATTAATGTAGAAACACCTGCCGGCGCATCGCTTGATGCAAGTACATTATCTTCTGGCGTGTTGCTTTTTGAAGCAACGTTAGGTCTTGACCAAAGTGATCCTGACTGTGCGCAGGTTACAACACCTTCTGCGGGTTGTAAGCTTGGCGATCAACTTACCTTTGGTGTTGATTACGTACTCAGCCTTGCTGATAGTAACACAATCACTTTTGTCCCTCTTAAGCCGCTAAAAGCAGCTCAGGGCTACATGTTAGTAATGACCACTGATTTGAAAGACTCTTCTGGCAAGTCGGTTCAGGGCTCAACTACGTGGGACTCAGTAAGACAAGACATCGACACTAATCCTCTATCAAGTGCAGCACAGCTTCAATTACAAGGCTTAGTTAATTCGTTAGTTAATCCAGTACTTGGTGCGGGTTTCGACCGTGAAGACATCACTTACGTATCAGCTTTCACCACACAGTCTATTGCCAACTCGCTTGATACCATCAAGAAGGTCATGATTAGCCGTTTTGCACAACTGGCTGCTGGCGGAGACCCGTCTGCTCCAACCGCACTACCTGCAATCACGGTAAGCGATGTATCTGCAGCGCCTAATGTCATGGAAGCACTTGGTCTTGTAAACGCTACTGTTGTAGCTGGCGCAGTAGAGCTGGGTAAACAAGGTCAACCTGATAACATTCAAGCAGCGATTGACGCTACTGATTTCAGCTTGTTAGAAACTTGTGCAGGACTTGCGGGTACGGCGTCAGGTCAACTTGCTGCGCAGTGGGGGGCGCTAAATGAATTTGCTGTTGGTGTTTCTACGGGCATTTTAGCGCAAGCCGGACCATTCTGTGCAGCTCAACGTTATGAAGGTAATATTGCATTGCCTTATTTCTTGGGTGTTCCAAGTGCAGAGAACCCACTTGCTCCAGTTAATGATTTCTGGAAGGCAGCTTGTGACAGCGGAATTGTTTTAGCTGGTGCTCCTCAAGAATTACTTGCAGACGCAGAGCCAGGTCCTAATGCAGCAATGTGTTCTTCACTAGGCCTTGCTGACGTTCGTATTAACGGCGAAATGTTAGATAGCGCAAGAAACATTACTAAATTCAACCCATATCCACAGCCTACTGGCGGAAACATGGGTAAAGAAACGTTAGACGTTCAGGTTACTATTCCTGACCCAGCAATTGCAGGTGCTTTAGGTTTTCCTATCAGCATGCCTGAAGCCGGTTGGCCAGTGGTTATTCTAGCGCACGGCATTACCAGCCAAAAAGAAGATATGCTTGCCATCACAGGTACTCTGTCTCTAGCAGGTATTGCGTCAGTAGCAATCGACCAACCATTACACGGTAGCCGCGGTTTTGACCTTAATGGCGACGGTACAGATGAACTGAATGCGACTACGGTTAGCGCAACTCACTATATGAACCTTGCCAGCTTGCCTACGGCTCGCGACAATCTACGCCAAAGCGTGTCAGATTTACTTGGTCTACGTTTAGGACTAAACGCAGTTGTCGATACCACAGCAGCGCAAAATGTTAAGTTTGATATGTCACGTGTATCGATTATGGGTGTGTCTCTAGGCGCTATCACTGGTGGGAATTTTGCTTCAGTGGCAAACACGTCGATGGGTGGCGATTTAGCAGCACTTGATGGCATGTTTGCTGTCAAGCAAGCTTCTCTTGAGTCTCCAGGGGGCGGTGTTGCTCAGTTCCTAATTGAGTCAGCCGCGTTTGGTCCTCTTATCAAAGGTCTGTTGCTGTCTCAGGCTTCTGAAGAGTTTGTTGCCTTGCTAAATCAACTGTATGAAACCACTGATGTGAGCGAAGAACAACTTCGCGCAGCGGTAGCGATTTTTGAAGAAAATCTTACTGCTGAGCAGGCTGCAGAAGTGAATGCTGTATTTGCTGAATTTGCATTCGCTGCACAAACGGTGATGGACGCTGGTGACCCTACTAACTACGCTCAGACACTGGGTAGCAATACGCCAGTTCATATGATGACGGTAGTGGGTGATGGCAGCGACGCGAACCTTCCGGATCAAGTTATTCCAATTTCAACAGCGTTACCATTGTCAGGTCAGCTTCCTCTGGCAGCGACCATTGGCTTAGAGCAAGTGACAACCACGCAAGGTCCTGGTACAGATCCAATTAGCGGAATTGTACAGTTCAATAGTGGTGCTCATGCTTCTAGCTTAAGCCCAGCGGCGAGCGCAGCGGTAACAACGGAAATGCAAAAAGAAGTGGCGGGTTATATTGCGTCTGACGCACTTGTACTGCCAATTTCTGATGAAAGTGTTGTAGCGAACTAGCCAAGGGTAGTTTGCTCCAATGGGCAGCGTTACAACTGCTTACATTTTATAGAAAAAAAAGCCGGCGTTATTGCCGGCTTTTTTGTAGAAAAATTATAATGTTGTTTGAATGTTTTCATTTGTTAATGTAGTGTGAATTCAGGTCGGATCAGTTTTACTTTTGCTGTAATTAACACCGCTTTGAAGACGCGTGCGGTAAGAGTGGTTGACCTTTTTCATTTATCATTAGGGAACATTTGAGATGATTGACAACACCTTTAACGCTAAACGGACGCTTATTGCGTTATCACTCACTGCACTTCTCGGTGCGTGCGGCGATAACGATAACGACTTTTCTAACGTAGAACAACCAGCGCCCACAACGCCTACGACACCCGAACCAACACCAGCACCAATTCCAGCATTTTCTCCTGACGGTACACTGTCCGCGGATGTTACCTGGACCACCTATGGCGTTCCGCATGTGAAAGCCGATAACCTAGAAAGTATGGCTTACGGTGTGGGTTATGCGTTTGCACGCGATAACCTTTGCGTATTGGCCGACCAGATTGTTAAGTATAACTCTGAGAGAGCTAAGTATTTTGGTCCAGATACTGTACCTGGTAGCGGTGATTCAGAGCACCTTATTAACGATTTCGGTTTTCTTACGCTAGGTATTAGAGAGTTAGCAGAAGAGAACTTACCTCGGTTGTCTGCTAATTCACGTGCAATGTTTCAAGGCTACACTGCTGGATACAACCAGTACTTAGCTGAAACTCCTGTAGAAGAACAAGATCAAAGCTGTGCTGGCCAACCATGGGTCACTGAAATTGATAGTGTGGATCTATTAACCTACTCATTAGGCGTGGCGCTATTACCTGGGGCCGCTAATTTCTTAGGACCTATGTTTATTGCAGCGCCTGAAGGTGAGAGTTATCTACCTACTCCAGCTGCGTCCTCAAGTGACGTTGCTTCTACATTTAAGATTTCACCAACGGTAGGTCTGCCTGAAAAAAATCCTCAAGAAATGGGCTCTAACGGTTGGGGGTTAGGCAGCGATAAAACGACCAATGGCAAAGGTATGGTTTTAGGCAATCCGCATTTTCCTCACACAGGAAACCTACGCTTTTGGAATTTCCATGCTCAAGTACCCGGACACTTGAATGTAACAGGTGGCTCGTTGATGGGATTGCCTGGTGCAGTAAATATCGGATTTAACGAAAACGTTGCATGGACACACACCTTCTCGACGGCTGAACATTTTGTTGTGTATCAGCTGACCCTCGACGAAAATGATGAATCTGGCCTTACCCATATGGTTGATGGCAACAGACGCACCATCTATGAAAAGCCACTTCAAATTGATGTCGCAGTGGGTGGAGGGCAAACCATTAAGCTTAATAAGACCGCGTATTACACCAACTACGGTCCAATGATTGAAGTGCCTGGTAACTTTGATTGGAATGGTAGTAATGCCTTTGCCATAAAAGACGCAAACCTGCCTAACTTCGATATCGTAGACCATTGGCTTGCCATGAATATGGCGACATCCATGGACGAGTTTAAGCAGGCGTTTAAAGATTACGACGGTGTTATTTTCAATAATACAATGGCTGCCTCTGATGATGGTCAAGTCTTCTACATTGACGATTCAACCGTGCCGAATCTAACCGAAACCGCAATTGAGCAACTAACGACTAACCCGTTACTTATTCAAACTAAAGCAGCTGCTGGCTTTACCGTATTACCGGGTAACATTTCGCAGTTTGATTTCGAAGGACCCGTTCCATACGAAGAAGCGCCTAAGTACGAGGGCACGGATTCAGTTCAAAACTCGAACGACAGCTATTGGTTAACGAATTTAAACTCACCAATTGTTGTAAGCAATCCGCTATTTGGTAGCGTGGAATATCAACAAACACTACGCTCAAGAATGGGTCAACAGTTTATTGAAAACGAAGCGGGAAGTGACGGAACCTTTACGCCAGACGAAGTGGAAGGCTTACTGTTTAATAACAGAAGTTATTTAGCAGAGAATATTTTGCCTTCATTGCTTTCGCTATGCGCCGCGCAAGGTTCAACACCTGTAGATGTAGACGGAACTAGCGTTGATGTTTCACAAGCCTGTGCTGCGTTGGAGGATTGGGATGGCACCATGAACCTTACAAGTACTGGTGCACACGTGTTTAGAGAGTTTGCATTCCAGTTTAACCAAGCGCCACAGTGGGAGACGCCGTTTTCACTAGAATCACCAGTCACTACGCCTTCTGGCTTGATGCAAAATGACGTTACTCTTGAACAATTGGCAAGAGCAACTCAAGTTATTGAGCAAGCTGGTGTCGCATTTGACGCGCCGCTAGGGGAGGTTCAGTTTGTTGAGCGAAGCCTGCCAGATGGCACGGCGTCTGGTATCAAACTACCATGGGCTGGTGCACACAATATTGAAGGTGGCTTTAACGTGTTTGACGTTATAAGCAACAGGAACGGTACGTTGCTTCCACGTCATAACTACGAGCCTGTGAATAGTAACACCATAATGAGTGCAGAAGCTGAAGGCTACCATATTAACTATGGCACCAGTTGGGCTATGGTTATTAACTTCACTGATGAAGGCCCCAAGGGAAGGGGTATTCTGACCTACTCACAATCTCGCAAGTATGGCAGTGAACACTTCTTAGACCAAACTCAGCTTTATTCTACGCAGCCTACGCTAAGAGATATCTTCTTTACTGACGAGGAAATAGAGGCTAACAAGATAGAGCAAGTTACCCTATCGTCAGAATAAGATGAGACTGGTATTATAACGTAATTAGCAAAGCGGCGTTGCTTTTCACAAAGCAAGGCCGCTATTTACGTTGTGGGTAAACAACGACGCTTACCCGTTTTATTTTACTAGGAGTAAAGTTTGGAGTTTTTGTACGAGTACGGTTTGTTTGTTGCCAAGGCAGTAACGCTAGTTATCGCTTTTATTGTGGTTGTATCTACCATTGTTGGCTTAGCGAGTAAGCAAAAGCATGGGAAAGGGCAACTTGAGATCGTGTCTATTTCTGAGCAGTTGAAAGACATTACAAATTATGCGAAACAGGTTCTGCTAGATAAAAATGCGTTAAAGAAATTAGCCAAGGAACAGAAAAAAGAAGCGAAAGCTAAAAACAAAGCAAAAAACAAAGCCAAAATCACAGAACAGGGCGAAGAGTCTGAGAAGTCCCGTCTTTATGTCATCGACTTTAAAGGTTCGATGGACGCCAATGAAGTGGAACACTTACGAGAAGAAATTACCGCTATCTTATGTGTAGCGAATAAAGAAGACGAAGTCTTGGTTCGACTTGAAAGTGGTGGGGGTGTTGTACACGGCTATGGACTTGCAGCGTCTCAACTTCAGCGTATCAAGGAAAAGGGCCTTAAACTAACGATTGCGGTAGATAAAGTGGCGGCAAGCGGTGGTTACATGATGGCTTGTGTTGCAGACAAATTACTGGCGTCTCAATTTGCTTACATTGGCAGCATAGGCGTTTTAGCTCAGTTGCCTAACTTCAATAAACTATTGAAGAAAAATGATATTGAGTTTGAACAACACACCGCTGGTGAATTCAAGCGTACTCTAACCGTATTTGGTGAGAACAACGATGAAGGCCGCGCAAAATTTAAAGAAGAAATTGAAGAGATTCATGTACTGTTCAAAGACTTCGTTCAAAGCCAGCGTCCAGATATGGACATCGATAAAGTCGCCACAGGCGAGTATTGGCCAGGTATTAAAGCTAAGTCGCTTGGCTTAATTGACGACATCACAACCTCAGATGACTACATTCTTTCTCATTATCCCGCACGCGAAATATTTAGTGTTAAGTATGCTGTGAAGAAAAATGTAGCAGAGAAATTGGGGATGTCTGCAGCAAATGTTGTTGAGCGCGTGTTTATGAAATCAATGAGCAAAGCGCGTCACTGGTTTTAATAGCGAAAATTTGTCTGTGTTGATAATTCAGGACCGATAAAACTATTGTTAACACAGACATACGTTAAATTTTTAACCTACAAAAAGATAATAAAAAGAATATGGCACGGCATACTAAAACCGATATATTAGATGCGGCAGAATACTTATTTTCTCAAAGCGGGTTTACTCAAACATCCATGCGCGAGATTACTGCCAGAGCAGAAGTGAATTTGGCGTCGGTGAACTATCACTTCGGCAGCAAGAAGAATTTAATTCAAGCCGTGTTTAAAAGGTACTTTGATCATCTAATGCCGCAGGTAGAGTCTTGCTTGGCGTCTTTGACACCTATGGAAGGTGCGAAGGGCGTTGAGCAACTCTTGTATTCGTTGATCCCTCCTATGCTTAACCTCAACACCATTTCAGAGCAGGGTACTTCAACGTTTGTTAAGTTGCTAGGACGTGGGTACAACGAAACTCAGGGGCATTTGCGTAAGTTCTTAATGAATGATTACGGTGATTGTATCCGTGCACTTGTCGACGCTATAAGACGTTGTCTTCCTGATCTACCTGAGGAAGAACTATTCTGGCGCTTGCATTTTGCGATGGGAAGTTTTGTATTTTCAATGGCGTCGAGCCAAGCGCTAACGGAAATAGCTGAGTCTGACTTTCACAAGCATGTCGATATAAAAGAAGTTATCCAGCACCTAGTTCCATTCGTAGCCCAAGGGCTAGCAGGCAAATAATTCAAGCGCCCTCGTTAAATATTCAGTTGAGAAAGAGTGGTAAGCTATTGTTATTTCATAATAAATAGTGAATGGGTCACATAACATAAGTGCCTCAACGACACTTACGGTATGCGACATTTATTGCGTTTTTACACCAGTAGCTAAACTAGATATTAAATCATGTTATGCAAAATTATCGAGGAAGGGTTGCGCCAGGCGCCTCTGCATTGAGCTTTTCTGCCCAGAAATCCTTTACCGAAAATCCTGACTTTTTGGATGAAGGTGCCTTTTTCTTCGCTGGTTTCGCTGCGGCTTTTGCCTCTTTCTTTGGCGCTTTTTTCTCTTCGCTTTTACTCGTGCCGCCAGAAGAGCCAGAAGCTAACGACGCTGTCATCTCTTGAAGCTGTGCTAAACGGACGTTCTTACCGCCATCTACACTGTACCAACCACTTTTGCTCTCAATAGATGGTGCTTTGCCGTTCGCCTTTTTATAAGCTTCGGTAAATGCTGCTACCACTTCGTCTTTGTCTAAGTTTGCCATGCTTTTTTGCTCTTTATTTTGTTAAGATGACGAACGTTATGCGACGTATGTAATTGCTATAACGCTGAGAAAAACTCACCCAGCGTAACGACCAAGCCAGCAAGTGTCGCAAAACTAAAATTGGATCTACTCACCACTCATAATTGTCTAATTACAGGTATAATGCTAAACGTTCGCGTCTTTTTATAACGTTTTTTGAACAATTTGTCTAACTTTCAACCGGAGGACTTGTGTCTATTACCCGCCTAGAACTACAAAATTATCTTGATGGAATGTTAAGGGTTAGCGAGATCAGTGATTATTGCCCCAATGGATTACAGGTAGAGGGCGCAAGTAAAATTGAGAAGATAGTAACCGGTGTAACTGCGTCACAAGCACTCGTTGATGCCGCCATAGAAGCTAAGGCAGATGCGCTAATTGTTCACCATGGTTATTTTTGGAAAGGTGAGTCACAAGTGATTGCGGGCATGAAAAAGCGCCGCCTTCAAGCGCTACTGTTAAATAATATCAATTTGTTTGCTTATCACCTTCCACTGGATGTACACCCTGAATTTGGCAACAACCGACAACTTGCATCGCTATTAGGCATTCAAAATATAAGTGCGGTGAGCGGTGTGAAGCCTGTTGGCGTTGTTATGCACGGAAGTTTTGAAGAAGAAATTGAAGGGGCAGCGTTACAGGTTAAATTACAGAAGTTGCTAGGGAGAGACGTGCTGATTGAGGGGCCTGTATCAAAACCTATATCTAAGCTTGCTTGGTGCACGGGAGGTGGACAAGGGTTCATCGAACAAGCGGTTGAACTGGGCGTTGATGCATTTATTACCGGAGAAGTGTCGGAACAAACTGTACACACAGCGAGAGAAATGGGGATTACCTTTTTTGCTGCTGGTCATCATGCTACTGAACGCTACGGTGTGAAATCCTTAGGAGAGCATATTGGGCAGCAATTCGACGTGCCTGTCGAGTTTATTGATATTGACAATCCTGCTTAGCGATGACTGTAGTATATGAATAACGATCGTATCTTCGATGGTATTGCAGAAAAATTCTCAAGCAATATATATGGCACTACTAAGGGAAAGCTCAGGCACACCTTATTGTGTGATGTTCTCGAGCCTTATTTAACCACGCCTGTTCGCGCTATTGAAATAGGCGGGGGTACAGGTGTTATGACAGCGCATATTGCTTCTAAAGGGCATTCTGTTGTGTTAACTGATGCGTCGAAGGATGTACTTAAACAAGCTGGGACGCTGCTTGCAGATGCACCAAATATTACAATTAGGCATCAATATCTGCAGCAGATTGAGGATTTAGACAGTTTTGATTTAGTGATTTGCCATGCGGTTTTAGAGTGGCTGGATGCGCCCTTTGATGCTATCGATTTTATGTATAAGAACATGAAGCCAGGGTCCCGTTTAAGCCTAAGCTTTTTCAACCAAGATGCGAATTTGTTTGCCAATGCTATCTACGGCAATTTTGATTACATCGCGAAAGGGATGAAAGCTAAGAAGCAAGTTAGACTGAATCCAAAACAGCCGTTAAGTGCAACCCGCGTGGTTGAACATTGTGAATCATTGGGCTTCAAAATTATCGAAAAAGCAGGCATTCGTTGTTTCCATGATTACATGCGAGATATAACCCATCAAAGCAGCAAATTTGATGACTTACTTGCGCTAGAGCGGCAGTATCATAGGCAAGCGCCTTACCTTTGGTTAGGAAAATATTTTCAGCTGATTCTAGAAAAAGAGAAATAGAAAAAGCCAGTAAAAAAGAGTTTGTTGGATATTTACGTGGCGGACTACATAGGGTTATGAGCGCGCTAATACGTAAATAGTTGTAGTGACGCCTTAGAGCGCGTTCTCACCCGTCATAATATTATTGACCGTGATTTTTGCGATTTCCTCTAAGGCTTCGAGCGTGAAGAACCCTTGGTGGCCCGTTATTAAAACGTTCGGAAACGTAGTTAAGCGCTGAAAAATATCATCCTGAATTATGTCTTGTGAATGATCGTTAAAAAACAGTTCTGATTCTCTTTCGTAGACATCTAGACCTAAATATCCAATTTTTTTCGACTTAAGCCCTTTAATGATGGCATTGTCATCGACAAGCCCGCCTCTTGACGTATTAATTAGCATGACGCCTTGAGGCATTTTATCAATACTCTTCGCATTGATTATGTGATGACTCTGTTCGTCGAGCGGGCAGTGCAGGGTAACAATAACGCTTTTTTCAAGTAGTTCATTTAACGTTACATAATGGGCTCCCATTGTGGTTACATGAGTGTTTGGATTCGGATCGAAGCAAAGCACATGACATCCAAATCCCAATAGTATGCGAATAACCGCTTGCCCAATCTTTCCTGTGCCAATTACCCCTACGGTTTTACCGTGAAGCGTAAAGCCCATCAATCCTCCAAGATTGAAGTTTCCTTCGCGTACTCGGTTGTATGCTTTATGTGTTTTTCGGTTCAACGTAAGGATTAGCGCAATTGTATGTTCAGCTACAGTTTCAGGGCTATAAGCGGGTACGCGGCTTACGGTGATACCTGCCTTCGCTGCTGCATCCACATCAACATTATTGAAGCCAGCGCAGCGAAGCGCGATATGTTTAACGCCACAGTGTTTTAGAACTTCAATTGTTTTACTATTAATGTCGTCATTTACAAACACAACAACATCGCTGAATCCACTGCAACTCGCTGCGGTTGAAGCGTTCAGTGGGTGTTCAAAAAATGTGGCATTGATGGGTTTGTCACTAGCACCGTTTAATGTTTCCAGCAATTCAGAGAACAGAGCGTGTTCATAAGAGCGAGTACTAAAAAAAGCGATGTTTTTGTGTTGTTGGTCGCTGAGGTTATCGTGCGCTTTTTTACGTGCAGAGGTATTCATTTTAGTACCCAGTTAAGTCACTTAGACGGCAAAAATTTACCACATTCACATTCAAACTACGTAGATGTAGATCAATAAATCTAGCGAGATGTATTGAGCACTAACGCATTAGGTATATTTCATAACGCTCGTTCACTGCCGCCATGCCGGCGGCTATCTAAACTGCAAAGCGTATTAATTCGCTGATAAAAGCTTAGCGATGTCTTTCTCAATGGCTTCTGGTTTTACAGTAGGCGCATAACGTTTTAGCACCTTGCCTTGAGCATTAACTAAGAACTTAGTGAAGTTCCATTTTATACGTTTTGTGCCAAGAAGACCGGGGGCTTCGTTTTTCAATTCCTTAAAGAGCGGATTGGCATCTGGACCATTAACATTTGTCTTCTTAAATAATGGGAATGAAACGCCAAAATTAAGGCTACAAAATTGCGCAATATCTTCGTCGCTACCTGGCTCTTGATGTCCGAACTGATCGCAGGGAAATCCTAAAATTTCAAAGCCCTTATCGTTGTACTTTTTATAGAGCGACTCTAGTCCTTCATATTGAGGAGTAAAGCCACATTTGCTTGCCGTATTAACAATAAGTAATACCTTACCCTTGTATCGTTCAAGGGTAGTTTGTGCACCGTTGTTCAACGTAATAGCGTGTTCATAGAGCGCCAAAATTATTTTCCTATATTTTTGTTGTTGTTAAGTCTGTTACTCTTAGGTAATCCAACCATCTTTGTTAAGTATCTAGAGTATATTTTGTATGAGTAATTTGAAAGTGAGTTTTTTGGGCTTGGGTGTAATGGGCTATCCTATGGCAGGGCACTTGAGCAAAGCTGGCTATTCGGTCACTGTTTATAATCGTACCTCTCAAAAGGCACAGGATTGGCTAACAACCTATAACACTGGCGACGCTAAAGTCAGTGCTAACAATACCGTTGCGCAGGCGTGTGAAGGCGCTGACATCGTATTTATGTGTGTGGGTAACGACAATGATGTAAGAGATGTGGGCACACAGGCGTTAGCAGTGATGAAGACGGGCAGTGTGCTGGTCGATCATACGACTGCATCAGCAGATATTGCCAGAGAACTATATAAAAGCTGCCAAGATAAGCAAGTTGGCTTCTTGGATGCACCGGTTTCTGGTGGCCAAGCAGGGGCTGAGAACGGGCAGCTGACCATTATGGTGGGCGGCGATGAAGACGTATACAGCACGGTTGAGCCGGTAATGGCACATTATGCACGACACAGTCAGCTACTTGGTAAGAGTGGCAGCGGTCAACTAGCAAAAATGATGAATCAGATTTGTATTGCCGGCATCGTACAAGGCTTGGCTGAAGCATTGCATTTTGGCCAGCGTGCTGGGCTTGATTGTAATGCGGTCGTCGATGTTATTAGCAAAGGCGCAGCTCAGTCGTGGCAAATGGAAAATAGAGCCAGCACTATGCTAAATAACAGCTTTGATTTTGGTTTTGCTGTTGATTGGATGCGTAAAGACTTAAGCATTGCATTGGATGAAGCGCGTAAGAACGGTTCGACTTTGGCGCTTACGGCACTTGTTGATCAATATTATGCAGATGTTCAAAAGCTTGGTGGCGGCCGTTGGGATACATCGAGTTTACTTACCCGACTAAAATAACGCTAACAGACTAACAAGAATAAAAGGCCCGCTGGTTTACAATAAGATGTAATAAGCAACGAAAAACAGTGGCGTTCTGGAAGCGGTGCGTTGTTATCCATAACGCAGGTTATGGATGTTGCTTTAGTCATTTGCTAATTAAACATTACAGCGCCTGTTCTTGAGCAGATAGAGTAAGCTGTTCCAAACGGGCCTTGTTAACGTCATTCAAGGGGAGTGACATTATCTTGTCGAGTAGCTGTCTGACGTTAAATTTTCGGTAAACACCTGTGTCTGACTCAATCATGCACTGAAGAAGGTTTAAGCCAAACGCTGCGGTATCAGGTGAGAGTTGGAAAGCATCATAAAAATGCCTCATTGCCTTGTTAAATAAGCCTTCGATGAAGAGTTGTGTGCCGGCCTCGTTTATAGAAATGGCCTGTTCGTGATTTAAACCTAACCTTTCTCCACCCGAAAAAATCAGCTCGTCATTCATAACCTGTTCTGAAATAGCTTGTAACTCCGCGTTTTTGTGCTTAGCCATCAAGAGTAACTCGCCAGCTTTGCGTTCGTCTCCAAGACCGTGATGTACTTTTGCGGCAATAACGAGGATAGACGGCTCAGTACGAAGGTAGTTGTCGACGTAGTCGCTTTCAAGCAAATGTGCCGCTTTTTCTAAGTCGCCGTCCAGCACAGCCGAGAAAGCCAGAAGGTAGTCTCTTTTTTGTAAAGTCTGTGGGTCGCCCTGACTTCTTCCGGCAATGCCTACTAATTTTCTAGCCTGAGACAAGCTCTCTTTTCTATTGGTTTCAGGCGACTCTTCTGCAAGAAGCAAATAAAACTCAGCGAGCTCAAACGTAAAGTCATTGAACCTATCTTTTGCACTGCGATGCATAGCCCGTTTCTTCTGTAAGAGATCGATGGCTTCTACAACCTTGTCTTGCTTTTGATAGGCAATGGTTTTTAACTTTGCAGCCGGTAGGCTTAATTCACTAAACTTAATTTCACTTAAGTATTTTTCTACTTGATCGTAGGAATCTTGTTCAAATGATATGGATGCAAGCCATTCAAATGCCTTGTCGCGTGCCAAGCTAGAGTTAACCATTTGGCTCAAATGGCTTTTGCAATGTGGCCATTGACCCGAAGCGTACTGGCACTTTACTTTTCCCCATTGTGCCCAAAGGACTTTGTCAGAGCGGGTTAACACGTCGTCATAGATACTCAACGCTCGTTGTAAATCACCATTCTCGAAAAGAAGACGCGCATAAAGCTTTCTAATTTCAGCAACAAGCCGAGGAGGAATGCCTTCGGTGATCTTAGCTCTAACGACACTAATTGCTCGGTCAAGTTGTTTGTTATCCAGCGCGTGCAATACATTTTTAACAAAGTCTCGATAACTTAAGTAATGGTTAATTTGGCGGGTTAGTGAAGCAATGGTGTATGGCTTAATAAGCAAAACGTCAGGCTGTAAATCCATTATACGGCCAATAATTTGCGGTGAGCGATCAGACGTTAAAAAAATAATGCCTGTGCTAGGTCTTATAAAGCCTGCCTCTCTTAAACTCTGGATCCATTCCACGCCTGTTTTGCCTTGACCTAGGTGATAGTCCATTAACAGGAGTTCAAAGTTTTGCTTTTTAAGTGCCGCTTTCAGTTCTACACCAGATGCAAAGCTACTTACCGATAAGTTAGCAATTGACATTAAATGTCCTCGAAGCGCAGTCCGAGCAGTAGCATTGTCTTCTACTATAGCTATTCTGAATTCCACGGCGACCAAACAAGGTTTACTTACATCAACCTAGCTTATCAGCGGCGAGATAAAAGTGCATTATTAAAAAGGATAACTTTTTTCGGCTTCGTGCTGGAATCTATAAAGAAATAGCATTTCTCGTCACAAAATATTTACGTTAACCCTCAATGTTTTTAAATAATAATTTACCTTTACGTTTACGTAAGGGGTAAGTATTGGTTATTGTAGTTCAAAAGCAAATCAATTGAGGGTATGCCTAATGAATTTTGAATTAACCGATGACCAGTTAGCCTTTGAAGACACCGCCCGTCAATTCGCTCAGCAAGAGCTAGCACCTAATGCCGCTATGTGGGATAGAGAACATCACTTCCCAGTAGAAGCAATAAAGAAAGCGGGTGAATTAGGCTTCTGTGGATTGTATGCGCCTGAAAGTGCAGGTGGGCTGGGTTTATCTAGACTCGATTCCTCCATAATCTTCGAGCAGCTTTCAATGGGATGTACCACGACTACAGCTATGTTAACCATACATAACATGGCAACGTGGATGATTGCCACTTGGGGCACCAGTGAAGTTAAAGATATGTGGTGTGACCAACTGGTAACCGGTGACAAGCTGGCATCATATTGCCTAACCGAGCCTGGCGCTGGTTCTGATGCAGCGTCGCTAAAAACAAAGGCGACGAAAGCTGACGGTGGGTATGTCCTTAACGGGTCTAAGGTGTTTATCTCTGGTGCTGGCAGTACGGATGTTCTTGTTGTAATGGCGCGTACAGGGGAAGATGGTCCTAAGGGCGTATCTGCATTCGCGGTTCCGGCTAATGCCGACGGGATTGAGTACGGTAAAGCCGAAGAAAAAATGGGGTGGAATGCACAGCCCACTCGTATGATCACGTTCGATAACGTGAAATTAGATGCTACTTGGTTACTTGGCGAGGAAGGACAAGGCTTTAAAATGGCCATGCAAGGGCTTGATGGCGGCCGAATTAATATTGCAACTTGCTCGGTAGGAACTGCACAGCAGGCGCTAAACGTTGCGCGTGACTACATGAATGAACGCGAGCAGTTTGGTAAACCTATTGCAGGTTTCCAGGCATTACAGTTTAAATTAGCTGATATGGCTACTGAACTTGTCGCAGCGAGACAAATGGTACGTATGGCGGCTTGTAAGCTGGATAATAACGACCCAGACAAAACCACCTATTGCGCTATGGCGAAAAGGTTCGCGACAGATGTTGGCTTCAATGTATGTAACGATGCCCTTCAGCTACACGGCGGGTACGGTTATATCAAAGAATATCCGTTGGAGCGTCACTTCAGAGATGTTCGCGTACATCAAATATTGGAAGGCACCAACGAAATTATGCGCGTTATCATTGGTAGACGTTTGCTGTCAGATGAGAGAAGTGTACTGTAGTACACTTCGCTAACGAACTAATTCGGGCACGATTTAATGGACTATGGGAAGGAGTGAAAATGACAGATGTGGAATCGGTAGTCATTGTTGATGAAATCAAGACGTCTAGCAACGACTACACAATAGGCCGTTTAACGCTTAACAAGCCAAAGGCATTAAATGCATTGGATTTGGAAATGGCTGGCATCATGCTTGACGCGCTTCAGCGATGGCAGTCTCGCAACGATATCGTAGCTGTTGTGATCGATGCTGCTGGCGAGAAGGCATTTTGCGCCGGTGGTGACATAGTGTCTATGTACAAATCGATGGTGGAAGCTAATGGGCAAATTCCAGCTTTCTTAGAAACATTTTTCGAAACTGAGTACACGCTAGATTATACTATTCACAATTACAGTAAGCCCATTGTTGTATGGGGCAGTGGAATTGTTATGGGCGGTGGCATGGGGCTTCTATGCGGTGCAAGCCATCGAATAGTAACCGAAACCTCTCGTCTTGCTATGCCGGAAATTACGATAGGTTTGTACCCGGACGTAGGCGGAAGCTATTTTCTACCTCGCTTACCAGGTAAAGCTGGTCTCTTCCTAGGTTTAACAGGCGGCCAAATGAATGGCTCCGATGCTTGCTTTGTAGGGCTTGCAGACAGTTTGCTGGCGAGTACCGAAAAAGACACTTTGCTTAATACCCTTGTAGAATACACGTGGGAAAAGACCGACAGCGAAAGTTTGGCTTCTAGTGTTTCGCACATTATCGAGACAATGAAAATGCCTGAAGAACTTCCCAATGGCAACGTTGAGCCGAATATGGCACTTATTAATGACTTGTGTTCGGCTGACAATGTTACCGACGTAGTTCATGCCATTCTTAACGCAGACATGAGTGAGAATAAGTGGTTACAGAGAGCGCAAAGCACTTTAGCCAAAGGTTCTCCTATCACTATGCATTTGGTGTTCGAGCAATGTAAGAAAGGTGCGAATATGGCGTTGGCTGACTGTTTTAGAATGGAAGCTGATATGTCCTGTCGATGTGGAGAAAGTGGTGAGTTCCAAGAGGGTGTAAGAGCGCTTTTGATTGATAAAGATATGTCACCACAGTGGAAATACAAAACAGTAGATGAAGTGCCGCAAAGCGCAATAGCACATTTCTTCACTTCTCCATGGGCTGAAGAGCAACATCCATTGGCAAAGCTGTAGTGTAAAAGTTCTCCAAATAAGCACAAAAGCGCCCAGTATTAATGTTAACTCGGCGTGTGATGTTGTTACGCTTATTGCCGTAAAGGTGTCGGGTTTGATATCCTTTACGGCAAATTCTCAGTAAAAAGAACCTGTCATGTGGCACTGCCCACTTTGTAAACTCCCTATCTCATTACATACAACGCCTATTCGCTGCGAAAACAACCATACCTTCGATAAAGCGAAGTCTGGTTACGTTAACCTTTTGCCTGTTCAATTTAAAAAATCGAAACTTCCGGGTGACGACAAAGCAATGGTGAGAGCCAGAAGGGAATTCCATCAATTAAATGCCTATAAGCCGTTGAAAGATAAATTAGTGGCGCTGGTGGAAAAGATACTAAATGAAACGGCAACCAATGAAGAAGCATCAAAGAATGCCATAAAGGTTTATGACGCGGGTTGTGGTGAGGGGAGTTACTTGGATGCGATGGTACAAGGACTTTCGGCGAGTGGCTTAAAGGTTGAAGGAGCAGGTAGCGATATCGCCAAAATCGCAGTAGAGCTGGCAGCTAAAGCGTACAAACAAGCACAGTTCGTTGTTGCTAGCAGTTTCGATTTACCCCTAAGCGGTAACTCGCAAGACGTGATGATGCAGGTTTTCGCACCTGGGAGTAATGAAGAATATGTGAGGGCTCTTAAAAACAACGGCCTTTTAGTGACGGTCGATCCTGCGCCTGAACACCTGTTTGAGCTTAAGCAGCAGGTTTACGACAACCCGAGACGTCATGAAATAAGCGAAGAGGAACGGCAAGGTTTTAAACGGCTTTATAACGAATGTTTTTCCTTTCCCATTCAATTCGAGAGTAAAGAACACGCGCTGGCACTTATCAAAATGACGCCGTTTTACTGGAAACTTCCTCAGGGTAAAATCGACGGGATTGTTGAAACGTTGAAAAGCGTAACCGCAGACTTCCACATTCAGCTTTGGCAAAAAACACCGTAGTAATGTCTATAATGGATTACCCATCGATTCTACCGATGGGTAGACAGCCACTCCTTTAAAGCGGGACTTCCTACAAGTATAGTCTGTACTTGTTTTTTGCCGTTTAAAACAATGTAGGTAGGGAACCCGTTCTGACCGGTAGCTCGCAATAGTGCAGATTCACTGTATTTTCCTTCAAAGATGATAAAGGGGTATTCAACCTCATTAGTAATCAAATGCTGCTGAAATTCGGCTATATTGTCCGTGCCTGATAATCCAACTACTTTTATACCCTTATCATTGTTTAAACGATTGACTAGCGGAATGGACTGCTTACAGAAGCCACAGAAAGGGCTATATAGTTGGACGATGGTCGTAGTCGAAGTCTCAATGACATCGTTGAGTGTTTTGTCGTTAGATGTGGTAGCGGAGAAGCTCCAAATCTCTCCAATTATTGGAGCGTCCAAATGCATTTTTGCCAAAGCGGTAGTGATACCTTTGTTTCGCTCTTCATTATTGTCATGTAACTGTTGAAGATTTGTACGATTCTCAATTGAGTTAACTCTATACAACTGAACGATGACCTGGCCGTTTTCAAAATTCTCAGAATACAGATTAGCAATACTAATCCCCGTCTCGTTTTCAAAACCTACCGATGTCATCTTGGGGATAAGAAAATGCGTTGTTCCCTTGGTGTCGGTAACCGCCACTAAAAACTTATTTGCCGGGTTGTTATCTGCGCTATCAAAAGAATAGGGAGATGCCAGTGTTCCTTTCACCGTATCGCCATCAACGTACAGGTGCACAGGAGGATAGAGTGTAAGTGATGAAGAGTAAGGTAGTTGCGCTTCAACTTTGTACCACTCAATCCAATTATTTGGGTCGATGTCAGCAGAACCTTCAAAGCATGGTAGGCAAAATAAGCTAAAAAATAACTGCAATTTTATGGGGGTCAGTTTAATCATGAAAATCCTTTTCATATTAATATTTAGAGAGTTACGCTCTTTTATATGTTACGCGTAACCAGATAAATCCGTTTATATACTACACCTAAGCAAAGCGCGGCAAACGTTTTTTCGTTTGCCGCTGTTTTTTAATTCTGTGTTGAGAATCGTGATAGGTGTTTAATAGCCTGACTTAATAAATCGACATTTAGCGCTTCTTTGCTGCGCTTGCCGGTCGCCATGTCGCTTATTTCATAGCTGCCGTTACTAAGTACGTCAGTTCGCTTATTGTCATGGAACACAACAATGCGTTCACCAGAGGTGCTAACTAGCCATGGTCTTGAAGGAGAAAGTAAGCTTTGGCCAGTAGAATAAAACGTAGCAGGGGCGTTGCATCCCAATGCGCCTAAAATAGTAGGCGCTAAATCTTCCGTGCTGGCTAAGCTAGCATTCAGTTTAAGGGTACTGTACAGGGTGCCTTTGCCACTTTTGCTACCAAAGCCAGTTGCAACAATGACATCGTGTTTGCGCGCTAACGTGTTTTTCACATAGCTTTCGATATCAGCACTCTTCAAAAACGCAATATGCAAACCATCATGATTGTTGCTCAGTGGTTGCAAATATCCCGCTAATTGAGGTAACGGCAACGCTTCATCGCTGTGAATAGAGACCGGCATGCCAGACCCCAATGGAAGTGCTAATAACACCGGGCGCTTTTGAGATAAAGCGTCTTGGTATATTTCGGGAACACCAAATAGCGTAGTAGTCATTAAGCCTTCTATGCTGCTGGCCGTCGAATAGTAATTGGCTACTTTGTTTAAGGTGTTGCGCTTAATGTTACTTAAGTCCACCGCCTGTTCGTTATCGGTCTGGACAACCACGGTTAAGTTTCTATTAGTTTCAATAGAACAATAAACCGGCTCGGCTGGGTAAGTAATATTGTGAATATCAGGGTTGAACTGAAGTTGTTTTCTTTCTTCATAAGCCGCTAAGTCAAGCAAGCCATAACGCGACATCGTCGTTTTAGCAGTCGCAGGATAAGAAAGCGGAAACATGTTGTCCTGCTTGATGATAGGTTGATACAACTTGGCATCAGCCCACACGTGTATAGCGTGACTGGTAACAAAACAGCTGACAAAAAATGTAGTAACAGGGATGCCCACTTTATGGCGAGTGAAGCGTTCAACACGTTTCCAGATTGCATTGGCTAAGACCAGCTGGAAGCCAAGCCAAACGATAAACAGAAGAAATAAAAATGCCCACTGTTGCCAGCTTTCTATCGCCATTGTTGACTGAGCTTCACTGCGCAGTAAATCCGCGGCGTGAAAGCTTATATGGAAGCCTGTGCGATTAAATAGCAACGCATCGAAAGCCAAGAGCGCTAGCCCCACAGCTGCAATAATAGACGCGCTGACCTTTATGACTCTGGGGTTGTTAACCAAGTAGCAAAGAGGGAGGATAAAAATAACAAAGCCAAAAAAGGTCATAAAACCAATATGACCGAACCAGTTGGCTAGAAGATACAAGGTGCCGACACCTGTGCCAGGCATAGGTGATGAGAAAACAAAAATCGAGGCAATAACTATGGCGATGATAATGTTCGCCAAGGCAAACCAATGCCCCCAATTTACCAGTTTAGTAACACGCTGGCGACGAGGTGATTCGGCAAGTATCATGCAATCCCTTAGCTATTTTTAACGCTTTTCTTGAGTACGTCGGCAAACTGCGTTGCCATGGCTTCGCGATTTTCAGGGGCTACCTGAGTATTTAAAATGTGCGTAATGACATTTCCTAACACCATAAGTGAAAGATCGCGGTTTGCACCGCCTTCTTCAAGGGTTAGAATAACGTTATTCATTAGCGTTTCGAATTCGTCGTTGCTATAGCGGCTCTGTTGGGGCATTGCTACGCCTCTTTTTTATGATTTCTTTGATAAAAAGAATGGTTTTACACGTAAAATGATTATAATCGTTGTTTGAGTGAGTACAATCATTCATTCTAAAATCCCGCAATTCTTTGGATATTTCTGACACTTTTTAAGCAACAGGACACCCGATACTCTATGAGTGCACTGATTCATCACTTTGTTGTACATCGTTTGATTGTAAACAAAGAAGAGAAAATTGAAGCAATTCCACGTGACAACTGCTTAGCTGTCACTCCGGAAATCGAGCTTCTTGCCCATCAAATAAACCACAGTTTCAATGCTAAACCTGGAAAAGGGGTTGGCCACTTCGTGACGGAAGTTACCCGTGAAGCAAAAGTGGAAAACGAAGAAGGCGAAGCGACTACGCAAAAAAGCACCGAGAACGTAGCAGAGTTCGCGGAAGGCCTTAAGCAATACATGGATATTCAAAAAGCGGCGGGGGATAACGTTGAAGATGCATTCCATGCGTTTTCGGTATCAGCGACCAATCGCTTAGTTCGCACTTTGGCAGAAACGGGTACGGTTGAGACCGGCTTTCTTATTTTCTGCCAGTATGAGTATTTGGCCACACAGTATTTGATGATTGCATTGTTAAATACCCGCTCGCACGTTGAAGTGACAAACTCTTTAGACCTTTCCGCGCGTGAACACTTGGATTTAGCAAAAATGCAGCTCGCTGTGCGGTTCGATTTAACTCAGTGGGATATTCAGCCAGAACAGCAGCGTTACGTTAGTTTTATTAAAGGTAGAATGGGACGTAAGGTATCAGACTTCTTTATGCAGTTTGTAGGCTGCGAAGAGCTGGTTGATGTTAAACAGCAAAATAAACAATTGATTTCTACAGTTGATGCCTACCTAGCCAGTGAGTCACTAGACCCGCAAGAGCAGCACCAGCATAGAGAAGAAGTTAAATCATACTTTAAAGAAAAGATTGATGCTGGCGAGAGTTTATCGGTAGATGAACTGGCGAACCGACTTCCACAAAATGAAGAAACTAGCAGTAACTTTTCTGCGTTCACACAGTCTATGGAAGTACCGCTTGAAAAAGAAATTCAGCCAGACCCTGCAGCGCTGAAACAACTTGCTAAATTTACCGGTCAGGGCGGTGGTATATCGCTTAGCTTCGAACGCAAATTAATGGGCGATCGGGTGTTTTACGACCCGGCTACGGATACGCTAACGATCCGTGGAATTCCACCTAACTTAAAAGATCAGCTTAATCGCCAATCTTCAATGGACTAGTCGCTGCGAAGCAAAGATAAAAAACGTATACTAGTTAGTAGAATATAAACTCGATTCAAGGGTGTTATGCAATTATTTGTAAATGATTTGACAGTGATGGACTTCTCTTACCTTTGCCCAAAACGCGGCATGGTAGGGGAAAGCTGGATTGTCGATGTGATTTTGGACGGTGAGCTCAACGAAGAGAGCATGGTTCAAGACTTTGGTCATGTGAAAAAGAACTTAAAGCGACTAATCGACGAATATGTTGATCACAAGTTGCTTGTACCTGCTGAATACAGTGGTTCAGAGGTTATTCACGACGACGATTCTGAACAGGTAGAAGCGCGCTTCACCTGCATTGATGGTCGTAGCATCATGCTACATTGCCCCGCTGAAGCTTATGCATTTGTTTATTCTGATGAGATAAACATGGAATCTGTTGGCGTTTACTTAAAAGAAGTGTTGGCGACTCATCTTCCAGAAAACGTTGAAAACATTACGCTGCATTTACGTGAGGAAGTCATTAATTCTCCGTATTATCACTATACCCACGGGCTTAAAAAGCACGACGGTAATTGTCAGCGTATAGCGCACGGTCACCGTTCGCGAATCGATATTATCCTTGACGGCAAAGTGTGTGTTGAAAGTCAGCAGTATTGGGCTGACCGTTGGGCCGACATCTATATAGCCACCCGTGAAGACGAAATAGCGTACAGCGACAGAAAGCTTAAAGGTCACGTTTCAAATGAAGTGGATTACTACTGTTTTGCTTACGAGTCGTCACAGGGCTATTTTGAACTATTAATTCCTAAGTCAGATTGTGAAGTCATCGAAACCGACTCAACAGTTGAGTGTTTGGCTCAGTATCTGCTTGAAGAGCAGAAGAAACGCACGCCTGATGGCGTTTGCCAAGTTATCGCTTATGAGGGCGTAGGTAAAGGCGCCACAGTAAAGGGTTAACATTCGACCACAGCTCGTTATAGGGAAAGGAAACAACTATGGCATTCACGCTTTCAAGAAACGCATTGCATAGCGCAGTATCTCGTGTAATGAGTTGTGTTGTGACAATTAGCACAGTTGCCTCTATGTCATTTGCTTATGCAGATGTAGAGTTAAACGGCCAAAACGAAGCGTTATCTAGTCAAGAGCAAGTAAACGTTGTGTTGAACGGTAAGTTTACGCAAGGTGCCTTACTGCGCGGGCAAGCTCCCGCTGGGGCCAAAGTAACGCTTAATGGCGAAACTGTTCAAACCAACAAAGACGGAAAATTTGTTGTTGGCTTTGAACGGGAAGCGCCACTGCAGCAAACGTTGGTTGTAAAATTAGACAACGGCCAAAAGTGGCAGCGAGACATTACCCTTGAAAAACGCGAATACAACATTCAGCGAATTGACGGGCTAGAGCAAAAAATGGTTTCTCCGCCAGCAGAAGTGACGGCGCGTATTAAAAAAGACAATATCAACGTAGCCAACGCCCGAAGCGGTAATACTGATTTAGATGCATTATTCACCCGGTTTGAATGGCCTGCGAAAGGCGTGCTTTCCGGTGTTTACGGTAGTCAGCGCATTCTAAATGGTGTGCCGAAATGGCCGCATTATGGTTTGGACATCGCCAATGAAACGGGCACGCCTGTGTATGCCCCAGTTGATGGTGTGGTAACAATGGCTGATGATCTCTATTATTCGGGTAACACCTTGATTCTCGACCACGGCATGCGCGTGTTTTCAACGTTTCTTCATATGGATACTATAACGGTAGAAGTGGGTGAAACCGTCAAGCAAGGCGAGCAGATTGGAACGATAGGTTCAACAGGGCGCTCTACAGGGCCGCATCTGGATTGGCGTATTAATTTGGGCAACACTCGTTTAGACCCACAGACTATCATTTCGGGGTCTCCCGAAGAGTAACCATTAATTTGATTTAGTTTTAACAGTTATAAAGAAGAAGGCGCTTTCAGATAAACACTCAAAGCGCCTTTTTAGTTTTTACGCTACTGGGCGGTGTTATTTCCCCAGCCACTGATTGAGCTTTTCTTCATCAGTGATTTCAAAATAAGCCATTTCGTTTCTTGCCTCACTTACCTCAAGAGGCAGGGTTAGAAGCCGCCCGTCTCGAATAAGCGTTAACTCTACCTTCGACGTGTGGGCATTATCTAATAGGCGCTGAAGCTTCTGGGCATTAACAATGTGGCCGTTTAACGCAATGATGACGTCGTTTAAAAGAACACCTGCCTTCATTGCGGCAAGACCCTCAAATACCTGCATTACCGTAAGTCCGAAGGTAGCTTGCTTTAACGTGGCGCCAAGCTGATTTTTAATAGCAGGCAGCGAGGAGGCGCCGCCTTTATCTTCACCTGACACGCGAGCACGAACCGCATAGTTAACGCCCATTCCAGATACTAACGAAGCCAATTCTACATCGTCTGTGCCATACACCACGCGATTTAAGTATTCTGAAACATCAATGCCAAAATGTGTTGTACATAGATTTTGGATCACGTCATCAGGCGTACCTTTTTCATCCACGCCATAGTGTTTCCACAATAACTGCATCAAGGTATCTAAATTCACCTCTTCGTTTGACTGCTTACGAAGGAGTAAATCTAACCCAAGGGCTATAATGCCACCCTTTGTGTAATAACTGACAATATTGTTAGTAGCGCTTGCGTCTTGCTTATAAAACTTTGTCCATGCGTCGAAGCTACTTTCTGCTGCACTTTGTTTAAAGCGACCTGCGTTTTGCAAAAGTCGACTGACATTTTGCGCAACAATATCGAGGTATTTCTGTGGTTCAATAACGCCGGCTCTAGCAAGGGTGACGTCATCATAGAAACTGGTAAAGCCTTCATAAATCCACAGCTGATTCGTGTATGTTTCCTGAGATAAGTCTGGTTTCACCATTGCGCTAGGTTTAATGCGCTTAACATGCCATGTGTGGAAAAATTCATGGCTGCACAGACTTAAGAACGTGATGTAGCTGTCGGTTTTTTTCTCACTTTCACCAACTTGAGGAAGGTCGAAGCGAGGGTAAAGAAGGGCAGTAGAATACTTATGCTCTAAACCGCCGAACCCATTGTCGGCAAGCAGCGTCATAAACAGGTAGTTATTAATAGGTTGTGGAGCACCAAACAAATCTAGGTGGTGCTTGCAAATTGGCGTTAAGTCATTTGCTATGCGCTCATAATCAATATTGTTATTACCTGAGAAAAGTAACGTAAACGTAATGCCGTCAACCTCAAAGCTGTGAGTGTCTGCAATGCCTACATAAATGGGATGATCAATGAGCTCATCGTAATTTTTTTCAACGAAGTGCCACCGAGACGGGCTTGTGCTTTCACAACGAGAAGGCATTGACGTATAAGCCTTCCAATTCGAGGTTGCAGAATCGCTGTCGTTAAGCTCAATGTCCACCTCACACGGCACATTCTCAAAGCCGGAAACGTTTAAAAACGCACTGGTTCCATTTATAAACGCATATTGGTCGTTCATAAAAGCAGAGCGAATAGATAAGTCGTTGGCATAAACCGAGTAAACGACCGTACATGGTTTTCCATCTGTGTCTACACGCCAAGTTTGTTTATCGAGCTTAGTTACCGAAAGGCTATAAACGCTTCTATCGCCAACATTTTCAGTACTATGACCTTCAGAAGTGTTTGCAGTTAGCTCGATAATGCTTTTTGCAAAATCGCGTACCATGTAGCTTCCCGGGATCCAGCTTGGAAGGCTAAGCTCAATTGATGAGCCAGAATGCTCAGGTATTTGCAGCGCGACAGTAAATTGATGGGCACGCCAATTGGAAATAGTTAACGTATAGCGAAGAGCAGAGGTCATAAACGTCCGAAAAGATAAGCAAAACTATCCCTCAACTATATCAACCTATTGAGTTAATCCCAATAGATTGCCTGCTACTAAGGGGCAATTTTTACGTTTATTGAACATGGTTTTCAATCGTAGTATTGATAAGTTTTTGTTTGATGCGTACATTGAGTTAAATGACATTAAATCCAGCAATAACAAATACAAATGGCTGAAAAAATACAAAGCAATTTACTAAGCGAAGATAATTTGGAATCGTTGCGTACGTTGGTACCCGGCGATACAGTAGATTTACAAATTGCTATGCCTGCAGCGCCAAAGCGTGTAAAGACTGATTACATAGGCATGCTTATTGATGAATGTTTGCTTTTTCATATTCCAACATCGGCGAAGTGGATTACCGTTAGGGATGCACTGACTGTTGGCAACGAAATCGTGGTGCGTTCTGTGCTTGAGGGTGACACTGGCCAGGTTATTGCGTTTAAAGTGAAAGTACTCAAATTGCTTTCCAAGCCATCAGGCTTACTTATTACGACCTTTCCGAAACGTATTGAAAGTATAGGGCTTCGCGCTGTAAAGCGTGCTCAACTTGGCGTTTCAGTAACGTTAGAAGCTGACGTTTATCCCAGTGACGAAAACGTAACGGGGATCATCATAGATTTAAGTGAAAAAGGGTGCAAAGTAGTGTTACAGGTCAAGCCAAATTGGCCGGTAATGCTTGATGAAGCTGAGGTTAAGCTAAACTATTCGTTAGACGGTAAAGAAGTAGCGCTTACTGCAAAAGTTAAAAATCATAAGCTTGATAGTGATGTGGTTTTTTATGGGCTCGCCTTTACCTGTGAAGAAAAATTGATAAAAACGCTGTTGTCCCGACACACATTGTTAACGTAGGAAAACAATAGTTGGGTGCTCTTTAGATAATAATCAAAATAACAGGCTAAGGGGATCTACATGAGAAGTATTGAGCGACTGTTAATGGAGTACGGTGAAAGCCACCAAAACAAGACCAACGTTATCATCCATGCTATTGCCGTACCCAGCATCTATTTCGTAACGATAGGTTTGCTTTGGAGTTTGCCGGTACCCGATGTGATAGCGCAGTTTGATATCACATGGGCGCACATCATAGCGGTTCCCGTATTGTATTATTATTTTATGTTGTCTGGCCCGATAGGGGCTGCAATGACCCTCTTAACTATACTGTGTTTCGGTGCAATTAATACCCTAGACCACTTCAGTATCTCAGTATGGTTATTTTCCCTTGTACTATTTGTCGTTATGTGGATTTTGCAGTTTATTGGCCATCATATCGAGGGTAAAAAGCCTTCGTTTTTTGACGATTTGCGCTTCTTGCTGGTTGGCCCAGCCTGGTGGTGGGTGCACTGGCTGAAAAGAATGAATATCAGTTACTGAGCTTAATCAGCGAATTGATATAGCCAAAACATGTCTAATTTCAAGATTTTGCCCTGCGACAAGAAGCATAAGGGGCACGACCAAGGCGCTTGGGTCGTGGCAAGGCTTGCGTATAATCTTCCTATAAGTTTTTAAATTGGTAATATTGTGAGTCGCTTTCAGCGTGTAATAGAAAGTAATGAACGTTTATTTTGGACATTGCACAGTGCAGGCTGGGCAGGGTTCGCAATAATTTATTACATCGGATCTTTTCTCCATGATGTTCGACCTATTTGGGTTTTCATCATCATGCTTAATGCCTATGCAGGATGGTTGCTAACCATTCCGCTTCGCTACATCTATCGATGGGCAAGAAAGCAATCACCGCTCAACATGATCATCATAGTGATTGTGTCGTGCTACTTAATCGCTTTGCTATGGGCCGTGGTAAAAAACATTAACTACTGGGAAATCTACAAGCACGGATATCGCCCAGACGAATGGTATATGTATTTTACCAACACTATTAACTCGCTAATAATGGTGGGGTGTTGGAGTGGTGTGTACTTTGGCATCAAGAACTTCCAAATGCTTCAAAAAGAGAAGCAGAACGCGCTAAAGGCGAGTACCATGGCGCACCAAGCTCACATAAAGATGTTGCGCTATCAACTCAACCCGCATTTTCTCTTTAATACGCTTAACGCTATCTCAACCCTTATTCTTTTAAAAGAGAACGACACAGCAGAAGCGATGGTGTCGCGTTTGAGTGACTTTCTACGTTATTCATTAGACAACGACCCGATAAAGCGAGTACCGCTAGGTCAGGAAATAAAGGCATTACGACTCTATCTAGAGATAGAGAAGGTACGTTTTGACGATCGTCTAGAAGTGCTATGGGACATCGATGAAGGGTGTGAAAGTGCCCTTGTGCCGAGCATGATCTTGCAGCCCATTATTGAAAACGCAATAAAGCACGCCATATCTAAGATGGAAAATGGTGGTCGTATAGCGATTACGGCACGTACATTTGGCAATGACTTGTTAATGGATGTTGCCGATAACGGCCCTGGTGCAGATATCAAAGACGGAACACTTAGTCGAGAAAACGGCGTAGGCCTAGCCAATATAAAAGAGCGTTTGCAATCCCTCTATCATCGTAATTTTGCATTCTCTATAGAACACAATCAGCCTTCAGGCGTGCGAGTTAGAATACGCATTCCCTATGAAGTTAAGGACGTATAACATGACAAAGCAAGTGATTAAAACCATTGTAGTGGACGACGAACCTTTAGCACGCAAGGGCCTTCGTGCCAGGTTAGAGCGTCATGATGATGTGCAGGTGCTTGCAGAGTGTCAGAACGGCCTAGAGGCTGTAAGTAGCATTTCTCAACATCGTCCAGATTTGGTGTTCTTAGATATTCAAATGCCTGGCTTAAACGGCTTTCAGGTTATTCACAAGTTGCGCGAACTGAAACAGCCCATTCCCATGATCGTTTTCGTAACTGCTTATGACAGTTACGCAATAAAGGCGTTTGACGTGCATGCTTTAGATTATCTGTTAAAACCAGCAGACGACGAGCGCTTAGGTGCGGCGTTAAACAAAGTACGTGAATATTACTCAACTCAGCATCAAGATGAGCAGTCACAAAAATTGGTAAGCCTTGTTGCTGAACTTACTGGCGATGATTGCGAAGAGATTTTACGCAAGTTAGCTAATGGTGAGCCGGTTGAAACCAATCCATACCCAGATGTATTGGCTATTAAAGATGGCTCAGAAGTAACGCGCGTAAACGTTCAAGACATTCAATGGATTGATGCTGCAGGTGATTATATGTGCGTTCACGCACTGGATGGCATGCATATAATGCGCAAAACCATGAAAGAACTTGAGCAGGAACTCAACCCACAGTTTTTCGTTCGAGTGCACCGTTCAGCTATTGCCAACATCCGTTTTGTTAAAAAGTTAGTGAGCCATATTAGTGGCGAGTATCATTTAATACTTCAAAATGATACAGAACTCAAAGTGAGTCGCAGTCATCGCGATAAAGTGAAAGCGGCGATGAAAATGTAAAGAGGCTTGAGCATTAAGTAGTATAAGGCGGTGTTTTATTATAAAGCACCGCCTTTTTTGTTTTTACAATCTATAAATGTTTCAAGTTAAACAGCGTCTGAACCATCTTACTTAGTCGCAGCTGTATCTTTCGTTCATTAGGGTACGCATAGCGTCAACCCGGGCTTGATTGAGGGGCTTTGTTTCTTCCCAAGTTTTGGGTAGGGGTACGGTAATAGGGCGCTGATTAACTTCACCAACCATTATATTGGTGACATCGCTTCCTACTAAGCTTATGGCGAATTCGCCAAGAGTAGTGGCGAGTAGTCGGTCCTGTGCTACCGGCGAGCCGCCACGTTGGACATGTCCCAAGGTTACCGGCCTAACGTCGTTGATATTGTGATACTGCAAAGCTTCGGTTAATCCTGTTAAGCCATTAGGCCAAACGTTTTCAGCTACTACAACAATAAAACTGACGGGCCCTTTCAAAGCACGTTGCGCTTTTATCTGGTTTACGATTTTTTTGATTTCAGTCTCAGCGGATTCAAAAAACTCAGGAACAACCACATAGTCAGCAGCCGCGGAAAGGGCACCATTTAATGCTAAAAAGCCAGCATTGCGACCCATTACTTCTACAAGGAAAATACGTTCGAAGGCATCAGCTGTATCACGAACTTTATCGATAGAACTCATGGCGGTATCTATTGCGGTAAAGTAGCCTATAGTGGCATCAGTACCCGCTATATCGTTATCAATTGTTCCCGGAATACCAAGAATCTGGCCATCCCATAGTTCGCTCAACTTTGCTGCGCCGCGAAAAGATCCGTCACCACCGATTACAATAAGTGTGTCGACCTCGGCCTGTCTCAAATTATCAGCCGCTTTGATAAGCCCTTCACGATTTTTAAATTCTTTACACCTTGCGCTGTGCAGTATGGTGCCGCCTTGCTGGATAAGATTGTGCGTTGAATCAAGAGATAGAGGAATAAACTCTTGCTGTAGTAATCCGTTGTAGCCGTGCTTGTAGCCAAGCAAGGTAAAATTAGCTTTCTGACACGCAATAATTGCGGCACGTATACATGCATTCATACCTGGGGCGTCGCCACCAGAGGTTAAAATTGCGACACGTTTTGACACATTAAAGTCCTTCTTTTTACAGGCAATGCCATTAAAGTAGAGTAAAGGCTGTGCAACGTAAAGTTCTCTATTACGGATATTTATTGCGTAATATCAAAGTAAAATTCAATTTTTCAGTACGCAGCAATAAGCGTTTTTGCTTGTCACGACGTAACTAACGTAAAAAAAGGAAATACTATGCGTTCATTGTTGGTTGTTGCCTTTATTATTTTTCTTACTTCATGCAGTTCTAAGCTGGCCTATAACAACCTAGATTGGTGGGTGTATTGGTACATGGACGATTACATCGAGCTTAAAGATGAGCAAGAGGAGAAGTTTGATGCGCATTTACAAAATTGGTTGAGCTGGCACAAGAAGAGTGAACTTACTCGCTATAAAGCGCAATTAGAGGATATAAGAAAGCAGATTCAGAATGACACCCTTAATTCGAGTATTGTTTATAACAACCTTGAGCTAGCTAGATCGCATTGGGAGCGCGTACGAGACGAGGTCAGTCCTGAATTAGCGGCTATTGCTAAAACACTCGATGATGAACAAGTTGTCACCCTGTTTGCGGCTTTAGAAAAAGACAATAAAGAAAAAGAGGAAGAGCGACAAGAGGCGCTGGAAAAGTCTGAAGCACAGAGACTTAAAGATAGAATTGAGCGAATACAAGAAACAATACGTGAGCGTATTGGAGATCTAAGTAAAGAGCAAAAACAAATTGTTAGCACCTACGCGCAACAGTTTATTTCTACAGGTGACGCTTGGATAACGTATCGCAGAAACATACAAAATGCGGCAAGAAAGCTATTCGTTTCGCGCAAGCAAAACGAAAGGTTTGAGCAAGAGTTGGTGGTTCTCATGCAAAATCCGGATAATTATAAAAGCGATGTGTACAAGCAAAGTAGTGCTCATAATATGACTGTGACTGCAACGCTACTGGCCGAGATATTTTCAACCCTTTCAGAGAAACAGCGTCAAACACTGATTGAAAACGTGGATGAACTAATCGAAACGGTTGATAATTTTATGGATTAGTTAGTAATACTTTGGCCTCGCCGGTTAAAATATGAACAGTAAAAATCTAACAATCTCATAGCTCACCAGTTTTCTAATTCAAAAGCCAATATATTTAGAGAGTTCATCTCTAAGGTTGGTGTATTTTTCTTTGTAAGGCGCCTTAAGTGACATATCGTCAATCAATTTGAACAACCGCTTACACTCGTTAATGAGTTTCATTTCGGCTTTATCTTCTTTGATTGCAATTTGTAGAAGACATTGTAATAGATTAAGCGCAACCCCTGTATTTACAGGAGCAAAGCCTTGAGCAAGGGCAAACGAAGCTTTAGCACGTTCGTAATCTTGCTGCTGATAGTGTTGAATGCCTTCGCGGTTGAACTGTTGATAACTGGCTAAGTTTTTCTGAGCATTGAGGGCTTGCGCATCAAGCATGTTTTGACTGTTTTGGTCGAGCTCATCCTGTCTTGAAGTCAAAAGTGCATTCAACTGTAGCGCATCATCAAACTCACCCAGTTTATACATAACGTTAATACTGTCAGGAATAAACGCGGTAGGAACTTCCGTGTACTTATCATCAAGAAGCGTTTGTGACGTTGTTAAGTGGCGTTTGGCATCAATCAGTTTGCCGTCTATAGCGCTAATTCTAGCGTTGACGATTGTACCAAATATATCTACGTCAAAATCTCTGTCCATTTTTTGAAGATGTTCATCAAACTTTCCTCGTTGCAGAGTAAGTAATGCTTCTTGCTGATACTTATTGCGCTGGCGCTTGTCGTCTGCAAACTCTGCGACATCTAGAAGGCTTCGGATAATACCGCACCAGTGTAAACTTGTTTTATGAACGGTTCGTTTTGATAAATCCCAGATCGCTTGGCTTGAACTCGCTGCAAGCACTAAATCGTCATTTTGCCGACCTATTTCACAGGCTTTGAAATGCCTGGGTAGGGAGTAGGGCGACAGTTTTATTGCCTCTTTTATTGCATCTAGTGCTTTGTCGCCAGCCGTCGTGGCTTGGTGTGCTTGCGCAAGAATATCGTGAGCGTCTGCATTGAACCGATTACGCTTTAGCGTTCTCTTGGCAATTGAAATCGCTTTCTCATATTCCTTTAAAAGCAAGTAAGTTTTTCCAATAGCTATTTGCGCCCACAGCACGGGTTTTCCGTCAATGTAATCACGTAACACATCTAGCGCTTTATCGGGTTGCTCTATACGCCAGTATAGCTCGACTAATAGCTGTTCACAGTGACCTTTATAGTGGGAAGGGGCGTCAAGTAAGGCTTCGATATGGTCGATCGCACTGTTTATTTCACCCTGTTCAACGAGACTAAACGCTTGCTGGAGAAACTGTCTTTTTTGCCACGCACGAACAATACGAGACTTCAGCTGAACTTGAGAAAAGGGCTTAATTAAAAAATCATCGGGTCTACGTTCAATACTGCCCAACACTATCGGTCGAGCGCTATCTGCGCTTATCAGAATGAACACCGATGTGGGACTGATAAGCCTTCGAGTGCGCAACTCTTCAATGAGTTCATAGCCATTTTTGTTGTCAGCTCCCAAGTGTAGATCACAAATGACGATATCAAACTTATGCTTTTTACATAGTGATACCGCTTGTTCAGCAGATGACTTCGTAACTACATCAGATGCGCCCATCGAATGCATCAGCCCCTTTAATAAAAGAAGGAAAGGGCGTTGGTCTTCAACAATCAGTACTTGTTTGTTGCTAAATTGCATTTCAAATCCATGAATGAGCGCGCGATTACTTTATAGGAGTATATCTAATTTTAGATAATAAGCTTAAGAAAAACATTATCTTGCCGAAAACATAAGTATACATATGAAGTTATAAATAAGAATGTCGCAAGAAACTGTCGAGGCTCGTGAGCAAATACCTATTGACCCCAGTATATACTGGGAGCGCAGTGGTGTGCTTGCTAAAGCATCTGCGCAGGGAGCGTTGTTCTCTTTATATCTCGCTATGCAACAACATAGTGTGGCTGAGCCATTTGAAATTGAAGCGGTAGCGTCAGAAACTGATGATAAAAGCAACATCGAATCCAAGCTTGCATCGTTAAATTTTTATAGAAGACCATCGCTAGCCGCTAATGAATGCGAATGGGGCAGAATGCACGTTTTGTCTGAGTTAGTGTCTCAAGACTATGCGGCAGCAAGATTATATTTAAGTATGAATCCTTCTCCACTATCACAAACTGATGATGCTAAACGTCTACCCGACGATGTAGTAGATAATTGTAGTTTGGCAACACAAAAACGGTTGAAAAAGGAATACGCTAACACCGTGAAGGAAGATAATACGCTGCTATACGATATCCTTTCATCACAAGATAAAGAACACCATTCACAACAAGAAAATTCGTCACACTCCACATCTTTTGAGAATATTGCATAGCAGTTATTTCAATTCGTTGTTGCGTGCTAAGTTTGCGTTGACGTACGAGCGCTAATTCGTATCCGCCCTAGTTTTTATCATTCCTTTTTGTTATATTGCGCGCCGCATTTTTGCACTGGTCTTACGCTCCAATCAGCAAAGGTTAAAATATGTCTAAATATATTGTATGCGCAATGTATAAATTTGTTGCGCTTGAAAACTTCAAAGAAATCCGCCAACCGCTTCTCGAAACAATGGAAGCTAATGGTATTAAAGGTACACTTCTTCTTGCCCACGAGGGGATAAACGGTACGGTTTCTGGTACCCGCGAAGGTATCGACGCATTACTTGCTTATTTAAACAGCGACGAACGTATTAATCCTATTTCTTGCAAAGAATCTCTTCACGATGAACAGCCGTTCTATCGCACCAAGGTAAAACTGAAAAAAGAAATTGTGACCATGGGCGTTGAGGGTATTGACCCTCGCAAAACCGTTGGTACTTACGTAAAACCTAAAGACTGGAACGCACTTATTAGCGACCCAGACGTTACGGTTATTGACACGCGAAACGGTTATGAAATTGAAATTGGTACGTTCAAACACGCTATCGACCCTAAAACCGAAACGTTTCGTGAGTTTCCTGAATACGTAGCGAAAGAGCTCGACCCGTCAAAAAATAAAAAAGTGGCTATGTTCTGCACCGGTGGTATTCGCTGTGAAAAATCGACGGCTTATTTGAAAGAGCAAGGGTTTGACGAGGTTTATCACTTAGAAGGCGGTATTCTACAGTACCTTGAAGATGTACCGAAAGAAGAGTCATTGTGGGAAGGCGATTGCTTTGTATTTGATAATCGCGTTGCAGTTAACCACGACTTAGAGAAAAGCCATTATGAGCAGTGCTACGCGTGCAGACTTCCAATTACTGAAGAAGACAAGCAGAGTGATAAGTATGAGCCGGGTGTAAGCTGCCCACACTGCTTTGGTAACCATACCGACGATCAAATTGCTCGCTTTAGAGAACGTGAAAAACAGGTTCAGCTGGCAAAAGAGCGTCAACAAGAGCACGTAGGAACGGAAGCGCGTTTGACCATGGAACAAAAGCGTCAGGAAAAAGCAGAAGCTCAACGTTTACGCGCACTTAAAGCAAAAGAAAATCAGGCGTAGACAGCTAGAAAGAAGGGCGTTACACTCGTGCTTATTGCAGTTGAAATAAGGAATGCGAGTGAGCACTCAACTTTCAGAATCTAAAATTGAAGAAATTAGAAAGGACTTCAGCTTTTTCGATCGTGATGGCAACGGCCAAATCGATTTGCCGGAGTTCATCGAGCTTCTAACCGTTATTTCACCAAAAACGAAAGCTAGCCACGTACAAGAAGGCTTTAAGCTTATCGATAGTAACGACGATGGTTACATCGACTTTGAAGAGTTTTTGGAGTGGTGGCAAGAAGGATGGTGGGAATACTAAGTTTAAACTTAGTAACACTTATCGTCGACTGAGGCTTTTCGACTCGCTAGGCTAAGTGTGAAAACGAGGGCTAGGCCACGTAAAAGATCCAATTGAAAACGAGTGCTTTTAAGCACTCGTTTTTTTATGTGTTGAGTTTGGCCATTCGTGTTGGGAGTGAGATATAGCTTCCTTTGAATAGCCTTCAATGTCGACTTCGAGCGTAAAGCGGCCGTTGAATAAACTATTCTATTTCTCAATGGTTATTTTCCCCTTATTAATACTAACAGGCAATTTGCCTGTTTTCTGAAACAGATAAAATGTTAAATTTCAAATCACTATCTGACTTGTAGCAACTAATTATCAGTGTTATAGATTGTTGCAAAATGTAAACAGGCGATGTAGCGGCAAAAAAGAGGCAACATGCCTATTGATAAACTTTTATGCGTCAGAATGGTTTGCCAATTTATGGATTAAAGATCAAGGAAGTTGAATGACTGATTTGTTAAATGATGCTCGACAACAATTCATCGCCTGCGAATGGCAGTATGATGTACAACCTGAAAATCATTATGGGTACTCTTCTGTCATGCAAAGCCTTCAGAAGCATGCAAAAGTGAAGGCAGAAGCTGGTTTAGAAGAACAAGCAAAAATTCTTGAATTACTTGGACGAGCCGCATCAATGATGCTTGCTCCTGGCAGCTTAAACGAGCCTTTTAATCCCTACTTTGCAGATTATCAGGCTGGAAGGCGTTCGGCTATTCCTGAAGATTTCACGGTAGATGACTTAGCTTTTTTCGAAGTAATACTGAATGACATAGTTGAGCCTTGGTTGAAGGCAAGGCTAGCGGATTTATTATGGCTGTGTAAAAAGCCAAGAAATCCGGAGCATGCGAAAGTTGCTATAGAGAATTATATTGTGCACGCCATCGATCCTGATACTTGGCATCGTGACATAAATGACTGTTGGGAACGTTCTGCAAGATTATGTATGCAAGTAAAGGACTTTGAGAAGCTAAATGATATCAAGAACCAACTATTTGGAGCATTTGGTATTGAGTATCCAAGTAATAAATTCATGGCTCTACGAATCGCGGGTTTACTGGACAAACTCAAAATAGATCATGAACTCAGAGAAAATATAGCACATGAATTAATGAGATCTGGCTCTGGACTAAAGCGTGAAGGTGATTTCAATTCTGCGAGATCTTATTTGGAGTTGGCGGCAAAGAAATTCCAACAGTGTCGTGATGAGCAAGCCTGGCTGGAGTGTTTGGTTTCGATAGCTGATTGCTTCGAAAAAGAAGCTGATTCTCGATCTGGCGGCAGTAATATGGTCTCCAACTCCTTCTATGAAAATGCAATACAAGCATACCGTCGTATTCCAGTCAAAAATCGTGAGAATTACAACGTCAACAGCAGGATAGAAGTAATTCGTACAAAGATAACAGAATCAGGCAAGGCTTCATTAGATGAAATGGGGCTGGTGAAAACACCGGGAGTGGACATCTCCGATATGGTCGAATCATCAATAGCGCATGTCTCAGGAAAACACTCTATTGAAGAGGCATTAATGTATTTTACCGGACTTTATCCTGGCCCTGAATACCAAAGGCTAGCCGATAGTGCTAAAGAAAGTATGCAGCATAGCCTCCTAGGAAGTCTAATTGGCTCCAGTCACATGAGTGGCGATGGAAGAGTAATCGCAAAAACACCACCAATGAATCTAAATGCAGGTGAAGATGATCCGGCCAACCAAGCAGTTTTACATAGGCAGATTCAGCGGCAATTTTCTATCGAAACTCAGATTACTGTTGAGGGACAAATAATACCCGCTTTAAGACAATTGCTTATGGAGCATAGATTTACGAAAGAATTCATGGAGGCGTTGTGTCATCATTCTCCTATTGTTCCGCAAAACCGGAAACACCTTCTAGGTTATGCGTTGTGGCTAGGTTTTGAACACGATTTCGGAAATGCAATTCACCTATTGTGTCCGCAACTCGAACATATCGTTCGTGTTCAATTAAAAGAAGTTGGTGCACATACTAGCAACATAGACCGAGAAGGTATTGAAAACGAAAATAGTTTGAGCACACTGATGGATTTGCCGGATGCAGTAAACGTTTTTGGCCAAGATTTAGTTTTTGAAATTAAAAGTGTTTTCACTGATGCTTTGGCTTTCAACTTGCGAAATGAGGTCGCACATGGGCTTTTGGACGACAACTCATCATCATCAATCTCGGCCATATATGCATGGTGGATGATTCTTAGGTTAGTGGTTCGGTCCATGATGCTTGGAGGTCTTCGAAAACCTGAAGAGTCTCCTGAAGGTGGGCAGCCTAGCGAATGACCTGCATAACAAATTAAAGATCTCGGAGTCTGTAAACGACGCCAGTGTTTATGGCGGTACGAATGACAGCTTCTGGCACAAAGCAGAAGTAGCCAGTCAACAATCTGTTCGTCGGCAACTTGTCTATAGCAGAACTTAAAGCCTCGACAGATGAACCTACACGTTGGGCGAAGCTAAAAAAGTATGCTATGTAGTAAAGACTACCAATCAGCGCTGTATACTTTATTGGCTGCGGACGCCTCTACTTCTAGTGGGGCTTTATCGTAACCGTATTCAGCCATGTCGAAAAAGTGTTGGGTGACAACTTCATCTAAACTGGCTCGTTCAATCTGTAATACATGCACTAATTCGTGGGCTAACTTGGGTCTATTAAGCTCGAAATCTTTACGAGCATAAATCGAATAGCCGAAAACTTGTGCGTTATTTATTATTCCTTCTCCAATAAGTCCAACGGCTTCGCCAAACACTTTAAGCGCGAAGTTTTCGTAGGGATATGGCACTTCATCTACATAAACAATTCTTACTTTCTTAGGTTGTTTTATGCCTATCTCCGCTGCTAGCGCCAATTCTTGTTCGTTCAACGATTGACCTATTTTTAAGCCTTTCATATCTGTTTCATGTGCCCACTCTATGTACTGCGGCAACAATACGCGTGCTATTATTTTTTCATAGGAGAGTGCCACAACGACTATTACTATAAACAAGGCTAACAATACGAACTTTACAAATTTCATGTAGTTAAAATCCATTTTAAAGGGGGGAGTGTGAGCCGCTTACACGCTATGTTACAAACAGTTGAAGCGTGTAGTCAGCACAATCGACTTATTGCTATATGCGTAGTAAAGCATATGATGGCGAGGTGTACTATCAAAGTGCTGTAAGAAAATGTGATTAAAAACAAAGTGAAAGGTTACACACCGCTATTCAACAGTGAATTGTGACTAGCGGCGGTGATGGTTCAAACTACGATATAGAGTTTTATTCATCGTCGTCAGACAGAGTGTTTCTTGGCTTGCGTTTCACAGGAACCATACCAATATCTTCTCCAGACATGGTATCGACACGTTTTTTAGTACCGGGTTTTGCTGGTTTCGCTACGCGCTTTTTACCATTTTTCGCATTTGATTGTTTTGACACTTTTTTCTTCGGCGTAAAACCTTTAAAAGACGCCGAGAATTCGTCATGCGGTGAACACTCTAACGCATATTGAAGGTGATTCTTAAGCCCCTCGAAACTGTTCCAATCACGAGGGCCAATTAGCGAGAATGCTTCGCCTTTTTGCCCAGCCCGGCCTGTACGGCCGATACGGTGAATGTATTCATCCGCGTTCTTAGGAAGGTCAAAGTTAACCACCAATCCTACTTTTGACAGATCTAGTCCACGAGAGGCGAGGTCGGTAGTAACCAGAATACTGTGCTGTCCACGAGCAAACGCACTCATTACTGCTGCGCGTTGGCTTTGTAGCATATCACCACGAAGCGCAATAGCTTCTAAGTTCTTTTCGTTAAGCAGGGCTGCAATTCTATCGGTATCTTCACGGGTAGCTGTAAATACGATAGCTTGGTTGTAGGTACGATTGGCTAGCTCAAACTGTAAAATTTGATCTTTGTTATCAACATTGTCTGCAAAGAAGCACTTCTGTTCGATATCGCCATGCTCTGCGGTTGAGTCTCCTACAGCTACACGAACAGCGCCTTTGGTCAACTGCGTTGTCATATGCTTTAGCTCAATATTATCGAGCGTGGCAGAAAACAACATAGTTTGACGCTTTCTGTGATCAGCATAGTCGTTAATCATTTTAAGCTGTGCAGAGAAGCCTAAGTCTAACATACGGTCAGCTTCATCAAAGATAAGCAACTCTAAACCGTTTAAATACACACTTTTATCTAATAGATGGTCGGCTACACGACCAGCGGTACCAACGATAATGTGAGGGTTACGGCGAAGCGCTTTAACTTGGTCGTTATAATTTTCACCACCCACAATAAGTGAACAAGTAAGATTTAGCCCGGTACACATTGATTTTGCTTCAATGAAAACTTGTTTGGCTAGCTCACGAGTTGGCGCAAGAATAAGTGCGCGTGGGTCTTGACGACTAAGGGCTTTTTGTGACATTAGCCTGTTTATAGCTGGCACTAAAAAGGCGAAGGTTTTACCTGACCCCGTTTTTGATGACGCAATAATATCTTTGCCCTGAATAGCAGGCAGCATAGTGCGTTCTTGAATTTCGGTTAGCGTCGAAATGTTTTTCGTTTCGAGCTTTGAAATAATTTTGTGGTGAACAGGTAAATCAGTAACTAGCAAGAAGGTATAGCCTTTTTAAAATGACATTCGGGCGCATTATCCCTTAATGCACGGTGCATTTAAAGGTTTATTGGAAAGGCTTATAAGTTTGAATATTGAAGGCGGGCATTTGTAACAATAGTTATTGAAAGAAGAATATAAACTTGAAGCAAAAATGTGAGTTAACTCAATGGTGCGCGCTTACCACAGCAGCATAAATGCTAGGTGATAAGCGCGACCTTACGATGCACAATTAAACGCAGAGTTTAAAACTGCATTTCAGGTACATTGTCAGGAACAACAAGCTTTCCGCCCGTTTTCTCTTTAATTTCGTCAACGCTGACGCCCGTTGCGCGTTCTTGAAGCACAAATGCGCCGTCTTCAACACTCAGCACTGCTAAGTCGGTAATAATGCGCGTAATACAGTTAACACCGGTTAACGGTAAGGTGCATTCGCCAAGTAGTTTTGGGTTACCGTGTTTGTCGGTATGGGTCATAGTAACAATTATGTTCTTTGCTCCAGCAACTAAGTCCATAGCGCCGCCCATGCCTTTAACCAGTTTGCCTGGTATCATCCAAGAAGCAATATTGCCCGATACATCAACCTCAAATGCGCCAAGTACAGTAAAGTCAACGTGACCGCCGCGGATCATGGCGAAGCTCTCAGCGCTGCTAAAAATAGACGCGCCCGTGATAGCCGTTACCGTTTCTTTACCAGCGTTTATCATATCAGCGTCAATTTCATTTTCAGTCGGGTAACGTCCCATACCCAAAAGGCCGTTTTCTGACTGCAGCATCACACTGATGTCATCTGGCACATAGTTAGCTGCAAGGGTAGGGATACCTATGCCTAAATTGACGTAATCGCCGTCTTTAAATTCCTGAGCGACGCGCATTGCGATTTGTTCTCTACTAAGCATTACACTGACTCCTTGCTAACTACACGGCGTTCAATACGTTTTTCAAATGAACCTTGAATAACACGGTTAACATAAATCCCGGGAGTGTGGATCTCGCTAGGGTTCAATTCACCAGGCTCTACAATTTCCTCTGCTTCTACCACAGTGATTTTACCTGCAGTAGCGGCCATAGGATTAAAATTTTGTGCTGTATGGCGATAAATACAGTTTCCGTAAGTATCTGCTTTCCATGCTTTTACAATGGCAAAGTCGCCAGTGATAGCATGTTCAAGAATATAAGGGCGACCGTTGAATTCTTTGACTTCTTTTCCTTCACCAACAGGCGTACCATAACCTGTGGCAGTGTAGAAGGCAGGAATGCCAGCACCACCAGCGCGCATTTTTTCCGCCAGCGTTCCTTGAGGTGTAAGCTCAACTTCCAACTCACCGTTAAGCAGTTGTTTTTCAAACAGGGCATTTTCACCTACATACGAAGACACCATTTTTGCTATTTGTTTGTCTTCTAGTAAAAGACCCAAGCCAAATCCATCTACACCGCAGTTATTAGAAACTACAGTAAGTCCAGATACGCCCATTTTCTTAATTTGGCCTATCAGTCCTTCGGGTATACCACACAATCCGAAACCGCCCGCAATAACTGTCATACCATTTTCAAGGCCAGCCATTGCTTCTTCGTATGAGGATACAACTTTGTTAAATCCCGCCATTCTCTATCTCCAATGCATTTGTTAAAAATAAGTATCGACATTGTTGCTTCATTTGTAAAATCGAATTAATCTTGTGATTAATAAAAACTATTTATTAATCGATGAGATCTGTTGAAGAGTTTATGGATGTTTCATACCGTCAAATAAAAGCGTTTGTAGAAGTGGCCAAGTCATCAACCTTTGCTGAAGCCGCGGTAAATCTACATTTAACACAGCCAGCTTTGTCATCGGCAATTAAAAAAATGGAAGAGCAGTTAGGCGGTAAGTTATTCCAACGCAATACACGCAATGTAAGCCTAACACCAGAAGGAGAGGTGTTGTTTCCAAATGCTTTGAGGCTACTGCACGACTGGGACAATACTTTTTCTGATATTCAAAATTTGTTTGCTATGGCGAAAGGGCAGCTTACCATTTGCGCTATGCCGTCATTTGCCGAGTCTCATTTACCGAATATCTTGTCAGTATTTCATCAACGAATTCCAAACGTAAACTTACGAATTGTCGATGTAGTAATGGAACAGGTAATTCATGAAGTTACTACTGGACGCAGCGAGATTGGGTTCTCGTTTGAGCCAGAGCGCAAAGATGGTTTAGTGTTTAAAAGCCTTTTTGCTGATGAGTTTGTTGTTGTGACCAACAAAGCACAATCAGCCCATTTAGGGGACAAGTTGCATTGGCAGGACTGTCTAAAACTTCCATTGGTAATGATGAATAGGGGATCTGCGGTACGCCACTGGACTCAATCTAAGCTAGCACAATATGGTGAGCTAAATATAATCGCGGAAACGGGGCAGCTATCTACACTAGGAAAGCTTATTCTAAATGGTTTAGGTATATCTATTATGCCGGCGATTTGTAAAGCGCAAATGGAGGGATTGGGGCTAGTAACAAAAGAAATTAGTGACATGCCTCTGGTGAAAAATATTGGAATAATTCGAAATGCGCGAAAAGGGTTATCGCTGCCGGCTCAATCAATGTGGAACATGGCCGTAGCGCATTATGAGTGAAATAATGCGCTTTATAGTTTCTAAGAAAAGGTTCGACCTACCACTTCTTCTTAGGTGCGAACAACTCGTCTAATTCGTCCCTTTCTTCTTCTTGCTTCTTGGCGCGATCTTTTTCGTTCACGCTCTTAAGGTTACTTTGGATTTCGTGCAACCACTCGTTAAGTGCAGCAAGTTTAGACGTTGAGTATTCGTCTTGAGGGTTTTGATTTTCTAGTGCGTTTTTCGCCTTTTCAAAATACTGTCTGGCTGACCCAAGCATATTAGTTTGAAGTGCAGCGCGGCCGCGCTTAATCAATGTTTCTACATTTACTTTTACCTGCAAGCGTTCAAGCTGCTTATCTTCATCCATGAATACTTTAGAATCAATTTGCCCTTTGCTATGTTCTGAACGAAGAATAATGCGCAGTTTCTTAACGGCCTGAATGTATTGAATGATCATTTTGTCGTTGTCGGGTAACGCGAAATCGTTAGTGATACCGCTATTGTCCGAAAGAGCAGCAGCGGTTGCTTGCTCACTGCTTGAGATACGCTGTTTTAGTTCAGATGTACTCGATAAATCGTTCATTGCTTTCAAGGCATTTAGAATACGATTGTGAAGTATGCCCATAATGCGCGAAGAAACAGGCATGTTTACACAGGCGGCAATAACGTTCTCAGTTTCGTCGACAATAGTACGCTGTTTGGCAAGTTCAGTTCTGCGCTCAGCCTCTTGCTTTTGACGATGTTGTTGCATTGCATTGATAAAGATAGCTGCGATTAGCAAAACAACAATTAATATAATAATAATCACGTACATGCGTGTGTTTCCGTCTGTTTTTTATTTTTTATAACGTTAACGTATTACTACGTACGAGCGTTACTTTTTGTATTACTTAATGTTATCGGTCAATCTTACGGTATTTTTACTTCAAATACACTTCCACCGAGACTCCCGCCGTTGGAAAGGGCGATTGAGCCCACTTTATCTCCTTGAGAATGCGCGTTTGCAATTAACTTCGCAAAAAATAACCCCAATCCCGTTCTTCCTTGGCTTAACTCAAAGTCACATAGCTCTTCGTGGCTTTTAGTCAACATCGCTTCAGGATAGCCACGACCATCATCCTCTATTTTAATGGTCATGAAGTCGTTCTCGTCTGCTTTGGCACTTACTATTATTTGGGATGTTCCATAGCGCATTGCGTTAATGATTACATCGTTTAATAACAAATAAATTAACTCACTGTCTAAGTACCAGCTAAGGTCATCTTCGATAGCGATGCTTATATCAATATTTTTCTGCGATACATATAACGCATTAGAGCCAACAACATCCTCAACCAAATCTTTGATGAAACTTTCGTCAACGGTAATGGGTAAACTTTCTAATTCAGCCCTGTACAAAGAGAGTACTTGAACAAGATTGGTGTTGAGCCTGGATGCTTCATAATGAACACTCGCAACCTGCTCTCTAGCTTTCTCGTCTTGAGGAGAAAGGGCGTCGCTGAGTGTTTCAATAGATTGAATAAGGAGAAAAAGTGAATTTTTCATATCGTGCACAGCAGCTGCCAACACCGATGAAAAATCAATTGTGGATGTAACTTGTTTACTGCTACTCATTATCTATCTAACACCGTGCTTTTTAATCACCTACCCATAATGTAGAAGAAATCGGATAAAGGCGAATAAATCCCACTCGAAAATGTAAAAATTCAATTATTTTCAACTTTATAATGCCAATTTCGTAATAGCAACTAGTAAAAAAAGGTGGTTTTGGTTATAACGGAGGGAGTACAGTGTCAGTCTATCGCATTAAACGGTGTAAAATATGAAGCTACAGCAACTACGGTATATCGTAGAAGTCCTCAATAACAATTTGAACGTGTCAGCAACAGCAGAAAGTTTATATACCTCACAGCCGGGTATCAGCAAACAAGTTCGCATGTTGGAAGATGAACTAGGTGTTCAGATTTTTGGCCGTAGCGGTAAGCATTTAACACACGTAACAGACGCCGGTAATGATGTAATCAATATAGCTCGTGAAATACTAGCCAAAGTAGAGAGTATTAAAGCGGTAGCAAGGGAGCACACGCTTCCAGATCAAGGTAAACTAAATATTGCGACTACGCATACGCAAGCCCGTTATGCATTACCTGATGTTATTCAGGGTTTCATGAGCAAGTATCCAAAAGTGTCATTACACATGCATCAGGGCACGCCGTCTCAAATTAGCGACCTGGCTGCCAAAGGCGAAGCCGATTTTGCTATCGCTACCGAGGCTCTCCACTTGTACAACGATTTAGTCATGCTTCCTTGTTATCACTGGAATCGCAGTGTAATAGTAAACAAAGACCATCCGTTGTCGAAAAAGGGCACTATCGATATTTCAGACATTGCCAAATATCCGTTGGTTACTTATGTTTTCGGTTTCACCGGGCGCTCTGAATTAGATCAAGCGTTTGAAAGAGCAGGGCTAACACCTAAAATCGTGTTTACCGCAACAGATGCCGACGTTATTAAAACCTATGTCCGCTTAGGTGTCGGTATTGGTGTTATTGCGTCGATGGCGGTAAGCGAAGAGTTAGATGATGATCTTGTGAAGATAGATGCAAGTCACCTGTTCGATTACAGCACGACGAAAATTGGTTTCAGAAAAGGGTCGTTCTTAAGAAGTTATATGTACGATTTCATTGAGCGTTTTGCGCCTCACCTGACCAAGGACAAGGTTGAGAAAGCTATGATGCTGAAAAATAACGAAGAAGTAGAAAAAATGTTTAAAGGCGTGACGCTTCCAGTAAAGTAAACGCAGCGCTTGTTGAAAACGTTTTAAAAAGGGGCTAATTGCCCCTTTTTTGCGTTTCACATATTGTCTAGTTAGAGCGCGGCGCTAACATTCGATAATATTTACCGCGAGCCCACCTCTCGCCGTTTCTTTATACTTAGTCTTCATATCGTTGCCAGTATCGCGCATAGTTTTAATAACCTTATCTAGTGATACTTTTTGCTCACCGGTTCCGCGCAGTGCAAGACGAGAAGCATTAATGGCTTTGATTGCACCCATGGCATTTCGCTCAATGCACGGAACCTGAACCAAGCCACCCACGGGGTCACAAGTAAGGCCGAGGTTGTGCTCCATACCGATTTCCGCAGCGTTCTCTACCGAGGCAGCTGTGCCCCCCATAATTTCAGCTAACGCGCCTGCAGCCATTGAACAAGCGACGCCTACTTCTCCTTGGCAACCTACTTCAGCACCTGAGATTGACGCATTTTCTTTATAGAGAATACCAATAGCGCCTGCGGTAAGCAGGAATCGGCTTGCTACTTCTTCATCAACAGGTCGAATAAACTTATCTACGTACTGTAGAACCGCCGGAATGATGCCCGCTGCTCCATTTGTTGGTGCAGTTACAACACGGCCGCCAGCTGCATTTTCTTCGTTTACAGCTAAAGCAAACAAGTTAACCCAATCCATAGTCTGCATAGGGTCGTTTGTGTGTTCAGTTTGAAGTCGACGGTATAGTCCAGGCGCACGGCGAACTACCTTTAGCCCACCAGGTAAAATACCCTCGCTTTCGATACCTCGCTGAATACAGGCTTTCATCACTAACCAAATGTTGTGTAGCTGTTGCTTCACTTCGTGCTTGGGCCTGAAAGTTGATTCGTTACGTAGCATCAGTGAACTAATGCTTAAGCCGTTAGTTTTACACAGAGCAAGAAGGTCACCGGCCGTTTTAAAAGGGAAGGGTACTGATGCTTGCAGGCTGGCTGCATGCGCTTTGGTCGCATCGAAGTCTTCGTCTTTTATGATAAAACCACCGCCAATACTGTAATAAGTTTGTTGTTTTACAAGCTCATCTTTCGCGTACGCATAAAACGTTAAGGCATTAGCGTGTTTGGGGAGCGTTTTACGGCGGTGAAAAACAATGGCGTTCTTGTTAGGAAAGCGCACTAATTTCTGGCCATTAAGGCAAAGCTTTTCCGTGTTGCGTATTTCTTCAAGTTTAGTCTCGATGCTGTCCACATCGACAACGTCTGGAAGTTCTCCTAGTAAACCGAGGATAACAGCTTTTCCTGTTCCGTGGCCGATACCGGTTTGGCCTAATGACCCAAACAGTTCAACTTTCACGCTATCCACTGAATCAAAAAGCGCAGCTTCCTGAGCGAGTTCGGTGACAAACTCGGCGCCTGCTTTCATTGGTCCTACGGTGTGCGAACTCGATGGGCCAATGCCCACGCTGAACATATCAAATACACTGATCATAAACTTTCAAAATTAAAACAAAGTAATAGTAAGATCATGCATCCACCACGGAAAAACCACAATACAGAAAAGCTAATAAAGGGATTAGTTTTGCTAATACGCTGTAAAGTTTAATTTATAGTACACGCAAGAGCGGTCAAGCAAATACAAAGGCTAAGGGTGAATATGATGAGATAAATTGCGTAACATTGCCGCCGTTGCGCCCCATATCATGCGGTTTTTCCATGGGATAAAGTAAATTGGAAATGCCTTTTTATCGCGATGCGTCGTGTGAACTAAATGATTTCTTCTCTCTAAAACATGTGCGAGAGGCACTTCAAAAGCGCTTTCTACCTCATTTTTGTCAATAATCGGTGTAAAGTCAGGATTTACAAAGCCAACAACTGGCGCAATTTCATATCCGCTGATTGTTCGGTATCTAGGCAACATTCCTACTACGTCTACGTGAGTAGCGGGTAAACCAACTTCTTCTTCAGCTTCTCTAAGTGCCGCGTCAAAAAAAGAATTGTCAGCTTCGTCGACCGCTCCGCCTGGAAAACTGATTTGACCTGGATGATGCTTAAGGTGGTGCGCTCGTTCGGTAAGCAGTAGTTGAAGCGAATTGCCATAATCTATCAGGGGGATAAGTACTGCCGCAGGGCGCCCTGTTTTTCGCAACGGAAAATCTGGCTCGGTGTGAGGCTGCCTTAAGTGGTGAAACTGTGATAGAAATTCGTTCTTTGTCATAGATATTTGTTTACAACCTATATGCTTACCTTTGTGCTAGCACATTACATACAAATACTGTGCTATTGGTTAATTGATTCAAGTACTGGCAGTATTCTAGACACTTTATCTAGGGTTTCTTGATATTCTTCGTTAGAAACAGAATCTAGCACAATACCACCACCGGCCCAGCAATGTAATCGACGGTTCTCTGCCAATACGGTTCTAATACAAATACTTGAATCCATGTCTTCACGAAAACCCATATAGAACACGCTACCACAGTAGATATTCCGGCGATGTGGCTCTAGCTCATCGATAACTTCCATCGCGCGGATTTTCGGTGCTCCAGTTATTGACCCCCCAGGAAATGCTGATGCCAGAAGCGATAAAGGCGAAGAAGATTCATTCAATTCACCAGTTACCGTACTTACTAAATGGTGCACAGCCTGATAACTTTCAAGAGCAAAGAGTGCGGGTACGTTCACCGAGTGAGGTTTGCAGTGCTTTGAAATATCGTTGCGCAACAGATCTACAATCATGAGATTTTCTGCACGGTCTTTTTCTGCTGAGAGCAAGCTCTGAGCACTGGCGGCATCTTCTTCTTTGTCTTTAAATCGCGGGCGTGTACCCTTTATCGGTTTTGTTTCTACAACCCCATCTCTAACGCGTAGAAAGCGTTCTGGTGAAATGGAAGCAATACAGCCTTGGGGCAGGTTATAAAAAGCTGAAAATGGCGCTTGATTTTGATTGCGTAGCTCACAATATGCTTGCCACATATTCCCTTCAAACGCTGCGCTAAAACGTTGCGCCATATTTACTTGGTAGCAATCACCGGCACGCAAATAGGCGTGTATTTTATCCAAACAAGCTTCATATTCCGTTTTAGACAAATTTGATTCGAACCGCGACGTTAACTTGAAATTTGGCTCAGGTGATTCGTCGTTGAACGAAGAAAAAAACTGAGTCAGCGGTTGACTGTCAACGGAGCAATAATAGATATAACCTGTTTTTGTATCTTCAATAAGTGAACGAAGATAAAGGCCAACCGCGAAATCAGGGGTTTCGTAGTCATCTTTGGCGATGCTTGGCATCGTTTCATAAAAGCGCCCAGTATCATAGCCTGCCATACCAGCCACACCGATAATAAAAGGGAGGTGCGCTGTATTTACACTGGCATGTATCTCTACATTTGAAACGCGCGCATGTAAGTGTGCTTGCACCGCTTCAAAGGGGGGCAATGTCAATTGCTGACGCTTTGAAGTGTTTAGTTCGATGAGTTGAACCTTATCACCTTTTGCTTCGATAACTGCGGAAGGCGAAAATGCCATAATATTGAAGCGACCTTCACTTTTAGACGAACCAGAAGTATCTAGTAAAAGGGAATATGGGTGTGTAGAGACTCGCTTAAAAAGTGCATTGAAAACGGCTGCGTTCTCGTCACAATTTAGCGCTAATTTATCGGCTAATTCCTCTGCAGTGAAACGGGAAACATGAACGTGAATAGTATCTGCGTGTGACATAGGTGTTTTCTGTACTTCTTTTTATCGTGGGCGTTTGGTGCTTAAATTAAGCACAAACTTCCTTCTATTTTTAACTGGCGTTAACAAATAAAGACTAATAACCGATGACATTAAGCTGCTTTTTCAGATATCCCTTCAGCATAGTTTTTAAAAATGACTGGAATTAGCCACAAGCACATGGTTTTACATGGTGCGTTGTCTTTAGATGCGCTAGTATACGCTTTTTTAGCTAGCTAAGACCACGAAAGCCAAATAAAAAGAGGATGTCATGACCGTTATCCGTCAACAAGACTTCATTGACAGCATTGAAGATGCCCTGCAATTTATTTCTTATTATCACCCGCTCGATTACGTTAAAGCCGTAGAAGAAGCCTATAAAAAGGAAAAGAGCCAAGCCGCGAAAGACGCGATGGCGCAAATTCTTATCAACTCACGCATGTCTGCAGAGGGTAAGCGCCCTTTGTGTCAAGACACGGGGATCGTAACCTGTTTTGTTAAAGTTGGTATGGGTGTGACGTGGGATAAAACTGACATGACCGTTCAAGAAATGGTTGATGAAGGTACACGTCGTGCATACCTTAATCCAGACAATCCGCTTCGCGCCTCTATCGTTGCTGACCCTGCCGGTGCGCGCAAAAACACCAAAGACAATACGCCATCTGTTGTGCATATCGACATGGTTGCGGGTGAAAAGATCGAAGTGATGATCGCGGCTAAAGGCGGCGGTTCTGAAAACAAGTCTAAAATGGTAATGCTTAACCCAAGCGATGATATTGCTGACTGGGTAGTAAAAACTTTGCCAACGATGGGGGCAGGCTGGTGCCCTCCAGGTATGCTGGGAATAGGTATTGGCGGTACGGCTGAAAAAGCAGCGGTACTTGCAAAAGAAAGCCTTATGGACCCAGTAGACATCCAAGAGCTTATAGAGCGCGGCCCGCAAACTACCGACGAAAAACTTCGCTTAGAAATTTTTGACCGCGTAAATAAATTGGGTATCGGTGCGCAAGGCCTAGGTGGTTTAACGACCGTTGTTGACGTTAAGATTAAGTCGCTACCTACTCACGCTGCGTCAAAACCTGTAGCAATGATCCCTAACTGTGCGGCGACTCGTCACGCACATTTTTATCTAGATGGTTCGGGTCCAGCGGAGCTTACGCCACCTAAATTAGAAGATTGGCCAGAAGTAACTTGGGAAGTGAGCGAAAACACTCGCCGCGTTAACCTTGATGAAGTAACAAAAGAAGATATCCAAGAGTGGAAAGTAGGAGAAACGGTACTGCTGTCAGGTAAGATGCTTACCGGTCGTGATGCTGCTCACAAGCGCATTCAAACCATGATGGAAAATGGTGAAGGTTTACCAGAGGGCGTTGACCTAACTAACCGCTTTATCTATTACGTTGGTCCTGTTGACGCTGTAGGTGACGAAGTGGTTGGTCCGGCTGGCCCGACAACGGCTACCCGTATGGATAAGTTCACTGACATGATGCTAGAGAAAACAGGCCTTATTGGCATGATTGGAAAAGCAGAGCGTGGTCCAGCAACCGTTGAATCAATTGCTAAACACAAAGCGGTTTATCTAATGGCAGTTGGAGGTGCAGCGTACCTTGTATCTAAAGCCATTAAGAAATCTCGTGTCGTAGCTTTCGAGGACTTAGGTATGGAAGCAATTTACGAGTTCGACGTAGAAGACATGCCAGTAACCGTTGCAGTAGACAGCACGGGTGCCAATGCTCACAAAAATGGTCCGGCCATTTGGAAAGCAAAAATTGAAGAGCTTGATGCCTCGCTATCTAAATAGATAGAAAGGCAAAACTTAAGATGAGCCGTTCTGCTTAAGAAAGCTAATTAGGTTTTTCATCACAGTATAAAAAACGGGTGCAATAGCACCCGTTTTCATTTGTGTAGTTTCATTTTTTTTAAAGGTGTACGTGCTAGACGTTTTGCCCCAATTTCATTTTAAATTTATACCAGTTGGTATATTTATCTGATTTTGTTTATAGTGCTGTACAAAATAACAGTATGAACGTGCACTATGTTAATTAACCTTATTTCTAGCGAACCCGTTTCCTTTCTAATAGCCTTCGTAAGTGTGTGTGCTTTTTCACTTTATTCATTTATTCGAGGCCAGGCGAATGCCACCAAGATAACGCAGCTTTCGCAAATCAATGAGCAGCTACAAAATGCTTTGAATAGCGAGCGTATTGCTATTGCCAAGCTTCAAGCACAAAACGATGCGCACCAAGCAAGAATTCAGGCGCTCCATGCTGCGCATGAAGATAAACTTGCGTCTATGAATGCATCTGAACAACGTTTGCATACGCAATTCGAAAATCTAGCAAATCGCATATTCGAAGAAAAGCAACAGCGTTACACGCAACAAACAAAACACAATATAGAAGCTGTTTTGGCACCATTCAAAAACGAGTTAGATGGTTTTAAACGTCAAATCTCAGAACAACACATACGTGAGGGGCAGGAGCGAGCCTCACTTAAAACAGAGATTCTAAGTTTAAAGGCTCTCAACCAGAAAATTACGGAAGAAGCTGCAGCGCTGACCAATGCACTAAAAGGTGACAATAAAAAGCAAGGAAACTGGGGCGAAGTAGTGCTTGAGCGGATACTCAAAGAATCTGGTTTACGCGAGGGTCATGAATTTGAAACACAGATGTCAGCAACATCAGAGCACGGCAAGCGATTTCAACCAGATGTCGTGGTGCATTTGCCAAATGATAAAGATGTGATCATAGATTCAAAAGTAAGTTTGGCGGCCTATGAAAGGTATTACAATTGTGATGATGAAGCTGAGAAAGCGCAATTTTTAAGTCAACATGTAGCTTCTATAAAAGGGCACATCAAAGGCTTAGGCGCGAAGGACTACCAAACGCTTAAAGGCATAAAGACACTGGATTATGTGTTACTTTTCATTCCCATTGAGCCTGCATTTCTGATTGCTGTCGAAGAAGAACCAGATTTAGTCACAATGGCACTTAATCACAACATCATGTTGGTTAGCCCAACTAATTTACTGGTTGCACTGCGTACTATTAATAACATTTGGCAGTATGAGTACCAAAATCAAAACGCACAGCTTATTGCTGAACAAGCAGCAAAGCTTTATGACAAGTTCGTTGGGTTTGTGACGGATATGGAAAAAGTAGGTAAGTCGATGGATACCGCTCACGCAAACTACGAACAAGCAATGAATAAGTTAACCAGTGGAAGAGGGAACTTGGTAAGGCAAATAGAAAAGTTTAGAGAACTTGGCGTACAACCCAGTAAGCGAATGTCTCAGCACTTACAGCAACTTTCTCAAGACGATTAAAAAAGGCCGCAATTGCGGCCTTTTTTCTCTTATCAAAAAACGTTATGAACGTTTCATGCGTCTACGTAGGTAAACTGCTGGAGCAAGAAGCAATGCAATCCAGCCCATTGAACCACCACCCGATGTATCGTTTACACGAATTGTTACGGTTTCTGTCGTAGTATCGATGCCGTCAGTCGCAGTTACTTCAACCGTTACCTGACGAGCCTGTTCATGACTTGGCGCGGTGTCAGTGATTGATGATGTAGCCATACCATTTACGGTAATAGTAACGTCGTCACCGTCCGGGTCAGTTGCAGAAGCCGTCACGGTGTATGACTCACCCTCATCTACACTTGTTGGTGCAGAGATTGAGATAACAGGTGCGTCTTGCACACCCGCAACCGCTACAGTTACTGTGCCTTCGCCAACAATATCACCTTCTACCGGCTCTTCATTTTCATCAATGGTACCTTCAACACGCACGGTATACGTGAATGAATCTTCACCGAAGAAGTTAGTATTTGGAGCGTAGGTCACCGTACCATCTTCATTTACTGTAACTGTACCGTTTGCAGGCTCAGTAGTTACTTCAACAGTCGATGGATCAAGCGGCGCTTTATCAATAGTGATTGGCGTAAACGTACGGAAGTCACCTGAAAGCGATTCCATGGTAAATGTGTTGATGATTGTGCTGTCCATTTCATTAGCAAGGATGTTAGCTGTTACCGACGCATCTTCGTTAACTGTCAACATGTCATCCATATATTCGCTTGAAGGAACAACGGTACCGTTATAGCTGAACTCAATTTCATCACCAGGAGATGATGCTAAAATGAATTCATCACCTGAAACAGGTAACGTTCCTTGTGCCCCCGCAGATGTTAACGCACCTAAAGTAAAGCCAGCTGTACCCGTTGGATTCTCGAACCCAGCAACAGTAGCGTATTGAGGGCTATCCATATTTCCGTATACGAAGTGGATGGTATCAAAAGCAAAATCATACCAAATTTGGAAGTTAAAGCTTGTATCAGGAATACCCCACAGCTGTGCATTTTCCCATTCAATTACAAGCAATGAACCATTAGGACCATTCAAGCTAGCAGCATATAAGTTACCTGTACCTTCATCTCCTGCGTCAGTACCTAATAAATCAAGGTCTGTCCAGAAAGGTGCTAGTACATTGTTAGGTTCATTACTGTTTGGCATAACAGCAGGCGTAGGCGTTGTTACGTTTCCTGAAGATGTCCCCAAAGATATATAACCGTTTGAAGAAATCTGCATTGAGGTGTATGCCTTGCCTAGATACGTCATCTCAGGAAGGTCTGAGATAGTGATTGAGGTATCATCACACGAACCTGAACAGGTTAGAGGTTGTACTCCCAGCGCGGCCATTGGAAGGTAACCACCCGTTAGTGCAGCAATAGTAGTATCTGCGTCTAATGAGTAAGACGAGGTGTTCAACGCACCTTCCCAGTAGATTTGACCTTTGTCAGCATCGTAGGATACAGGCTCTTGGTTTCCGTTCTTAACCGCAGCAATAGTAGATGGATCAATCTCGAACTTGTGGTCTACTGTTCCTGTAACACCAATCATGCCAGTAACATTTTGGTTTGTCGCTGATGCAGAAACTCTAACCAGTTGACCTTCTTCAGCCACTTGCGTACTAACGTCACTGCTAAATAATTCAGGTCTATCTGTGCTGATTGGATAAACTGCAACGGGAATAAAGTAATCCGTTGTTGTATCGTCTGTGTCTGCCCAGTTAATGCCCCCGAAAGACCATGACCCAGTTGAAGCCGTTGTAACGTCTACTGCAACCATGATTTCAGCAGATGCACCTGCAGGTAGCGTTGCCATTTGCGGCGTCACTGTTGCCGAAATTGCTGGATCATTGAACATAGCTGTTGCATCAACAGTTATGTCTTCATCGCTGGTGTTAGTTACCGTGATAGACATTTCACAGTTCAAGTAGCAATTACCATCTACAAGGCTTAGGTCGCTATAAGTTAGCTCAACTGTCGTTGCGCGCGGCAAGTCTAAACGGCCAGCACCCATGTCGAAGTTGTCTGCTTGTGTAGTCGCATCTTCTTTTAGTACGTCACGAATTGAAGAGGTTACTAGCGCGCTCTTAATTTGTTGTGCAGTCCAATCAGGATGCATTTGTTTAAGAAGTGCAGCTGCTCCTGCAACGTGAGGCGATGCCATCGAGGTACCGTTTTTGAACGAGAAGCTCTCACCTTCGTGTCCTGGTGCATCTGGAGATTCACCAGAGAAAATACGCGTACCAGGAGCGGCAATGTTGGGCTTAAGGAATGACGGATCGCCATTCGGTCCACGAGAGCTGCTTTCATTCATGATGTCAGCAAGGCTGTCTGAAACAACGCGAACAATGTCACTTCCAATGGTTACGTTTAGTGCTTCGTCTGTTGCTACCGCTAAAGACGCAAGTTCTTGCCCTGATGTCGCAGGAAGCATAAGTGAAGGAATGGTTTGTGCTTCACTCAGGCCGCCCATTAATATTGGCGCTTCACCGCGTCCATCGACATTGTGAACAAGAACAGCAGTTGCACCAGCAGCCTCTGCGTTCTCGATTTTTGTTACAAAGCCACATGTACCACGGCTGATAAGCGCAATTGCACCGTCAAACGCGCCTGCAGCAAATGCATCACAACCTTCAACGTTTGCCGCATCTACTTCACCTGCATAAACAACCGGTGCGGTAATTGGGCTATCAAATACAATGGCTGGATTGCCTACAGAATAAAGTGCTGGAATTGAACCGATAGTGGTGTCACCTTCAATTGTCACTTCATTTGCAAATAGACGACCCGTTGTTGTGTTTGCAACGGTGATTACATCTTCTGAGCAGCCAGGGCAGCCAATCGTACCTTCATTTGGACCGTCATTACCCGCTGCGAAGACGGTAACCACGCCAGCATCGTGCATTGCTTCAAGTACGTCTTCATAAATAGAGCCGTTGGGGTTGCCGCCAGCGCCGCCGCCCCACGAGTTATTTACAATGTCGGCGCCGTCTGTAAGCGCGGCTTCAAGCATTGATAAGAGCATTGAAGAGGCACCACTAGAAGACGCTGGGTTAGCAGGTGTGGCATACAAACCTTTGTAAACCATTAGGTAAGCGGCTGGAGCAACACCAGATATCTCTGCTTCAGCACCGTCTCGCTCTGCCATTACTCCGTAGTTACCTACAGCTGTACCGGCTACGTGCGTACCGTGTCCATTGAAGCCTAGCGGGCTTTCATATTCTTCCTCAACAACAGCGAAGCCTTCTACGATATCAGCGGCACGAGCAACAATAAGTTTGTTGTTACAAAAATCCGGTACTTCTGAACAGTAGTCGTCAGTTGGTAGCGTATCTGCAGGAGGCGCTTCAAAGTTCTCACCACTAAATAGTGGGTTCTGAGGGCGAATACCACTATCGATGATAGCAACCTTTACACCTGCACCAGCATTTTCTTTACCACCCAGCTGTTCCCAAGTTTCTACGGCACCAATGAGGTCCAAACTTGCGTCCATTTGTGCGTGATGAATGACGTCAGGATATACTGCTTTCACCGTTGACAGGCTTGAAAGCTGATCAAGAGCACTTTTTGAAACGATACCCGCAAAGCCATTGAACGCAGCCGTATATGACATATCAGCTTTAAATGACTTGTCGAAAGACTTGATAGATTGAATAACGGATTGCTGTTGCGATTCAAGGAATGACTTATATTCCTTTGCTGCGCTTGACTCAAAATTAACCTTTTTACCTTTGTGCGCAGCCATACTGCTTACACTTGGGTTTACAGCGCTGAATTGCGCCATCGGTACATCAGTTAGCTGGACGATAACACGTACACTATCGCTATTTGCTTGAATGGCATTTGCAAGAATATTCTTCTTGTCGAAAGACGCCTCAATGGCATTTTGTTGCTCTACGCCGTAACCAGATAGTTGATTTGATATAGCTAAAGCACCAAAAGCTGAGCCCGCTAATGCGGTAGCAATAACTGTACTTAGGATTGTTTTTTTCATAATTATTCTCGTGTGAATAGTTCCCTGGAGCCCAACGATTTTCTTGTTTGCTTCAAAGGTCATTCGCCTCGTTTAAAACGCAACTTATCGTTGTGACTATCTATTACTAGCACACTTTTTTTCTTTTTGTAACGTGTGTTTCTGCAATACACAATTTACACATTTTGTTACATTTAACGGTGAATAGACGTTGCATAGATAACTTCCTTTTTTACTTGAAGTTATACACCGACGTGGTTTGGCATCCTAAGTTGTAAAAATCTAAATACTTTGTCCACTTAGACGAATAAGAAACGTCTGTCCTACGTGATTTTCATATTTTTTACATAAGGTTTACGTTTTTAGGACGAATATCCTTTTCATTTAGACTAATTGAGTATGTCTATTTCACCCATTTGAAAAAATGCCAATGAATAAGTAGGACGCTCCTGCATTTTCTCAACTAGCATATTGGTATCACTATAAGTCGCTATTAACCCTCATATTTAAGGGGAACAAACGTGAAAGACAGAAATCATTTGGCCGAAGTAAAAACAACAAATAAGGTCGAAATTATTACTAAAGGGGTTGTTGATATCCCAATGCTGCAAATCCTTTCTGCCGAAGGTGAACTCATTGAAAAAGCAGTTGAACCTGACCTCAGCAAAGAAGAAGCATTAAAAATATTTAATACCATGCATTACATTCGAGTATTGGATGAACGTATGGTGGGTGCACAGCGTCAAGGTCGTATTAGTTTTTACTTGGCCAGCACAGGTGAAGAAGCGGCGTCAGTTGCAAGTGCTGCAGCACTCTCAGATGACGACATGATCATGTCTCAGTACCGTGAGCAAGGCGCATTAGCCTACCGCGGATACACCACAGAACAGTTCATGAACCAAATGTTTAGCAATAAAGACGACCCGAATAAAGGACGTCAAATGCCTATCCATTATGGTGACAAGCCACTTAACTTCATGACTATATCTTCACCACTAGGCACACAGATCCCTCAAGCATCTGGTTACGCCTATGGCCAAAAAATGTCGGGTAAAGATGTGGTTACTATCTGTTACTTCGGTGAAGGTGCAGCGTCTGAAGGAGACTTCCACGCAGGGTTAAATATGGCTGCTGTATTAAACTGCCCAGTTATTTTCTTTTGCCGTAACAATGGCTACGCCATTTCAACACCAGCAGAAGAGCAGTTCGCGGGTGACGGCATTGCTTCTCGTGGCTTAGGTTACGGTATTAAAACTATCCGTGTTGATGGTAACGATGTGTTAGCCATTTATGCGGCTACTAAAGAAGCCCGTCGTATTGCCATTGAAGAAAAGTGTCCTGTACTTATTGAAGCCATGACATATCGTTTAGCGGCACACTCCACGTCAGACGACCCAACAGGCTATCGCTCTCGTGAAGAAGAAGATAAGTGGCGTGCAAAAGACCCTATCGCTCGTATGGCGAAATGGTTAGAAAGCAAAGGCTGGTTTGACGAGGCTGAGAACCAAAAGCGCGTCGATAAAGCAAGACAAGACGTTTTAGCAGCAATGAAGAGTTGTGAAAAGACTGACGTATGTGCCATTGAAGACATTGTCGAAGATGTATACGACACAGCACCTTGGCATTTAAAAGAACAACTCAGTGAATTGAAAGCGCATATTAAGAAGTACCCGAAGATGTACCCTAAAACAGCAGGGAGAGTAAAATAATGGCTAAGATGAATCTACTTCAAGCAATTAATAATGCACTCATCACAGCCATGACCGAAGATGAAAAAGTAATGGTCTTTGGTGAAGACGTGGGCCATTTTGGTGGCGTGTTCCGTGCAACCAGTCACCTTCAAGAAAAATTTGGTAAGGCGCGTTGCTTTAACACGCCGCTTACTGAACAAGGCATTATTGGCTTCGCGAACGGCTTGGCCTCACAAGGCTCTGTACCTATTGCTGAAATTCAGTTTGGTGATTACATTTTCCCTGCATTCGATCAAATTGTGAATGAGACGGCTAAATGGCGCTACCGTTCAGGCGGTCAGTTCGATGTTGGTACGCTAACAATTCGTACACCTTATGGTGGCGGTATCGCAGGCGGCCACTACCATAGTCAATCACCAGAGGCATTCTTCGCTCACTGCCCAGGGTTAAAGATTGTTATCCCTCGTGACCCATATCAGGCGAAAGGTTTGTTGCTTGCGTCAATTCGCGATAAAAACCCCGTATTGTTTATGGAGCCTAAACGTCTTTACCGCGCTTCTGTATCGGAAGTGCCTGAAGAAGATTACGAACTGCCATTAGGTAAGGCAGATATTGTTCAAGAAGGTAGCGATATCACCTTGTTAGGGTGGGGCGCGCAAATAGAAATTCTGCAAAAAGCTGCAGAAATGGCCTTAGAAGATGGTGTGTCGTGTGAAATCATCGATTTGCGCAGCATATTACCGTGGGACGTTGAAACGGTTATGCAATCTGTAATGAAAACAGGTCGCTTATTGATAAACCACGAAGCACCGCTAACGGGTGGCTTTGCGAGTGAAATCGCAGCGAGCATTCAGGAACGTTGTTTCTTATATCTTGAAGCGCCTATTGCGAGAGTGTGTGGTTTAGACACGCCGTATCCTTTGGCGCACGAAAAAGAATATATGCCAGATGAAACGAAGACGTACGAAGCCATAAAACGTACGCTTCACTACTAAGCCGGGGGACGATGAAATGACGATTGAATTTATCTTACCGGACATTGGTGAAGGTATAGTTGAATGTGAACTTCTGGAATGGTTAGTTTCTGAAGGTGAGCATATAGAAGAAGATCAACCTGTCGCGGAAGTAATGACCGACAAGGCTACCGTGCAAATTCCTGCAATGCATGCGGGTGTGGTTAATAAACTGCATTACGCGGTAGGCGATATTGCTAAAGTGCACGCCCCGTTATTCTCTATGACGCCAGATGATGCCGACGCTAACTCAGATACTCAAGAAGACGCGCAAGCAGAAGTAAAAGACAATGCGGCTGAAACAGCGACAGTGAATGACAATGCTTCTTCAAGCGCTTCAAACGGCAAACACATTGAAGACTTTATTCTACCAGATATTGGTGAGGGTATAGTTGAATGTGAGATTGTGAAATGGAATGTGGCTGAAGGCGATGAAATAGAAGAAGACCAAGCCGTTGTAGAAGTAATGACCGATAAAGCAGTGGTAGAAATACCTGCTAAAAACGCAGGTACCGTGCATCGCCTTTATTACGCGCAAGGCGATATAGCGAAAGTGCATAGTGCATTGTTTGCGTTAGAAGTTGCCGGTGAAGTCACAACTACTAGCGGTACTAATGACGAATCACCATCGGTAAACAACAGCGCTTCAAGCGTTGCATCTCAAAGTTCAGTGAACACGCAAACAAACGGTGCAAGTCAGCAATCAGCGCAAGTTGCTCCTTCAAAATTCAGCGACGGTGAATACGAGCCACCTATCACTATAGAAGGTAAGGTGTTGGCTAGCCCCGCGGTAAGACGTGTTGCAAGAGAAAAGAATATCGACCTTTCTACTGTGGAAGGCTCGGGTAAAAAGGGGCGGATCCTTAAGTCTGACGTGTTGAATCTACAACATTCGAATGTTGACACGTCGTCTCAAAATACGTCATCTTCTGCGCCAAGCTCATCTACCGCAGAAAAAGGTGATTTGAATAGCACAAGCACTGTGGGTAAAGGCAGCGTTAGAACGGAAAAAGTACGCGGTATTCAGGCAGCTATGGCGAAGCAAATGTCGGCTTCGGTCTATACTATCCCGCACTTCACAGTCAGTGACGAGTTGGTAATGGACAACTTGATGTCGCTACGCAAGCTGCTTAAACCTGAATTTGAAGCGAAGAACGTAAAACTCAGCTTTATGCCGTTTTTCGTTAAAGCAATGTCATTGGCACTTAATGAGTTCCCTGTAGTTAACAGTCAGCTTAACGAAGACGCCACTGAGATAAGCTACTTCGCAGATCACAATATTGGTTTTGCAGTAGACTCTAAAATTGGTTTGCTTGTACCGAATATTAAGCGTGTTCAAGACCTATCTCTGTTAGAAATTGCTGTTCAAATGCAGGATATTATCGAACAAGCCAGAGCGGGCCGCGTGGCTGGCGAGCACCTTAAAGGCGGTACGATTAGTATCTCTAATATCGGTGCAATAGGCGGTATTACCGCAACGCCAGTAATTAATAAGCCTGAAGCTGCTATTGTTGCCCTTGGCAAAACGCAGAAACTTCCACGCTTTGACGATGAAGGGAATGTTAGCGCGCAAAATATCATGGCGGTTAATTGGTCTGGCGACCACCGTATTATTGATGGTGCGACTATGGTGCGATTCAATAATCTATGGATGAGTTACCTAACTCAGCCGGAAAAAATGTTGATGCACCTTAAGTGATATCATCCAAAGCAATTTGATTTGCAGTAGCAATATTTTTAAAGGGCCAATAGTAAAACTATTGGCCCTTTTTTGTTTTGTATACCTCAAAGCGCGTTGACGTTATTATAGAGCACTACAAAAAAACGAAAATTTTACTGAGGTTTTGTGCTTAGTTATCAACATGCCTTTCATGCGGGCAACCACGCTGATGTCATCAAACATCTTTGTTGGATTGGCGTTATCAACGCATTAAAGAAAAAAGATAAACCTTTTACGCTTTTTGACACCCACGCAGGCGCGGGTGCGTACGATCTAACCGATGCCATGTCGTCAAAAAATAAAGAGTACGAGACAGGTATATCTCGTTTGCTTATAGATGATAAAGGCGTTCAGGACTTGCCAAATTTGTTGGCCGACTATTTATCGTTGTGTGAACCGTTTTTAGCAAAACAACAATATCCGGGCTCACCGGCAATAAGCGCAAAAGCGAAAAGGGATGGTGATAATTTACACCTAATGGAACTTCATCCGGCGGAATTCGATAAATTAGACAACAACGTATCCCGTTTACGTACCCTTAATAGCCACGTACACAAACGAGACGGATATGAAGGGCTTCGTGCACTCACGCCACCTAAACCCAATCGCGGTGCTATTTTAATCGACCCTCCTTATGAGCGCGTGAATGAATATAGCGACCTTGTTAAGGGTGTGGAACAGGTATTTAAACGCTGGCATCAGGCACAAATCGTAGTGTGGTATCCACTACTTTCAGAGAGGGCTGGCGCCAAAAGTGGTGCAAGTGAAACTATGAGCGAGAAGCTTGCAGCATTAGGTAAACCCTGTTTTAAAGCAGAAATATGCGTGGAAGAAAATACCGCTGATGCCGGAATGTATGGTTCTGGCGTATTCGTTTTGAACCCGCCTTGGCAGCTAGATACTAATTTAAAAAGCGCGTTAGAAAGCGTTGTTGGTATGCTAGGTGAAAATAAAGCAGGTTATCACGCTACAGCGCATGTTACCTGGATAAACGAAGATAATTGATTGCTGTGCAGTTTAACAATGGTAGTCGTATTGTTGCTGATTAATCTGTTTCAAAAAGTCACTAAAAGTGTGAAGTAAAAAATATGTCGCAACTCAAAGGCCTAAAACATTTCTATATACCTGATGAGCAGTCGATATATTTGCTATCCCATGCGGATGCGAAAAAACTAAAAGACTGGGTAAACCTTTGCATTTCACAGTTAGAAGGGTTGGGTTACAGTGACATCGAACTTTTAGGTAAAGGGGCCTTTGGTTTTGCGTTTGCAGGGAACGCGCCAAGCGGTGAATCACGGGTATTTAAGTTTTCGCGAATAACGTTGCCGCAGCATGTGCAAGATAGACTAGAAGAGGAAGCATTTATGCTTTCTCACGTTAATCATGAGTTTGTGCCACGGTTTATTGAATATCAACAAATACGCAAACAATCCATCTTAGTTATGGGGCGCGCACCTGGCGAAGACCTAGAAAAGGTCAGCTTGAAAACAGGCCCACTTTCGCCCCGTATTATCGTCAAAATTGCAGTGCAGGTCGGCGAACTTTTATCCAGTTTTCGCCAATACAGTGAAAATGGAGAAATTAAACCCATTGTGCACGGAGACATAAAGCCCTCGAATCTGGTTTGGGATGCCGAAAATGAATCGGTTGGATTGATTGATTGGGGCTCTTCAGTGTTCGCACAGACTGACATCACTGGGCAATATGTGGGTAACAATGTAATGGATTTAATGTCGGGTGAACTGCATCAAACTAATGCTCGACTTGGCGATGTTTATTTTATTGGCGAGGAGCAGCTTAATGGCGCACTCTCCAGCCCCCGCTTCGATGAACAAGGCTTGGCCAGTACATTATATGCATTGGCATCAGGGCAATCGTGTCGTTACGGAAGCAAGGTTATTACACCTTCATCCCTTGGTCTTCCTAAAATGCTTGCTAATATCCTTGAGCACATGCTCAGTGAAGATCCAGAAAAGAGAAGACAAGGCGGAGATTACCTGTTTAATCATCTCCACGTTTTGAAGAATATGGTTTTCACTCAAGACAAGCCAACACAATATACTCCGTTAATCCCTACATGGCTGGCCCACACTCAGAACCGTGCTGATATTGAAACCGTTGTTTACAGCTCTCGAAAATCTTACCTACGCCAACAGGCAAGACTGTCTGACTCGTTAGATGAAAAAGACGTAGAGGAACTTCGTTATATAGACGATGCGCAATTTGACCGCTACTACAAAAACTATTTACAGGGCATGGGGGATACCGAAAAAGCATTTGTTTCTGCAATAAGCAGACTAGGCCGTTACCCTGTAGTTGGCGGTATGGCTGTGCGCTGGGAGCCAGAAGGTATATATGTCGATTCAAGCTTGAATTTATATGATGAATCAATGAAAGCAGCGTTTGATTTAGCAGTGAATAATGTCATTAATTTAGCAAGGGCTATTCACAAGCCCGCGGTGTTCAAATGTTGTATGTTCAACGCCAAAAACACGCTACACATTGAACGCGAAAGTGAAGATGAAGACTTTAAACCAGCAGGCGGTATGTTTATTCCCTACGAACTATCACGGGTTTCTGCACAAAAGGATGAAAGCCGTACTCACTCATATTTCGAAGATGGCGATGATCCGGACGAACTATTAAAGCTGCCTCAGGAGATTATCGATACCATCGTTCAACTTAATACAATACATCACACTGGTTGTATTATATTTGAAGCATTACCGCGGCATTTGAAAATTCACAACTATTACACGTTGCTTGATCACAGCCAAGAAGAGCGCTTCCACGCATTATTAGCGCAACTCGTTCAGCAAATTCCCAAAATAAAAGGGCTAGGCATTTCAGGGTTTATGAAGTTACCCTATAAAGATACGCGCTTTTTCGAGCATAAAGCAAAATTGCCTGAAAAGTACTACCCGCGAAACCCAAAAGCAGTAATTGAAGAGAAAGTACAACATGTCTGAGATTAAACTATCGTCACTTTTTGAACTCGAAACAGTGGAAGCTGGCATCTATCGAGGTCAAAGCTGGGATTTAGGCTTCCGCGCCTTGTTTGGTGGACAAGTTTTGGGGCAAGCGTTAGCAGCTGCATACGAAACAGTGGAGGCTGGTAGAGTCGCACACTCATTCCACACTTATTTTTTACTACCAGGCGATGCTAAAAAGCCTGTAGTTTACGATGTTGAAGTAGTGCGAGACGGCAGAAGTTTCTCTGCTAGACGGGTTAAAGCCATTCAGGATGGTAGAAATATTTTCTACATGACAGCGTCTTTTCAGGTTCCTCAAGATGGCATGGAGCATCAAAACCCAACAATGCCAGATGTGCCTGCGCCGGAAGATGTGCAGTCTGACATTGAATTCTATGAAGCTAACTTCAATAAAATTGCACGGCCTATGCAAGAAGCGTTGAGCTATCATAAACCTGTAGATATCCGCACGGTAGATGCAGCTAACTCTTACCAGTCAGCGAAACGCGAACCGACGCGTTATATTTGGTTAAAAGCAAGAGACACAATGAATGCATCACTGACTGTTCATCAAGCTGCGCTTGCTTACGCGTCAGATTATCACTTTCTCAGTACGTCGCTTCAACCACACGGTGTTGCGGTAACCGATAAATCACTTCGAATCGCAACTATAGACCATGCTATGTGGTTCCACCGCCCAATCAATATGAACGAATGGTTATTGTATGCAATGGAGAGTCCTTTTAGCGGAGGCTCTAGAGGTTTGGTACGCGGACAAATATTTAACCAAAATGGTGAACTTGTTGCGTCAACCATGCAAGAAGGATTAATGAGAAAAGTAGACGAATAGGGAGAGGGTAATGCGCTACAAATTAGGTTCTACATCACCGCTTGTTGATGAAAGTACGTTTATAGCGCCAGGCGCACATGTTATTGGTAATGTTGAACTCAAAGTGGGTTCAAGCGTTTGGTTCAATGCGGTTATACGCGGCGATATGGACAAGATAACCGTTGGTGAAAATACGAATATCCAAGATGGCAGCGTATTACACACCGATGCAGGTATTCCTTTAGTGCTAGGTGAAGGGGTAACAGTAGGACATAAAGTCATGCTTCACGGCTGTGAGATTGGTGACTATTCCTTGATAGGAATTAACGCTGTCGTATTAAACGGTGCAAAAATTGGAAAGTACTGCATCATTGGCGCAAACGCTTTGATAACGGAAAACATGGAAATTCCAGATTACAGTTTAGTAGTTGGAGCGCCTGGTAAAGTCATTAGAACATTTGATGAGAAGATCGAACCCAAACTAAAAGCGTCCGCTGAACATTACGTAGATAACGCCAAAACATATAAGTCATCATTACAGCCAGTTGATAGCTGAAACTAAGACTGGGCTGTTCGTGATATTTTGAATCCCCATAAAAAATGCCCAGAACAAACGTTCCGGGCCTAGGGGAATGGCTCATTGCTGAGCCGTGCGCTAACTTTTACAGGGAGAGTTTAAATAAAATCTTTTAAACGGACAATGAGTATAGAATACATTTGTTTAAATTATAAACAATTTTTGTGTGAATTTTATCTTACACTCTCTACGTCGATTAAATTGTAGAACTTATACGTTAGTAATCAATGGACTAAATACTGGTCGGATGTGATGCTTTTTGAGCAAAAAGTGTACAGTTTATATCCACATGTTGCACACATTTTATCCACGTGATGAAGCGTTGTTAATGTATACCCTTGTTAAATATATAGACATACTTTCATTCATGTAAGTTATGTTGAAAACAGACGGTTGTACCATGCCATTATCCTTGTAGTATGACGTCAACGTTCATGCTAAATATGCGTGATACTGACTCTAAAAACAGGCTCTTACATTAATACGAGGATGGATTATGCAATCATTTTCTACTTTTATTCCCCCTGAACGGACTTTGATGGGTCCAGGACCATCCGATGTTAACCCCAGAATTTTAAACGCCATGGCGAGACCCACCCTGGGCCATCTCGATCCATTATTCATTGAGTTAATGGACCAAACCAAGCAGCTTTTACAGTATGCGTTTAAAACTGAGAATGCACTTACTATGCCTATTTCTGCTCCGGGCTCAGCAGGAATGGAGGCATGTTTTGTTAATCTTGTAGAACCAGGCGATAAGGTACTCGTGTGTATTAACGGCGTATTTGGCAATCGAATGGTCGAAAACGTAGAGCGTTGTGGTGGTGAGGCTATTACCGTCAACAATACATGGGGCGAGCAAACTGACCTTAATGTGGTAGAAGACACCCTTAAAGCCAATCCGGATATTAAGATCCTTGCCTTTGTTCACGCAGAAACATCTACGGGCGTACGCAATGAAGCCAAAGCGCTTTGCGAGCTGGCTAAAAAGTATGATTGTCTTAGCATTGTTGATGCAGTTACCTCTCTTGGAGGTATCGAGTTAGATGTTGACGGTTGGAGCATTGACGCTATTTATTCAGGTTCACAGAAGTGTTTGAGTTGCGTGCCGGGTATCTCTCCTGTTTCATTTAGTGAAAGAGCAGTTAACGTTATTCAAAACCGAGAAACGAAAGTGCAAAGCTGGTTTCTAGACATGAACTTGATTGTTGGTTATTGGGGGCAGGGCGCCAAGCGTGCCTACCACCATACCGCACCTGTCAACAGTATGTACGCTATGTACGAAGCACTTCTGATTTTAAAAGAAGAAGGCTTAGAAAATGCGTGGCAGCGTCATGCTTTGGGTCATGAAAAACTTGCGCAGGGTCTAAGTGAACTTGGGTTAGAGCTAACGGTAGACAGTGCTTATCGTTTGCCTCAATTAAATGTAGTTAAAATTCCAGACGGCGTAGACGATGCTGCCGTTCGCAAGCAATTGCTTGAAGATTTTAATTTAGAAATCGGCGCCGGTTTAGGCGATCATGCCGGTAAAGTATGGCGAATTGGTCTTATGGGATATGCATGTAAACCCCGTAATATCGATCACTGCCTTGCTGCGTTGCGCACTGTGCTTAAGTAAAACGCTTAGCGCCTTTTAATCTTTTCGGTCAACACGTTCAGCGAGATGCTTAGCTGAACGGTTGGCTTTTAATCATTTAGCATATAAAACCCATCTAACATCGCGCTTTGATATCAGTTTGCATAGATCATTACCCACTCAGTGAGATTTAAAATCTTCGTAATCACGCCGTGTTACCGCAGGTATAGTGGCACTACATCAAGTTGACTGGTATTACTTATCCATTTTTTGGTCTTGCCTCATAAAAAGTACATCTCGGCGAAGTTATATCTCTTCTCGTCTCAGTTCAGTGCTAAGATTTCGTTTATTGCGTATATTCATAAACTATTCAGTTTTAAATATTTATCCTTTAGGTAACGTAATTAAAAGGCACCATAAAAAAGGAATCTCTATGAAAATGATCACGCGTACTAATACTTATTCGACAGCTAAAAGTGTAGTTAAAAAAGCATTGTTAGCATCATCATTTATTGCCTTATCTGCACCTATGGTTTCCGCACAGGCCGCACAAGAAGCGGTTATAAATGTGCAAGGCGTAGGAGCGGTAGAAGTGACACCAAACGCTTATTCAGTCACACTCGTTGTTGAAGAAGAAGGTAATACAGTAGGTAAACTGAACACTCAGCTTGATTCGGACCTCCGCTCTATTGTTAAGTTCTTGCTTAATCAAGGTATAGATGAAAAGCACATTCAGAGTATGCAAGTACGCTTACAACCTCGCTATATCAATACGCCTCAAGGCCGTCAGCAAGAAGGTTTCACGTTGTCACGAGATATCACCGTCACATCTACTGACCTTGAAACTTATGACAAAGTATTAGATGGCGTGCTTAAACGAGGTGTTGATCGCATACAACAATTCAACTTTATTTCAGTTGGTGAAGGCGATGCCTATCAAAAAGCACTTATCTCTGCGGTAAAAGACGCAAAGCAACGTGCACAGTTATTAGCAAAAGAATTAGAGATTGAAGTAGGTGAAGTTGTTGCAATCTCAGAATCTGGTGGCAATATGCCGATTCCAGTAATGCGCGCAGAAGCTTTTGCCAAAGACATGTCTATGTCTTTACCTGGCCAAGAGCGCATAGAAGCGCGTGTTAATGTGTCTTTTAACATTGTTCAATAGCAGGAAATTCGTTTGAAAGAACAACAGTACGGTCAGTTAATAAACCAAGCAAAAAGCTTGGTTTCTGGCGAGCACGATCTTATCGCTAACATGGCAAATATAAGTGCGCTGCTTTTCAATAGCCTCGAAGAGGTGAATTGGGCAGGTTTTTACCTTTATAAAGAAGAGCAGTTAGTACTCGGTCCATTTCAGGGGCAACCAGCATGTATTCGCATTCCACTTGGAAAAGGCGTTTGCGGAACGAGTGCAAGTACCAGAACTGTTCAGCGTATAGCAGACGTTCATCAGTTCGAAGGACACATTGCCTGTGATGCTGCGTCAAACTCTGAGATTGTTGTTCCACTAGTGCTAAACGATGTGCTGGTTGGCGTACTTGATATCGACAGCCCTGTTTTTGAACGCTTTACCGAAGAAGACGAAAAAGGGCTCGTTGAAATTGCTCAAATTCTTATGGATTCGCAGAAATAATTATGAAATCCAGTGTTGATATTCACGTTGTTTTATCCACGTATGAGGATATGGAAGACTTTCATGATGACCCAGATGAGGCATCTGAACGTTTAAATTTCATCTTACATGCGGTGTACGACAATGCAGAAGAAGATATTGAAACACAGCGTTTAGAGCAAATTTTGCACTACGCATGGGAATCTTGGCAACAAGATAAGCATTTATTAGAAATAGATGACGACGAATTGCTTGATTGGGTTGACCACACGCTGGCAACTTGGGATGATGCAAGTAACGATGAAATCTCCTGAATAATTTAGAAAGTTAATGGAATCACCAGAGAAGTTTACCAACAGTAAGGAAGTGATAGCTTTCCTTGCAGAGACCTTTCCGAAATGTTTTAGCATTGAAGGCGAGGCCCGCCCACTTAAGATCGGTATTTTTCAAGATCTTGCCACACGTTTAGAAGAAGAGGAACGCGTTAGCAAAACCTTACTTCGTTCTACACTACGACATTACACCAACAGCTGGCGCTATCTTCATAGCATCAAAGAAGGTGCAAACCGTGTAGATTTAGACGGCGTTGAAGGCGATGCAATTGAAAAAGAACACGCTGATCATGCGCAGCAGCAGTTAGAAGAAAGCAAAGCAAAAGCAGCTGAAAAGCGCAAAGCTAAGCTAGCTCAGCAGCCTAAGCGAAAAGATAAACGTCAATTTAATCGTCCAAAAGGTGAAAAATCTGCAAATTCGGACCATGCTGATACTAAGCGCGGAACTAAACCGAAAAATAACAGACCAAACAATACACCACCTGCGAAATTGACAGATAGCGATTTACAGCAAGGTACGCAAGTTACCGTTAAATTAGGTAAAGCACCTATGCCTGCAGTAATTACCGAAGTAGCTAAAGATGGCATTCACGTTCAATTAGACTCAGGCATGGTAGTTAAAGTAAACGCAGACGCTTTACGTTTGGCACGCTCCAAGAGGTCGTAAAATATGAGAGACATCCTTCGAATTTCCATCGCCAGTGCTTTTCTTACCGTTGGGGTAGGAGCAGGCGCAGTTACGTCAACACCAGAGGTAGACGAGCTTCCCATTTTACAACAGGAATCTCAACACAGTGTTGCAGCTAAGCGAGTAAGCGCACTCTTTACCAGGGCGCACTACAAGGAAATTTCGTTGGATGATGCACTCTCAGCTAGAGTTTACCAGCGCTTCATCGATTCATTAGATCATAATAAACAAGTGTTATTGCTGTCTGATGTTGTGGGTTTTGAGAAATACCGCACATTGTTTGATGATGCGCTGAGTAAAGGCAACCTCTCTGTTGCCTATGATATGTATAACGTAAGCGCAAAACGACGTATTGAGCGTTATGAATTTGCACTTGCGCTGTTAGAGAAAGGCCCGTTCGACTTTGAAAAAGAAGGCGATAAGTTCTTTTACGACAGAGAAGATGCTGAATGGCCAGCTAATAAAGCTGAGCTGGATGAAATTTGGCGTCAACGCGTTAAATACGACGCGTTGAATCTAATACTTGCAGACAAAACGTGGGAAGAGGCGAAAGAGCTTCTTACCAAACGCTATACACGAGCGATTAAGCGCACTAAGCAAGCAAAGAGCGAAGACGTTTTTCAAACTGCAATGAATGCATTTGCACGTACAATTGAAGCTCACACCAGTTACTTATCTCCACGTAACGCTGAACGTTTTCAAATGGACATGAACTTGTCGTTCGAAGGTATTGGTGCAGTATTGCAAAGCGAAGATGATTACACGGTAATCAAAAGCGTTGTACCTGGCGGTCCTGCAGACGAGTCTGGCGCAATAAAACCAGAGGATAAAATTGTTGGCGTAGCACAAGACGACGAAGAGTTTGTTGATGTGATTGGTTGGCGATTGGACGAAGTGGTTGAGTTAATTAAAGGCCCGAAAGGAAGTACTGTTCGTCTACAGGTTGAAAAAGGAGCCACGGACGCGAAAACCACGTCGGTTGTGAGCCTTACTCGCGATAAAATTAAGTTAGAAGATCGCGCAGCCAAATCGGAAGTATATGTGCCAGAGACTGGTCCTCACGCGGGTGAACCTCTAGGTGTAATCACCATTCCAAGTTTTTACAACAACCTTAGTATGGATGTTGCTAAAGAAATAGAAAGCTTGAAAGCGCAAAACGTTAAAGGCGTTATCGTAGACTTGCGCGGTAATGGCGGTGGTTCTCTAACCGAAGCAACGTTACTTACTGGCCTATTTATCGAAAAAGGCCCGGTGGTTCAAATTCGATACGGTCAAAGCAAAGTTAGCGTTAACCGTGATACAGATGGCGAAGTGGCTTATGATGGCCCGTTAACCGTATTAGTTGACAGATATAGCGCGTCTGCTTCAGAGATTTTTGCGGCAGCGATGCAAGACTACAACCGTGCTCTCATCGTAGGTGAACAAACCTTCGGGAAAGGGACAGTGCAGCAGCATCGCGGTTTAGGTAAAATTTATGACCTTTACGACAACCCATTAGGTAGTGTTCAGTTTACTATCGCCAAGTTCTATCGCATTGACGGCGGCAGCACACAGCATAAAGGCGTTATTCCTGACATTCTTTATCCATCGGCGGTTGAACCAGCTGAATGGGGAGAAAGCCAAGCGGAAAATGCGTTGCCATGGGACAGTATCAATCGCGCTAACTATACGACGTTTGCAGACGGTACTGCTGCGCTTGATGTTTTAACAGCGAAGCACAACAAACGTATTTTACAAGATCCTGAGTTTTCTTATATCCAAGACGACATAAAGGAATATAAGGAAAATAAAGACAAGAACTTCATCTCATTAGTTAAATCTGTACGTGAAGGCGAGAAGAAAGAGGCGGAAGAGAAGTCGCTTGCTCGTGCTAACGAACGTTTACAGCGATTGGGAATGGAAACTGTCACAACATTGGACGACCTACCTGAAGATATGGAAGAATTAGATCCATTCTTGGACGAGGCAGCCAATATTACTTTCGATATGATCGAAACAGGCCGTTACGCTATCACAAGAAATTAAGTGATTAGAAAAAAGGGCTGGTCTAGGGCCAGCCCTTTTTTTGTGTCTATAAATTATTAAAACAATAATAAAGGGAAATAACATGGCTATCAGAGGCGAATTTTCCTCTCGAATAGGGTTCGTGCTAGCAGCGGCAGGCTCGGCAGTAGGACTAGGTAATATTTGGGGCTTTCCTACAAAGGTAGCAAGTAACGGTGGCGCAGCATTTGTTCTCGTATACTTACTGCTGGCTTTTGTACTCGCTTATCCCGTACTTATGGCAGAACTTATAATCGGTCGTAGTTCACGTTCGAATATGGTTGACGCTTTAGGTAAAATATCAGGCAATTTCGTCGGAAGGCTAACGGGCATTTGGGGCTGTGTTACCGTGTCACTTATCCTTGCATTCTACGCTATTGTAGGCGGATGGATGCTGGTTTATTTCGCCGATGCAGCCGTAAGCATGGTGGGATTTACGAGTGCTAGCGACTGGCTACTCACTTCATCAGTTACGCGTAACATTATTTTCTGCTTCTTATTCATGGGCTTAACTGCATTTATCGTTGTCGGAGGTGTAAAGTCCGGCATTGAGAAGTGGTCGGTGCGTTTGATGCCTACATTGGTTATTCTCATTCTTGCACTGATTGTTTATGTGAGCCTACAGCCTGGTGCCGTAGAAGGTTGGTCAGCATATTTAGTACCTGACTTCTCTCGCGTTCTAGACCCAGACTTATTAATTAACGCCATGGGACAAGCCTTTTTTTCAATGTCTTTAGGTGTGGGTACCATGCTGGTTTATGGTTCATACTTAAGTAAAAATGAAAATCTACCTAGCATTGGTGCGTCGGTAGCGCTTGTCGATATCGGTGTTGCGGTTATTGCGGGTATGCTTATTATCCCGGCCATGTACGTTGCATTAAACAACGGCGTTGAAATCTTCACACCTGAAGGCGCGTTAATCCAAGGTGACACGCTGATTTTCAAAGTACTACCAGCACTGTTTGATACCATTGGTAGCGTAGGTCTTTTCGTTGCTTTTACCTTTTTCGCGCTAATGGCGATTGCTGCCGTCACGTCTTCAATTTCAATGTTGGAAGTTCCCGTTGCGTTTATGGTGGAAAGTAAAGGTCTTCAACGTAAAAAGGCCGTGTTATTAATGGCATCGGTCATCTTTGTATTAAGCTGCATCATCATTTTAAATTTTGAAACCTTGTTCGGCTTTGTTATCGCATTAACTACCGAGTATAGCCAACCGTTACTAGGACTCGCCTTGTGTATTTTCGCAGGTTGGGTGTGGCGCAGAGATGCAATACTCGATGAACTTAAACAAGGTGATCAGTTTGCTGAACACAGCATTTTCTGGAAGATTTGGCCTTGGTACGTACGCTTTGTGTGTCCCGTTATCATTGCGCTTATGTTTTACCGCTCAGTCTTCTAAAGCATTCTGGTAAAAAGCGGACAGCACGCTTAACGCGTTACAAATACAATAATAAGGTTTTAAAAAACGACAATGACGAATAAAGAAATAAAAACGCCGTCACTTCTCGATGCAATGCTTCCTATTCTTGCGTTAGTCATAATGATGGGAAGCGCAGTTTATTTGTTTGCCGATAACTCTTCTTACGGTCCAAACCAAATTGCACTTCTTTTAGCGATGGGCTTAGCTGCTATCATTGGAATGAAAAATGGCTACAGCTGGAAAACTATCGAAAAGGGCATTGTAGACGGTATCTCAATGTCTTTAGGTGCTTGCTTAATTCTGTTAGCGGTAGGTTCTCTTATTGGCACATGGATGCTAGCCGGAACCGTGCCTACGCTTATCTATTTCGGTTTAGAGTTGCTTAACCCCTCGTTTTTCTATGCTGCCGCTTGTCTGATTTGTGCGGTTGTTGCAATGAGTATAGGTAGTTCTTGGACTACCGCGGCGACTGTGGGTGTTGCGCTAATGGGGGTTTCTGCAGGCATGGAAATGTCGGCAGCCATAACCGCCGGCGCAGTAGTATCAGGTTCGTACTTTGGCGATAAAATTTCGCCCTTATCTGAAACAACAAACTTAGCGCCTGCCGTTGCGGGCACGGATTTATTTGAGCACATCCGTTACATGCTTTGGACGACGATTCCGAGCTTTGTTATTGCGCTTATTCTATTTACAGTACTGGGCTTTAGTGAAGTGGGTGAGGCCAAAGCAGAACGCATTGAGCAGATGCAACTTTTGTTAAACGAGTCTTTTGACTTAGGTTGGCATTTGTTAATTCCCCTTGTCGTTTTGCTCACCTTAGCGATTAAAAAGATGCCTGCGTTTCCAGCTGTTTTTATCGGCGCTTTGTTAGGTGGAGTCTGGGCAGTTGTATTCCAGTGGGATGTGGTTACTTCTATGGCAAATGGTGACGACTCGGTGAATGTAGGTGCGTTGAAGGTAGTTTGGACCGCGCTATTCGATGGCGTAAGCTTCTCAACACCTGACGAGAACTTAAACAGCTTGCTTTCTCGTGGTGGCATGTCTTCTATGTTAAATACTATTTGGTTGATCATCTGTGCAATGTCGTTTGGTGCCGTATTAGAGCGTGTTGGCCTATTAAAGCGTGCAGTTTCTGCCATATTAATTGGTGCAAAATCCGCAGGAGATATGGTGAGCAGAACCATTCTTACTTGTTTTGGTACCAACCTGGTTACTGCAGATCAGTATATTTCAATCGTGATGCCAGGCCGTATGTACAAAGAAGAATTCAAAAAACGTGGTTTAGACCAATTGAATCTTTCTCGCAGCCTTGAAGACGGCGGCACACTTACGTCTCCACTTATTCCTTGGAACACCTGTGGTGCTTACATGCACAGTGTTTTATTAGTCAATCCATTTGATTACGTATTCTATGCATTCTTCAACGTAATCAACCCGATCCTTGCTGTTATTTATGCGTATTTAGGTATTAAGATTTTACGTATTACGCCACCGCATGTTGAAGTAAACAGCAAAGATACGGTTTAACACAGAGTTCCAATTAAACCCACGTAGGCTTTCTTCCAGGAGGATCTATGTCAGTTCAAGCTAAACGCCGGGCGGATTACCAGCCGCCCGCTTTTTCAATAGCGACAGTTGACCTACATATAACGCTACACCCAACGAAAACCAAAGTTATCAGCACGTTGTCCGTCACTCGTAATGGCGCGCACGATAGTCCATTAGTACTAGATGGCGATAATTTATCGCTAGATTCTATTTCTATTAACGGTACGCACCTATCTGATAATGAATACACGGTAACAGATAGCGCCTTAAGCGTGGTTACTGAACTTGATGAGTTCGTCTTAGAAATTACCAATACCATTGCCCCTGAGCACAACAAAGCGCTGGAAGGCTTGTATTTATCAGGTGGTGCCTATTGCACGCAGTGTGAAGCGGAAGGGTTTCGTCGCATTACGTACTTCATGGACCGCCCGGATGTTTTGTCGGTCTACACAGTGACGGTAGTTGCCGACAAATCAGTACCGATGCTTTTGGCCAATGGCAACCCAGTGGACAAGGGCGAAGTTGACGAAAATACGCATTTTGTTAAATGGCACGATCCACATCCAAAACCTTGCTACCTTTTTGCTCTAGTTGCCGGTGACTTCGATTTACTCACCGATAGCTACACCACCACTAGCGGTAAAGAGGTTGCGCTAGAACTTTATGTTGATAAAGGCAAAAAGTCTCAAGGTATTTTCGCATTAGAATCTCTCAAACGGGCGATGAAGTGGGACGAAGATGTGTTCGGGTTAGAGTACGACTTAGATATCTACATGATTGTTGCCGTCGATTTCTTCAATATGGGAGCGATGGAAAACAAGGGCTTAAATGTATTTAACAGTAAGTTTGTATTAGCCGATCAAAAAAGTGCCACCGACGATGACTTTTTTAATGTTGAGTCGGTTATCGCGCACGAGTACTTCCACAACTGGACCGGCAACCGGGTTACTTGTCGCGATTGGTTCCAGCTAAGCCTTAAAGAGGGGCTTACTGTATTTAGAGACCAACAGTTCAGCGCTGATATGACTTCGGCGTTAAGTAATCGTATAAAGCACGTTCGTGTTATGCGAGAACACCAGTTTGCAGAAGATGCGAGTGCAATGAGTCATCCAATTCGTCCAGAAGAAGTCATTGAAATGAACAACTTCTACACGGTGACGGTTTATGACAAAGGCGCTGAAGTTATTCGCATGTTCCACACATTATTGGGGCCTGACGGATTCAGACGTGGTATGGACGAGTACTTTAGAAGACACGACGGTCAGGCTGTCACCTGTGATGACTTCATTTCAGCAATGCAGTCTGCTACTGATTTAGATTTAACCCAGTTTACCCGCTGGTATAGTCAATCTGGTACGCCAGTGATTTCTGTCGCACACAGCACTGAGGTCGATGATGATGGCATTGTTAAGCATAGCTTTACATTGTCACAGCACACACCTGCAACCTCCGATCAGAAAGAAAAGCTTCCTCTATATATTCCTGTAAATATCGAGATTATTGATGATGAGGGGAAAAGCTATACAGACAACGAGTCGTTAATTCAAAACGGCATGGTCATTTTAAAAGATGATGCTATGCGTTTTACTGTAGAAGCCAAAACTACTAATTTAACACCTGTAGTATTGGGTAACTTCTCAGCGCCAGCGAAAGTAGAAAACCCATTGGGGACAGAGTCTTTACTTACTATATTTAAGCATGCGAAGGATCCATTTAATCGTTGGGATGCAATGCAAACGTTGTATGACCGCTGTGTGAAGCAATTAGAGGAATCGCCTGGGTCTGGTATCAGTAATGAAATCTGGAACGGTATCAAGCAAGCGATTGCCCAAGAGCAGAACAACCTTGAATTGCTGAGTGAATGTTTAGTCATACCTTCGTTTGAGACACTGTGCCAAAGCCGAAGTAACATAAACGTTTCCGCACTTTCGAAAGCGAGAAAAGCGTTCTGCGACCAGTTTGCTCGCGCACTCGAAAAAGAGCTAAAACAAGTCTTCGAAAATATCGAGAAAAGCGCGTATTGCTACACGCAAGAAGCGGTGAATCAACGTCGCTGCAAAAATGTCGTGCTTGCACACTTAGCGCGGTTACCCCAACACGAGCATATTGTGGTTTCTCAGTTTGAAACCGCTGATAATATGACAGATACGCTAGGCGCGTTGAGAAGCGCACAACACTGTAGCGCCACCACTTTCGACAGTTTGATGGCTCAGTTTGAGGAATCGTGGAATCATGACCCGCTTGTTTTGGACAAATGGTTCGCACTCCACGCTACACAAAATCGAGACGATATCTTTGCGACTATCACAATGTTATGTGAGCACCCTCAGTTCGCAATGAGTAACCCGAACCGTGTTCGTTCTGTTATTGGTAGCTTCGCTTTCTATAACAGCGAAAGGTTTCATGCACTCGATGGCAGTGGATATAAATTTGTAACCGACTACTTACTTAAGCTCGATGCGGTCAACCCACAGGTTGCCGCCCGTATTGTAACGCCACTGACGCAATGGCAGGGCTTTGCAAGCGAGCATCAGGTTCATATGAAGCAACAGCTTGGCCGTTTGCTTAATCATGAAGGTTTAAGTAAAGATTTGTTTGAGAAAGTAAGTAAAAGCCTTGCTTATGACAAGCATTAGCCAAACTGACTCGGTTTTTTACTTTTCAATAAATGCACCTTACAAGCAATGTGAGGTGCTTTATATTCCAACTATGCCAGATGTGGTCATGGTCAGTGAATCAGGCCTAAGCGTCCAAGTACCGACCAACCGGCTCAGGCAATTTGTTACGTCTGATGGTATTAAAGGTCGTTTTAGGATGATTATTGATGCCAACAAAAAAATAAAATCCTTTGAAAGGCTCGCATAGAGCCTTTTTTGTACGCGACGAATTACTCTCTTTTACACGAGCTTTCACCACTCCCATATGTAACACTTATGCGTTTTCTTCTGTCATTGAGCGTTCCAAAATACTTAACGCAACAGTTTCGCAATATTTCTGTACATTTTTCCTGCAAGTTTATAAATGCCTTTTATACTCACAATAAAGCAATAACTATTTGATACGACTAATGTTGTAAATTTTGTTAACTGGTAGGATTAGTTCTTGCGGTTATGGCAAAATGATGTAATGATTTTGTTAATCGTTATGGTTGGTCATGATGTCACGTATTAAGTCACATCGACTTGGGAGTATAAAAATATGAAAAACGGGCCTAGCGCTTTTAAGATATCACCGGTAGCAGCGGGAGTTCTCTCACTGCTAGGTGCTGCTGCAGTACCAGCACACGCTGCGAATTGGCAAGTGGGTGATGTAAGTATATCTTTAGATTCAACATTTACATTAGCTACAAGTATTCGAACAGAGGCAAGAGATTACGACCTTATAGGTAACAGTAACCATCCTCAATTCGACTGGAGCGGTTATCACGCAGCTTTCAACCCTTTATACCCAAGTGGCGACGTGTGGGGTTTAGCAGATGGCGGTTATTCCACCAATGGTGACCTTGGTAACCTTGCACACGATCCAGGTGACGCGTTTGCAACGCAAATTTCAGGTACTCATGAATTAGATATCAATTTTGGCGACTATGGTTTCTTCGCCCGTGGTTTCTGGTTCTACGACTTTGAGCAAATGGACGGCGACCGTCCATACTCTAACCCAATAACGGGTAACCAATACGACTTGTGTCAAGACCCTGAAGCAGAAGACCTACTGTGTACCGATGTACGTCTTTACGACGCATTCTTCTATGGCGACTGGTGGATTGGCGACAAACCACTTACGCTTCGTGTAGGCCGTCAGGTGATCAGTTGGGGTGAAAGTACATTCATCCAGCACGGTATTAACACAACGAACCCTGTTGATGTAACACGAGCTCGTGCTCCAGGTGCAGAACTTAAAGAAGTATTCCTTCCAGTAGGGATGGTGTACGCGTCTTTAGGTTTGACTGACACAGTGAGTATTTCTGGTTATTACCAGTACGAATGGCAGCGCAGCTGGCTTCCAGTTTCTGGCAGTTACTTCGCGGGCAACGATTTTGCAGGTGAGGGCGGTCAACGCCAAAACGTCCAGCTTGGTTTCAGTGGTAACCCAGACATCGACTTAGATCACCTTCTCACTGCGTTAAACGGATACGGTGATTTACTTCGCTCTGGCGCTAATCCAGAGGACATTTCGCAAGCCTACCTTGCTTATCCAACCAAAGTGGCTATTCGTGGTTTTTCTGACGCAGCGCACAACGACGCCGACGATCAAGGTCAATACGGTTTACGCTTGACGTGGTTTGCCGAGAATTTGAATGAAACAGAGTTTAGTTTCTATCACATCAATTACCACAGCCAACGCCCGCTTATTTCAGGTAAGACATCAGACTTTACTGCTGAAGGTATTGGCGCAGATCTCGCGTTCCTAGCATCTAATACCGTTACTCGCGACAACATCACTGAACTGGGTGCATTTACACAGTCAGAGTTCTTCTACCCAGAAGATATCAAACTCTATGGTATGAGCTTTAACACTAATATCGGTACTACGGCTCTTGCGGGTGAATTTGCTTACCGCGTGGATGAGCCGCTTCAAATCGATGATGTTGAATTGCTGTATATGGGGATGCCAGAGCAATTGGCAAATGCGGGGCTACGTCCAGACTTAGCGGGTATCTCCCAGCTCAACAACATTGGTCGTGCAGTAGGACCAGGCGAGACAGCGGAAGGTTATCTATTCTCTGATACATGGCAAATGCAGTTTACTGCCTCACACGTATTTGGCCCTAAATTTGGTTCTGACAACTTCGTACTATTAGGCGAAGTAGGCTATGTGAACGTTGTAGATATGCCAGATCCGAACGTAATTCGCTTAAATGCGCCTGGTACAGCACGTACGCCGTCACTAGAGCCTATCAATGGCAATAGTCGTGAAGGTTTACACCAAGCGCTATCAGGCGGACCAGAGACTAACCCGTTTGCTACTGACGATGCGTGGGGTTACCGTTTACTTGCTGTTGCTGATTACAACGACATCATGGCCGGAATTAACTTACGTGCTCGTGCAACATTCTCTCACGATGTAGAGGGTACAACACCAGACCCTCTATTCCTTTTCACAGAAGATGTTAAGTCTGCTGCAATTTCATTGACGTTCGACTACCTAAGCAAGTGGTCAGCAACAGCGTCGTACAGCGCTTTCTGGGGCGGTATTGGTACTACTAATGCGCTATCAGACAGAGACTTCGTTTCATTTAACATCAAATATGCAATCTAAGAGTGGTATTTATGATTAGAAAAGTAGGAATTATCGCTGCGGCTTTATCACTTGCTCTGTCAGGTGCAAGCGCGATGGCAAAGGTGTCTGACGCAGATGCCAATAAACTAGGTAACGAATTGACGCCACTGGGCGCTATGAAAGCAGGTAATGCAGACGGCAGTATCCCAGCGTGGACTGGCGGTATTACTTCAGCACCAGCGGGCTACACAGTGGGTGATCACCATCCAGACCCGTACCCTGAAGATAAAGTGCTATTTGAAATCACGGCACAAAACTACAAAGAATATGCGGACTTTCTATCTGAAGGTCAGAAAAAGCTTTTCGAAGCTTACCCTGAAACCTTCCGTATGCCGGTTTACCCAACGCGTCGTTCTGCGTCTAATCCCCAGGCTATCTACGATGCAACTAAGGTAAATGCAACTAGCGCGGAGCTATTAGACGGCGGTAACGGAATTAAAGGGGCTGTTCTCGGTATTCCGTTCCCAATTCCACAAAATGGTCTTGAAGCAATTTGGAACCATATACTTCGCTATCGCGGTGAAGCGGTTCAGCGTAATGGTGGTCAAGCTGCGGTAACAACTGGTGGTGATTACAACGTAATCGGTTTTGACGAGCAGTTATTAATTAAGTACGCAGAAGAAGGTGCTACACCAGAAAAGCTTACTGACGAAAACGTTCTTTTCATGTTTAAACAAAAAGTAACAAAGCCTGCTCGTTTGGCGGGTACAGCGCTGCTTGTACATGAAACAGTTGACCAAGTAAAAGAGCCGCGTAAAGCATGGACCTACAACACGGGTCAGCGCCGTGTACGTCTAGCACCAAACATTGCTTATGATACACCTGGAACCGCAGCTGATGGCCTTCGTACTACCGATGACTTTGATATGTTTAACGGTTCACCAAACCGTTACAACTGGAAGTTAGTGGGTAAGAAAGAAATGTTCGTTGCATACAACAACTATGCACTTCATTCAGATAATGCGAAGTACGATGACATCTTAAAGCCAAACCACGTTAACCCAGACCTAACACGTTGGGAAAAACACCGCGTTTGGGAAGTAGAAGCCACATTGAAAGACGGTTTCCGTCATATTTATCAAAAGCGTGTATTCTTCATTGATGAAGATAGCTGGCAAATTCAAGTTGCTGATATGTATGATAATCGTGGCGAACTTTATCGTGTTGGTGTAGCGTATGGTGTGAACTATTATGAAGTACCTACCCAGTGGTCTACTCTGGATGTGTACCATGACTTGAACTCACGTCGTTACCTGGCTATTGGCCTCGATAACGAAGAAGAGATGTACGACTTCACCGTTCGCCCACGAGATGTGGAATTCACACCTCAGGCGTTACGACGAGAAGGTATGCGCTAATCGCCTTAAACAACAAACGGTTGGCAATTGCCAGCCGTTTTTGTATGCAGACAATTATAAATAGGGGGAATGGTTAATTATGAAAAAAACCATTGCAGCGTGCATTGCCGCCACTTTCGCAGTTAATTACTCTACAACTGCAATCGCCGAAGAAGCATTCATGGCACCATTGGTTGAGCAATCGGTTCTTTTGGACATAGACGCTGATACATTTGTCGTTATTGTCGGTGAACGCGGTCACGTGTTAGTTTCAGAGGATGGTGAGGCATTTAATCAAAAAGCCGTACCAACACAATCAACGCTTACAGCGACAACTGTTGTAGGTGATAATATTTGGGCAGTGGGCCACGACGCTGTCATTCTTCATTCTTCAGATAAAGGCGAGACGTGGGAGATACAAAATTTCCAACCTGACCTTCAGCGCCCATTTCTAGACGTATTATTCTTCAATGAAAAGCAGGGGATTGCTACAGGTGCCTATGGCTTGTTCTATCGAACCTTAGACGGTGGAAAAACGTGGACGGCAGAACGTCATGCCAGTCTGCTTGACCCAATGGATCAAGAATACCTTGAAGATATTCGAAAAGAAGATGAAGACTTCTATCAGCAAGAACTTGAATCTATTTTACCCCACTTAAACAGAATTACCCTTGATGGTGATACGCTTTACCTAGCAGGCGAAGCCGGTCTGCTAGCCAAAAGTACCAATATGGGAGAATCGTGGGAACGGTATTACGTCGACTATACAGGATCGTTTTTCGATATTAAGCCGCTTGATGAAAATACCGTTCTAGCGGTTGGCCTTCGCGGAAATATATTTGTTAACAGAAACGAAGGTGAGTGGGAATACGTACAAACTTGCTCAACCAGCACACTAAATTCAATTCTAATTGGTTCTGAATCGAAGGTTTATGCTTTGGGTAACAACGGGATGATGGTAAGCGCACAGCGACCTTTACCCACCAGTATGCGAGACCCCTATGCAAACCTTTCAGATTGCGAAGCTGATGAAGGCATTGTCGTTTCACAAATTAAAGACAAAGCCGCGCTTCTTAATGCAACACAGTTTAATGGTAAGAATATTGCCGTTACTGCGAATGGCATTAAAACGTTGAATTTAAAATAGGGCAGTATAAAAACAATGACCCATTTTCTTGAAAAATTAGTATTCGGAAACCGTAAAATTGTCGTAGCCTTGTTTGCTATAGCCACAGTTTTCCTTGGTTACCAAGCTTCACAAATGCGCTTAGACGCAGGTTTTGAAAAGAACATACCGCTAAATCACGAATACATGAAAACGTACATTGAGCACCGCCAAGATTTTGGTGGCGCTAACAATATATTAGTTTCTGTTTGTGATAAAAACGATAACATCTACAATCAAAACTTCTTCGATACCTTAAAGAATGTTCACGACCAACTCTTCTTTATTAATGGGGTGAACCGTTCGTTAGTTATTTCGCTTTTCTCTCCTTCAACCCGCTTTACTGAAATTGTAGAAGGCGGCTTTGCAGGCGGGCCAGTCATTCCTGCCGACTTTAATTCTGCAAGCCCAGAAGCATTAGAGTTGGTGGCAGCTAACGTAGAAAAGGCAAACATTGTCGGAAGACAAGTATCCAGTGATTACAGCTGCGCAATGGTAACAGCGCAATTGCTCGATATTGACCCGCAAACTGGCGAGCCTCTCAATACATTGGCATTAGCAGCAGAGCTTGAAGAGCAGCTTCGCGGTCAATATGAAAACGAAAATACGTCTATTCATATAATTGGCTTTGCGAAAATGATTGGCGATGTGGCCGACGGTGCAAAAGACGTGTTGATCTTTTTCGCCATTGCTATCGCGATTACTGCCGTAATGGTGTATTTCTTCTCGCGCAGCATCATGCTTACGTTATTGCCATTAGTATGCTCAATCATTGCCGTTATCTGGCAGCTAGGCCTGCTTACTTCAATTGGCTTTGGTATGGACCCTATGTCAATACTGGTGCCATTTTTGGTATTTGCCATTGGTGTGAGCCACGGCGTACAAATGATTAACGCGGTAGAAAAACAAGCAGTAACCGGTATTGGTGCTAAACGGGCATCTATGGCGGCATTCAGAAACTTGCTGGTTCCAGGCGGAATTGCATTGTTATCTGATACGGTTGGCTTTATGACGTTATTAGTAATCGATATCGGCATTATTCGCGAGTTGGCGATTACGGCAAGTATGGGTGTAGCGGTAATCATTCTTACCAACTTGTTGCTGCTGCCTGTGCTGATGAGCTTCTTAAAACTTGACCAGAAATATGTCGAAAAATTCGCGGGTAAAGAAAACGCTAATTCGAAATTCTGGGAAGTCATTGCTGCTTGTTCACGTAAAAAGCCTGCGGCAATAATTCTTATCGTTACTGCTATCCTATTCGTGTTTGGTCATTTCCAAGCTCAGAATATGAAGATAGGGGACTTACATGCGGGTGCACCTGCGCTTCATGAAACATCACGCTACAATCAGGACACTTTCCTGATTACCGATAAGTACGAAGTAACGGTAGATTACATTTCTATTTTGGTTGAAACCACACCAGAAGCTTGTACGTCACACAGCGTGATGAAGGCCATGGACGATTTCCAGTGGAAAATGGAAAATGTTCAAGGCGTTCAATCGGCGGTTTCGTTGGCATCTGTAGCAAAAATTGTTAACGCAGGTTACAACGAAGGCAACGTTAAGTGGCAGGTACTCCCTCGTAACCAGCAAACATTGGTGCAGGCAATTTCTCGCGTTCCAACGTCGTCTGGCTTACTTAACGGCGACTGCTCGGTCATGCCAATTATTCTGTTTATGGAGGACCACAAAGCAGAAACGATCTCTCGTGTCGTTGAAGCGGTAAAAGCGTATCGCGATGAATATCAAACCGATGATATGAAGTTCAGTCTTGCTTCTGGGCCTGTTGGCGTGATGGCCGCAACTAATGAAGCAGTTAGTGCAGCGCAGGACCCTATGATGCTTTATGTATTTGGCGCCGTTATTGCGTTGTGTCTAGTTAGCTTCCGCTCGCTGCGTGCTACGTTAGTTGTTGTTATTCCGCTGTATGTGGTGTCTGTACTGGCGCAAGCCTTAATGACATACCTTCAAATTGGCCTCACCGTTTCTACATTACCAGTTATCGCACTTGGCGTGGGTATAGGTGTGGACTATGGTATTTATATACTCTCTACCAAGAGCTTAATGCTGAAGAAAGGCGCTACCGTTCAAGAAGCATATTTCGCTGCATTAAAAGAACGTGGAAGTGCTGTGCTATTTACCGGTATTACGCTGGCAATAGGCGTGAGCACATGGGTGTTCTCTTCGCTTAAGTTCCAAATGGATATGGGCATTTTGCTTACATTTATGTTCGTCGTGAACATGCTTGGAGCAATAATTGTACTGCCTGCACTAGCAAGATTCCTATGGTGGAACAAGAATGACCCTGATGCATAAAATATTTTTGCATAGCTAAGCATTAAAAAGGGCCTTTAGGCCCTTTTTTTTGGGTGTTTTCTGCATACTTATCTATGCTGTTAATATAAGGTTAAAAATGGGCTTTCATTAGCGTCATTTATTAGAGAAAATAGTTAGGTACTCGGCACTTATACCAAGCTGGATTGGTATTACGACATTCAAAAAAGGTTAACAAATGACAGTCACCTCACAGCGACACTCAGTACTGCTAGACAATGTATTTGCACTTATCGACAAAAAAGTAGATACCAAGCAGAAGTCTCTTGTGCAGCAATTCGGACGTCTGTTGTATAAAAATATTTCAAGCGATGACCTAGAAAATCGCAACGACAGCGACCTTTATGGTGCAACACTTAGTTTATGGAATGGCTTGGCGAAGTTTGAACATACGTCGCCATACATACGCGTATTTAACCCGGAAATTGCCAAACACGGCTGGCACTCAAGCCACACAATTGTTGAGATTATTGTGTCGGATATGCCATTCTTGGTTGACTCGGTGCGCATGTTGCTAAATCGTTTGAACATCACCGCACATTTATTCCTTCACAGCCCAATTGGCATTAAGCGCGACAAAGCGAACAAAGTTGAAGCGTTTGCTGAGCCAGGCCAATCGCTTGAAGGTGCGAAAAAAGAAACGGTCATCTTTATCGAAATCGATAGACAAACATCGAAAAAAGATATCGATGCTCTAACACAAGAACTGCACTCTGTCGTTGATGAAGTTTCTCTGGCAGTTCAAGACTGGCAAGGCATGACAAATACCTTGCAAGACGTAATTAAAAACAATGCTAAATTTAACTGGCCTGTATCTGCAGAAGCCAAAAAGCAAACTAAAGCTTACTTAGAATGGTTAGGCGATCACAACTTCACAATGATGGGTTACCGTTATTATGACGTTAAAGCCATTGAAGGGGACCATAGATGGATCCCTCAAAACGACACCAGTTTGGGTTTGCTTAAAAACTCAGTAAACGACCGAGAGCGTTTGTTGTCTCGCTTACCTGCGTCGGCCCGTGCGGAAGCGCTTAGCAAAAACCCATTGATTCTGACCAAAACAAATTCGCGCGCGCGAGTACACCGTCCTGCATATATGGACTATGTAGGCGTGAAGGTATTTAACAAAGAAGGTCAGGTTGTTGGTGAGCACCGCTTTTTAGGTTTGTATTCTGCCTCTTTCTATAACAACAGCGTAACTCAGCTTCCGATTTTACGTGAAAAAATCAAACGTATTTGTGAGCTATCTGGTTTCGAGCCTGGAACTCACGCATACAAAGCGTTTGCAAATATTATAGAAACCTACCCACGAGATGAGTTGCTACAAACGCCAGCAGAAGAACTAGCGCAAATTGTGATGGGTATTTTTCAAATGCAAGAGCGTGGAATTTCACGTTTATTCATTCGAAAAGACATTTTTGGCCGCTTTTTCTCGTGCATGGTGTTTGTGCCAAGAGAGCGCTATAACACCCAGTTACGCAAAGAAACCCAAGCGCTACTTAAAGCGTCATTGGGCGCAACAGAAGAAGTGGAATTTACTACGTTCTTCTCAGAGTCTGTATATGCTCGTACGCATTACATTGCTAGAGTCAACGACAACAACGCGGAATTCGATGTGAAGGAAATAGAGCAAAACATTATTGAGTTGACCAAAACCTGGAATGACAGACTCGCGTCAGCTATTTCAGCGGCACACGGTGAGGCCTCGGGTAAAGCGTTGGAACGCAAATACAACAATGCTTTCTCTCGCAGCTATATGGAGCATAACCTACCGTCAGCAGCGCTTGTAGATATTGGCAAATTAGAGATGTTAGACGACAACCACACACTGGATATGTTGTTCTATCGTCCACAAGAAGAAGACGCTGACAGCCAAGTAGTTAAGCTTAAGCTTTTCCACCGTGCCGAGCCCATCCATTTGTCTGACGTGTTGCCGATGCTTGAGAATTTTGGGTTACGCGTAATTGATGAAAGCCCTTATAAAGTCACGTGTTCAGAAGGTGAACGTAACTGGGTCATGGACTTCACCATGTTACATAAAAGTGGTCAGCACTTTGACATGGAAAACGCCCAGATTCTCTTTCAAGATGCCTTCGCCAAAGTATGGTATAAGACACTAGAAGACGACGCGTTTAACCGTCTTATCCTTGGCGCGAATATGACTGGCCGTAAAGTTACGGTACTCCGTGCTTATGCTAAATACATGCGCCAGACCGGCAGTTCTTTCAGCCGTGACTACATCGCAAACACACTAGCTAACTATCCAGACATTGCTCGTTTACTCGTAGACTTTTTCGACCAGCGTTTTAATCCTAAGAAAAAGCGCAATGAGAAAAAAGAGGAAGGTATTCTTGAGACTATTAAGGAACAGTTAGACAACGTTAGTAACTTGGATGACGACCGAATTATTCGTCGTTATCTGGATATGATGTCTGCAACGTTACGTACAAACTTCTATCAGGCAGACGATGCCGGCAATGAGAAATCATATGTATCATTTAAGATGATGCCGGAACTCATTCCTGACATGCCATTACCACTGCCTAAATTTGAAATTTTTGTTTACAGTCCTCGCGTTGAAGGTGTGCACTTGCGTGGCGGCAAAGTTGCCCGCGGCGGTCTTCGTTGGTCTGATAGACAAGAAGACTTCAGAACAGAAGTACTCGGCCTAGTAAAAGCGCAACAAGTTAAAAACACGGTGATCGTTCCGGTTGGTGCAAAAGGTGGTTTCGTTTGTAAGAACCTACCTGTAGGCGAAGGTCGCGCAGCTATTCAGGCTGAAGGCCAAGCATGCTATCGCACTTTCATCACCAGCTTGTTAGATATTACTGACAACATTGTAAATGGTGAAATTGTTCCTCCTAAGGATGTTGTTCGCCTTGATGATGACGACCCTTATTTGGTTGTTGCTGCAGATAAAGGCACCGCCACGTTCTCTGATATCGCAAACGGTATTGCGGAAGAGTTTGGGTTTTGGCTGGGCGATGCATTTGCATCTGGCGGTAGTATTGGATATGACCATAAGAAAATGGGTATTACTGCACGCGGCGGATGGGAGTCGGTTAAACGTCATTTCAGAGAAATTGGTATTGACTGTCAGACCACTGACTTTACCGCTGTTGGTGTGGGCGACATGGCAGGTGACGTATTCGGTAACGGTATGTTGCTATCAGAGCATACGCGACTAATCGCTGCGTTTAACCATTTACATATTTTCTTCGATCCAAGCCCTGATGCAGCAGCAAGTTATAAAGAGCGTCAACGCCTGTTTGAGAACCCAAGCCTAAGCTGGGAAGACTATGACAGTAAGCTGATTTCAAAAGGTGGTGGCGTATTTAGCCGCGCGTCTAAATCTATCAAGCTTACACCTGAAATGAAAAAGTGGTTAGGTACGCGTCAGCTAACGATGACGCCTAATGAGCTAATTCACAATATATTGAAAATGCCAGTCGACCTACTGTGGAACGGTGGAATCGGTACGTACATTAAGAGCAAGAAAGAGTCTCACTCAGACGTAGGTGACCGTGCTAATGACGACTTACGCGTCAATGGTCGTGACGTACAAGCTAAAATTGTGGGCGAGGGCGGTAATTTAGGTCTAACGCAGTTAGGTCGTATTGAGTATGCGTCTAACGGTGGCCGAGTTAACACTGACTTCATCGATAACGTAGGTGGGGTTGATTGCTCGGATAACGAAGTAAACATCAAAATCTTGCTTAACAGCCTAGTTAACGACGGTGAACTTACGCTTAAACAGCGTAATAAGTTGCTTTACGATATGACCGACGATGTAAGTCGAATTGTACTGAAAGACTGCTACCGTCAAACTCAGTCTATCTCTATTACTGAGTTAGCTGGCGTTAAGCAACTTAAAGAACAGCTTCGCTTTATCCACGGTCTTGAGCGTGAAGGTCAGCTAAACCGTGAGTTGGAATTTATTCCAAGTGACGATGAGATTTCTGATCGCGTAGCCACGGATCAAGGTTTAACTCGCCCAGAGTTAAGCGTATTGATTGCGTACGGCAAAATGGTACTTAAAGATGCGCTTAATATTCCGGAAATTACTGACAATCCTTACCACGGTAAGTTGTTAGTAGAAGCCTTCCCTAAAGTGCTCCGCGAAAAATTCGCAACACACATGCAACAGCATCCGCTTAGAAGCGAAATTATTGCGACTAAGTTAACCAACAACATGGTTAACGACATGGGCCTTAACTTCGTGTTTAGAATGCAGGAAGAAACTGGCGCAAGTGTGAGCGAAATTGCTGACGCATACGCAATTGTTCACGGTATCTTTAATATGAAGACGCTGTGGGAGCGCATCGAACAACTGGATAACGTTATTCCTGCTCAGCTACAGCTTAAAATGTTGGATGAAGCACGTAGAATTATGCGTCGCGCTTCGCGCTGGTATATTCGCCACGGCAATAAGACGCAATCCATTGAAGAAGCCATCGCGAGCTACCGTGGTACCTTCGATATTTTATCGAAGAACCTGCAAAACTACTTGGTTAAAAGCGAATTTACTCAGCTTGAAAACGCTACGCAGAAATACATTGATAAGGGTGTACCAGAAGACATCGCTTATCAGGTTGCAAGCTTCTCTAACATGTTCTCTAGCTTTGACCTTGCTCAAATCGTTGAAGCAGATAAGCACGATACCGATGTAGTCGCTAAGCTTTACTATCAGCTAGGTTCTCGTTTAGAACTTCACTGGTTCTTAGATCAGATAAACAACCAGGCGGTAAGCAACCACTGGCAAGCGTTAGCTCGCGCCTCGTATCGTGAAGAGTTAGATTGGCAGCAGCGTTCCATTGCAGCTAACCTGCTAGCTTCTCGCGAAGACGTAAGTAGTGCAGATCAAATTCTTGATGAGTGGATTGAAAGCAATCAGGTCCTACTTAAGCGCTGGTATCACATGATGTCTGAGTTTAAGACCAGTACAACGCACGAATTTGCGAAATTTTCTGTCGCTTTACGTGAATTGATGCTTTTAAGCGTGAAGTCTAACCATTAGAATACACGCACCTTAATGATTTAAGCCCTGTTTATCAGGGCTTTTTATTGGCCGGCTGAACATTACTGTACGTTTTTGCAGCATCGTTTGTAAATGCAAACCTCATACAAGCGCAATATACCTTGATGCTCAACAGGCCCTTAATTAGCGAGCGGTAAAAATAACCATGCAATCTCTAGTGCAAAAATTCTTGCTTCAGTGTGAACCTGAAAAAAGTCACGATTTCACCATTAACTGGTTAAACAAGACCCAACATACACCGCTGAAATGGATGTACAGCACACCGACGATTAAAAAGCCCGTTACCGTTGCAGGCATGACCTTCGATAATCCGGTAGGACTTGCCGCCGGGCTTGATAAGAACGGCGATTGTATTGACGCATTTGCAAGCATGGGATTTGGTTTTGTTGAGATAGGCACGGTAACGCCTCGTCCGCAGCCAGGAAACCCAAAACCTCGTTTATTCAGAATTCCGGAAAAGCACGCCATTATTAATCGCATGGGATTTAATAATAAAGGTGTTGATCATCTTGTCGAACAAGTGAAAAAGGCTCAGTTTAAAAGGCCTATTGGTATTAATATTGGTAAAAATAAAGATACCGAAGAAGCGAATGCGCTTGACGATTACCTGATTTGTTTAAACAAAGTTTATCCTTACGCAAGCTACGTCACTATTAACATTTCGTCACCGAACACACCTGGCCTAAGAAACCTTCAATACGGTGAAGCGCTCGATAAGCTGTTAGTTGGCCTAAAAGCAGCACAGGAAACGCTAACGCAAACCCACGGTAAATATGTGCCGCTGTTCATTAAAATAGCGCCAGATTTGAGCGATGTGGAAATTGACAGTATTGCTGCCTCGCTAATTAACAGCAAAATGGATGGCGTAATTGCTACTAATACGACACTTTCACGTGATGCCGTTGCCGGATTACAGCACGCTGAGGAAATGGGCGGTTTAAGTGGCTCAGTTATGACAGATATGAGCTTAGAAGTAACACGCAAGCTAAACAAAGCACTTGACCGCGCTATTCCTATTATTGGCGTTGGTGGTATTGACTCACCCGAAGCGGCACAAGCACGCTTGGACGCTGGCGCATCTCTGGTGCAGGTCTACTCGGCTTTTATTTATCAAGGCCCATCGCTCGTTAAACGCATCGTAAACGCGTTATAATATACCCAAACCAATCTCTCGTGTACGTGCTTTTTCTTAAGCGCGTACATCAAAAACAGGTACATGAATGAATACTATTCTGGTTACGACCAGTCGCGGTCTTGACGAACTATTAAAACAAGAAGTGCTACGCCTTTGCCCTGATGCGCAAGTTAAGCAAGGGCCTGGCACTATTCAGTTTGAAGGCTCAAAAGAGGATGCGTATAAACTTTGCTTATGGTCACGCTTAGCTAACCGCGTAGTTTGGGTGTTGGCTTCAGGCAAAGCAGGCGATGCAGATGCACTGTACAACACGGCTATGGGTATTGACTGGCAAATGCAGATGGATTCACGTCACACCTTATCTGTACAGTTTATCGGCACAAACTTTGCCATAAAAAACACACAATTTGGTGCGGTTCGTGTTAAAGACGCCATAGTAGATTCATTTGTAGAGCAAGGCTTACCGCGCCCATCAGTAGAACGAAAGAGCCCTGATATTTCTGTGTATGCAAGACTACATCGCGATAATGTAATTTTAGGCATAGATTTAGCGGGGGCAAGTCTGCACCAACGCGCATACCGACAAGAAACCGGTGACGCGCCGCTTAAAGAGCATATCGCAAGCGCAATGCTAATGCGTAGTGGATGGACAGAGAATACCGATGCGCCATTGGTCGATTTGATGTGTGGCTCGGGCACCATCGCGATTGAGGCAGCCTACATCGCTCGCAATATTGCGCCAGGTATAAAGCGTATGTATTGGGGCTTTACTGAGTGGCTCGGCCACGAAGAGAAGCTTTGGGATGATTTGGTAGAACAAGCTATTTCCGTTCAGAAGCCTAGCTGCGGTGGTATTTACGCGGGTGATTTCAGCCGTAAAATGGTAGCCATTGCGAAAGCAAACGCTGATTTTGCTGGCGTATTTAACGATATTTCGTTCTCACAGCAAGACGCAACAAAATCTTCTCCTCCCGTTGCCACACCAGGCTACGTCGTTTCAAACCCTCCTTACGGAGAACGTTTGGGCGAGCTAACATCGTTAATACCGCTTTTTAGTGATTGGGGTAAGCGTTTTAAAGAAGCCTGGAAAGGGTGGCATGTGTCACTTCTTAGCAGCAATCGTGATTTGCTTCGGGTTTTAAAGCTTCGCGCCACCAAAGACTATGCCATGAATAACGGTAAGCTGGAATGTCGTTTAGCGAATTATGTGTTGGATGAAGAAAACACGGTACAGTTTAGCGAGGACGCTAGCAACCACGAGTTTGCCAATCGTTTGAAGAAAAACCTCAAACGCATGAAAGGCTGGATCAAGAACGCTAACACTAACTGTTACCGCATATACGATGCTGACCTGCCAGATTATAACGTTGCCGTAGATAGATATGGTGACTGGCTGGTCGTTCAAGAATACGCGCCGCCAAAAACGGTTTCTGAAGATAAAGCACGCAAGCGTCTGCAAGAAGTCTTGCTTCATTTGCCAGCAGTAACAGGTGTTTCACCAAAACAGATAGCGCTTAAAGTGCGTAGCCAACAAAAAGGTACAAAACAGTACGAGAAAATTAATCAGTCTGGCGACATGATGGAAGTGTTTGAAAATGGCGCTCGTTTCCTGGTTAACCTTACTGACTACTTGGACACAGGCCTTTTCTTAGATCACCGTAATACCCGCCAAAAAGTGCAGGCGTTGTCCCAAGGTAAAGACGTTCTTAACTTGTTTTCATATACGGGGAGTGTGTCGGTATTCGCCGCTAAAGGTGGCGCAAAGTCTGTAACGACAGTGGATATGTCTAATACTTATTTAGAGTGGGCAAAGAAGAACGTAGCGCTGAACAAACTCACTGCGCCTCATGCTTTTATTCAAGCTGACTGCACCACTTGGTTAGGCACGCATAAAGGCAAATACGACTTAATTTTTATCGACCCACCGTCATTTTCGAATTCAAAGCGTATGCAAAATACGTGGGATGTGCAGCGCGACCACGTAAAAATGCTTACCGATGCTAAAGCGTGCTTAAAAGAGCAGGGGATCATCATCTTCTCTAACAACAAGCGTGGCTTTAAGCTAGATGAGACAGCCATGAATGAACTGGGCTTGTCAGTAGACAATATTACCAAAGACACTATTCCAGAAGATTTTGCACGTAAAGGCAACATCCATCAGTGCTGGGTACTAGCTTCATGAAAATTTATTTTTACACGGGGCCGCAATGTAGCCTGTGCGACTTAGCCGATGTTGAGCTTCAACAAACGTCTATGTTTTCATCGCTTAATATAGAGAAGGTTAACATTCGCACTAGCACTGAGCTTTATCATTTGTACGGTGCAAGGATCCCCGTTTTGAAACGGGCAGATAACGAAAAAGAAATCGGCTGGCCTTTTAATACAGCCGATTTAGAGGAGTTTCTTCAGTGAGCATTTTGCAGTTAAAAAACATCACTGTTATTTATGGGAATCCGCCGCTGTTAGACGGTGTCGAACTGGTTGTACAGCCTAAAGAGCGCGTCTGCTTAGTAGGTCGAAACGGTAGTGGTAAATCAACGCTAATGAAAGTTATCGCTGGCGATATTATTGCCGACGATGGGCAGCGTATAATTGAAAATAATACGGTCATTGCGCGCTTAGAGCAGGACCCGCCTCAAACCACCGATGTGACGCTTTTTGACTATGTTGCCGAAGGCTTATCTGACGTAGGTGAAACACTGAAAGCCTACTTTCATCAAACCCGTATCGTTGGTGAAGATCCAAGCGAATCGAATTTAAATAAATTACAGCGACTACAAGAACAGTTAGAAGCCAGAGACGCGTGGCAGTTTGAACAGCAAATTGAACAGACGTTAACCATGCTAAAGCTAGACCCTGAGATATCGCTATCTACTCTTTCTGGGGGATGGCGCAGAAAAGCAGCGCTAGCTCGTGCGCTTGTTCGACAGCCGGATTTGCTCCTGTTAGACGAGCCAACTAACCACCTTGATATTGAAATGATCCGCTGGCTTGAATCCAGCTTGAGTAATTACCAAGGCGCAATTGTGTTTGTGAGCCACGACCGTGCATTTATACGTGCCATGGCTACGCGAATTATTGACCTTGACCGTGGCTCGGTTACGAGCTATCCGGGTAACTACGAAACTTATTTAGAAAAGAAGCAGCACGATTTAGAGGTTGAAGCTTCACAAAACGCTGAGTTTGATAAAAAACTAGCGCAAGAAGAGGTATGGATTCGTCAGGGCATTAAAGCCCGCCGTACCCGCAACGAAGGCCGAGTAAGAGCGCTGAAAAAAATACGCGAAGAGCGTAAAGCGAGAAGAGCGGTTCAGGGCAATGCGGTAGTCAATCAACACCAGGGCGCGCGCTCTGGAAAGATGGTGTTTGAAGTAAAAGACTTAAGCTATAGCATTGAAGGTAAGCCTATTGTTAAAGGGTTAAACCTGAATGTTTTGCGTGGTGACAAGCTTGCTCTCATTGGTCCTAATGGTAGCGGTAAAAGTACGCTTATCAAGCTTCTACTCGGCGAACTCCAGCCCGATAACGGCAACTGCAAACAAGGTACTAACCTTGAAGTTGCTTACTTTGACCAGCACCGCCACGGGCTAGATTTAGAAAAATCTGTGATAGACGCGGTAGGCGACGGTAAACGCGATCTCATGGTAAATGGTCACCCACGCCATGTGATCAGCTATTTACAAGATTACTTGTTTACGCCTGAACGCGTTAATGCACCGGTTAAGTCGCTATCAGGTGGAGAAAAAAACCGCCTGATGCTAGCAAAACTGATGCTAAAACCGAGCAACGTTTTGGTGCTGGATGAGCCTACCAATGACTTAGACGTTGAAACCTTGGAAATGCTCGAAACCTTACTCAACGAATATACCGGCACCGTGCTTTTAGTCAGTCACGATAGGGAATTTGTTGATAACGTAGCAAATAGTAGCGTGGTATTCGAGGGTAATGGAATGCTTCGCGAATTTATTGGGGGTTTCACTGACGTAGAAAACTGGTATAAAGAGCAACAGGAAAAACGTCAGCAAATCGAAAAGGAAGAAAAAGCCAAGGTAAAGAATGAAACTAATTTAGCTTCAGACAGTCCTAGTGCTAAGTCTTCTCCCCGTAAGACGAAAAAGCTATCATACAAAGACCAGCGTGAACTTGAGTCCTTACCTAAAGAACTTGAAACTCTTGAGGAAGAACTTGAGGCTATGCAAGAAAAAGTGAACGACCCGGACTTTTTCAGACAAGACAGTGACATTACTGCCAAAGCATTAGCAGAGTTGGCAGATAAAGAAGAATTACTTTCCCAGAAATATGCGCGCTGGGATGAACTAGAAAGTATGCTGGAAGATAATCAGCAGTAAATAGGATTTTAAATGAAACGAACTCAGCTTGCCGCCGCCGTTCTGTTGGCAACAGGAAGTGTTTCGGCATTCGCCGCGACCTATTCAGTGACGCCTCTTCCTTTACAGGATACCGCTAGAAACAATTTTGCTCGTTCGATCGATAACTCAGGCAAAATGCTGTCTGTTGCACAGTTGGAATTCAACCCACCTATCGACGCTGAACAGCTTGAAGAAGATACAACTTTTTTCGATCAATTCGGTGAAAGCCTAGAAAACGAAGACAATGCGCGTCAGGGCGTTTTTACTGATGTCGATTACACCACGATCGTAAACTATCTTCTGTCGAATTCGACGTCGACAACGGGTCAGAAACTGGCGTCATACAGAACCTATGCCACCGATACGCAAGATATCGCTTTGGTGCCAGGTCTTGATCAGGTAACAGATAAGTTCGATGACTATACGCAGTCTGTTGAATCAACAGGGCGAGATAGCCTGAACGGCAACTTCATCGTTGGAGATTCAACGGCGCTAGTGGTACTCGACCCATATGAAGACGAAGATGGCGACACAATTAACTACACTTATCCGGAGTCGGCTCAACAAGCTTTTGTCCAAGCTTCGGGCGAAACTAAAGTACTACCTGCAGTTGACGAGACAGCGGGCGGCTTTTCGTCAGCTCGTGCAGTTAACGCGAATCTACAAGTAGCGGGCTTTAGTACGGTTAGTTTCCGTGACGATGTAAGTGATGCGGTAGATACATGTGCAGATGATGAAACCCGTGGAGACAGATCGGAAGGACGCTGTTTATATACAATATACAACGGTGAATTTGCTGTTCCACGCATCTCTAGCTATTTTATCAATTCCTCTTCTGCCTACCTGCCTAGTTTCGTTCTCCTATCTGAAGTGAATGCTACAATATGGCAAATCGATGTTAATGGTGATGTGATAAGCACCGACACTTACCCTCTATTGTTTGAACCTGATGAAGATGATGCACTTCACTACTTCACTTATGCCTATGACATAAACAATCAAGGTATCGCAGTAGGCGAAGGATTAACGGGCGATCGCATTACGATTACACGCCCAAATTCCTCAGGTAGAACCGAAAGTGAACGTGTTGCCACAGTGTTCAGAGATGGTGAAACTATCGAGCTTCTTCCTCGCGAAGAAAATATCATTAGCCAAGCTATCGCAATTAATGACGAAAACTGGGTGACGGGCGCAGTGCTTCGTTCACAAAGCGATATCGCACGTTCTCGCTTATTTGTGTATAACCTTGATACCCAAGAGCAGCATTACCCCGATGGTTTCTTCGTGAGTGCCGGTGTGACCGCAAACGCTATCAACAATAATAATATTGTTGTGGGTAAAGCAGACGTAGATGCAACAAGCGATACTCTTCGTGAAAGCGCAGCATTTATGTACAACATAGACACTGAAGAGTTTACTGACTTAAATGATTTAGTGTCTTGTGATAACCCGTACGAGCTAATTGAAGCGGTAGATATCAATGATGACAATGAAATCATTGCGAACGCGAGAATTAAAGCGACAAATAAATACGTTACTGGCGTTGATGTAATTAACTCTGACGGTGAAACACAAGAAGTTGACACAGTCGTTGCTGTTAAGCTGTCTCCATTAGCAAATGGTTCTATCGAAGAATGTGAAGTCCCTGAAGACGAACAACCTTACGAGCGAAAAGGAGCTGCAACAGGTTTACTCGCATTTTTTGGTCTATTTGCTGCAGTATTTGTGCGTAGACGTTTAAAGAAATAGCTGACCATTTGGACAATATGTAATCAATATTAAAAAAGCCACCTATGCGTGGCTTTTTTTATGCCTAAAAAACGTAAAAGAAGACATATT